>JBHPGP010000025.1:0-19091 GCA_042570305.1 Candidatus Omnitrophota bacterium
TTGCAATTCCGTCTTCCCCTGAGCAGACCTCTTTATCTTTTCTCTTGGAAGCATGAGCTGAAAATAATGCCTCTGGCTTCTCTTCGGTATTATAATTACCCAGAAAAGCGTCTTTACGCACCCAGTAATCCTTAACCGGCAGGGAACTGGCAAAAAAGGCACTGCCCTTGAATGAGCGGATGTTCATATCCTGCCAAAAGGCAGTTTTTTTGGCGAAGATGACACCTGAGTCAGAATCAAACCACACGCGGTTATAGAGGTTCATGATATTGCGGTAACGCAATTCCTGGTGGTAATCTCCCAATAGCCATTCAATATGGGGAAAAACTTCCAGGTGCCGAATCCTGCCGGTCTCATTTTTAATCCGGATAATCCAGACCTCGCAGTCGTCGGTTTCAGGCACAAAATAACTAATCTCTGAATGTATACCGGAATACTTTGATTCAATGATTGTATAGCCAAAGCCGTGCCGGCATTGAAAAACTTGAGGTTTTATGCGAAGAGGCTGATAGGTAGCGCTCCAGATTTTTTCGCCTTGCGCTTCCTTGATATAAAGATAGCGCCCTGGGCGGTCAAAATGCCAGCTCTCCGGAAGCCACCTTAAAATCCTGTCAGTGCGGCAATCCTGATAAAAGCTGTAGCCGCCGGCACACTGAGAGATTATTGCGCAATACCTGCTATTAGTGAGATAGTTAATCCACGGGCGGGGGGTTAAAGGCGTGGTGATAATAAATTCGCTGCCATCATCATTGAAATGGCCATATCTTTCCAGCATAGTTAGGATTTACTTCTGCTGTTATCCGAATATCCGAGCCTTATTTCCACAGCACTGGCGCCAATCCCATGAGTTCAGCTTTATCTAGGCGAACGCCAAGGCGCTGCTGGGCTGGGCTGGCTGGGGAGTCAGACCAAATAACCTCTCCTCTGGTATAAAAGGGGCTATTCGTCTCTGGCAGGTCTAGCCACATTTCTAGTGGAGTATTGGGCGGAAGATTCTCCTTGCAAAGTAGGCCTATCCCGTTGGCACTGATATCTGTTGTCTGTGCCGGGCTTTCTTTATCTCTCCCTGAAGCCAAAAATCTTATCGGAAGCCTGATAGGAATTCTGGCAAATACGCGTCTATCAGCAGAATTCTTGTTATTCATACTCACCTCCCTCCTCTCTTTGTAGCTTCCCGTGGCTTTCCGTGGCTTTTTTGCATCTTCCTGCTAATTAATACAACAGTATTCTAACACAGATTCTATATTTTAAAACAACTTTTATTCCGCTTGCCTAACCATTAACACCGGCAAGCAGTTATGTCATTATAACATATTGTAGCACAATTTATAAAATATTAAACAATTCTTTTAAAATATTTTTACTAACCTTAAATCTTCGCCACAGTCTCTTCGTAGGTTATCTGCGCCTGAGCTACTTCCTCGCTTACGCTTACTAACGGCATCTCTGGCAGTTCCAAAGTAAGATTATTGATTTTGGCTAAATCCTCTGAGGAGACCTGTCTGGCATCTACATAAGCCAGAGTTAATTCCTCGAACCTGTTAATTATATAATCATCTTCTGTAAGGCTTGCTACTGCACGGCCGATAGCTAACGGCATGCTGTTTATCGATTTCGTTTCTTTAGCTTCTGGGCTTTGAAGATTTACTGTCTCGACTCCTGAACCCTTGATGTTATCTAAATCAATATTCACCCTGTCTAAGGGCGAGGCAATCAGCGCAGTCGGAATACCGGATTTGCCGTATTCGCTCAATATATCTTCCAGGCTTTTCTGGCTGCTTTCATAGCTGATAAGGGTTTTTGTGATTTCCTCAATGCCCATTACCTTTAATAGCTCCAACTGTGCTTCATGCTGTGCCCAGACCACTACTTCGTATCCGGTTCCTTTTAGCATCTTAAGCGCACTTATGGCTCCTGCATTCTCTAATATCGCATTTGCTCCGACAACTACGACGCCATGGTTGCTCTCTTTGTTCTCACGAAGCGCATTTATAAAGTTGTCGAATCTTTGAGGCCGTGCATTGTGAACACTAATTTCCGCTGTTTGAATAGTAGACTGTAATTCGGACAAGGCTGGCCGATCTCGGTCTCTTGCGGCTCCGCGCACAGCCCTCTTTGAAGTATCTGATTCAGCAGCTTGGGCTAGTTGTGTCGGAAGCCTCATTTCTACACCCGCCTTGATTCTGTCTATGCCTAAAACCTCATTAACCAGCCTTATCCCCGCATCCTTTTCGAAGAATCCAAATACTGCCTGCAGGGCATTTACATTCTCCGGAACCACGTTTGATTCCTGAGGAACCGCAAAGGTAATCTTCACCTGACCTTCAATGCTTGAAGGTAATACCTGGGCAGGAATAATATAGGGATGGTTGGCATCGGGAATCATGTTGTTAAAGATTTCAAAAAGTATGGGGGTCTGGAATTGCCCTTTCGGAAATTCAATCAATCCCACTCTGCTTTGTGCCTTTAATATCTCCTTAACCATATCTACAGTAATTCCCTCACCACTGATTGTGCCGTTATGCAAATGATAGTGAGTTGATGGAATTAATCCGGCATCGGTATTTATACCCAGAATATTCGCATTTGCCTTTTCGGAGAGAATGGTGCGAAAATCTGGGCCATGATGGTAGGCAGGGATAATCGCAGCTGAATCCGGATTAGGCCCTTTGGTCTCTCCCGGGTCAGCACCCCTTCTTAGGGCAAGATTATCTATATATAATCTAAACTGCTCAAGTAATGGTCCGTATATTCTGGCCATGCCCGTCGTATTGCAGGAAACTATGCGCACGCGGCTCTTGCCTCTAACTGAGTCATAATTGGTAGAGCTTGAAAATGATTCCTCTACTGCATCGGCTGCTTCCCCTCCCTCAAGCAGAACCACTAAATCAGGGTATTTACTATAAGTATTTTCCAGGTTGGCTGCGCCTACGCCACCAGGGGTTCCGTCAATAACCGCATCTATCTTCCCGCTGGCTAAAGCCTCTTCTAATGCACCGGAGAAATTGATGCCTGCATCCTTGAATTTATCCATTTCTGCGGTATTACTACCGGAAAAATATACCGGATAGCCCTTGCTCAAGGCATCCGAAATTCTAGGCTCGCTTCTTACGGCAACTGCTACTGCAAAGCCGCTCCTGCGTGCGGCATCAGCGGCCTTGGAGCCTATAACGCCGTAACCGTTAATCAATACTGTTCGCTTTGGCTGTACGATAAAAGAGCAGCCACGGGCTAATGGCCTGCTGCTCTTCTTCTCAGTAAACAATACAGGCCTTGCGCCGGGCTCTGCCGAAACAGGCTGATACTCCATCTGGAATAACTTGTCACTCCCGTACAAATTTCTGATGCAATTAGCTTGTAAATTTGCTCCGGAATAACTGCCATCTATCAATGTCGGCAGAGTCAAATCTGCTGTATGCATACCTTGAGATAGATATTCCTTTAATTGGCTGCCATTTTTCTCAATTAACTCTATCCCCTTGTTTTCCCGGGCAGTCACTGAAGCCGCGTAACTTAACAATAATGAGTAATATTCATCACTACTTCTGGAATTATTCAAACCCGGAGGCAAAGCAAGGGTCATCAGTGTTTGTTCTTTTGTGTTTTCTTTTGCTAGGGCAAAGAATTTATCGCCTATTATCAATCGGACATAAACATCCCCATCCCGCGTCTCTTCGTCAAAATACCATTCTGCGGTAGATTTAACAGCGCCTGCCTCGGCATTCAAGACCTCTTTGGTAAACGGACCTATCTGTTCTCTCCTGGCCACCATCGCTGCTGAAGTTTGTTCAGCGTCAGCTGCACCGCGCACAGGCCGTAATGACTCTAACATAACCTCAGGAAATGAGCTGGGCCGCCAGTCTGCCAAAACCCCGCCACCTGCCGCATCCACTGGAGTGGCCTTTTCATGTATATCCTGTAAAACCTGTGCCACCTCAAACGCATCGCCTTCTGATGTCAGCCAGCGGCGCAGATAATCCTCTGACCAGCCTTTGTTTCTACCATAAGCTAATATGCCGTCAAGCTCATCCAACTCATGTTGTGCTACCGGATAATTTGCGTCGACGTATATTGCCCTAGTACTAATTCCATAATGCCCTTTAAAGCCTGTAGCTTCTAAGAGGCCAGATATAGCCCAGATTTCTCTGTTGCCTCTTACCCCTAAATCCTCCTCTAAATCCGTGAGCCTAACTGCCCTGCCTTCTTCTATGGCAGTCTTGATATAATCGTTTGTATAATCATGTTCTTCCCGGGTCATCCACCCTCTGTCTGCTCCGCGCGAGGCAGTATCATCGCCTCTTAACCTGGCAATGCGCACCTGCGATTCCCTCACCCCTAAGTTATTAAATACTGTGTCGAACTGGTCTGTCAGGCTCTCCCTGATCGGATCTTGAACACTGGTAGGCATATTCCAAAGCCTGAGTTTAAACGGACCCCAGGCGTTCTTCCTGTTATCCACAAATACCTTATCAGGGTCCTGTCCCTCTTTAACCGGATACTTTTCTAATATGAAGCCTCTCATCTGCTGGAGTAAGTCTTGCGGGAATTCAGCATGGTCTATCGTAGTATCCTGATAGGCAGTAGCAAGATGAACCTCTGCTGCTGGATTAGTACGAATAATTCCTTTACCTTCTTCATTTAGAAGCTCCTCGGTAATCTCAAAGCCCTCAGGAACCTCTTTACCGGCAAATATGGTAAAATAATCCGTAGGCAGAGTGGATGCGCCGTGCTGGACAACCCCGGCAAGGCCATATTCCTCCCTGGCTACCCTACCAAGCTCTGCTATAGTATTAAAACTCACCTTTGCCTGGACTAACTGCCCCTTTGCTCCCCTGACCCCTCCATGCTTGGTTCCGGTCTGAATGGCAAGCTTGGTGATTGGTTTAAGTACATACCCTAACTCTTGGCTAAGACGTGCCAGTTCACTATTATATCCCTTCATGAATGCCCTGAGTTCTTCTACGGTGCTGTTCTGCTGCTGTGCCTTATCTAAGCCTATTCCGATTTCGCCAATCTCACCGCCTAAGTTAACCACAATGCCGCGCTTATCTAAACCAAGTTCTCTCTCCAGCTCGCGTACATAAGCAGTAAGCAATGCGGTTTCTCTATAGTTATTTTTCTGCTGTTCATCCACTGTAGGCTTAGTCCAGTCTACTAACGTTGACATATCCAGGTCTATCTGGTAGAAGCCGGCCTCGATTGCCTCGCGGATCAAATCCTTGATTGACTCTCTGGCTGCTTCAGGGTTTGCTGCATAATCTTTCTGGCTTATCTGGAAATGGTCGCCCTGCAGGAAAAGAGGATGGTTATAGCCCTCCTTAATCGCCGCAGCCAACACTGAAGTCGTAAACTCAGCTGGGCGCTGGCCGGTATAACCTATCTCTGACTTGGCAATTTCGCAGATCATCGTTCCTACGCCATTGCGTTTTGCAGAAGCAAATACTGCCCGGCCGGTATTATAGGCCATGCCCCTGATGTTTATCGCAGGAAAAGAATACTGCGCAGGGTCAGCTGCCTTTTCTACGTATAGATTATAAACAGACTCGAGCGTTATGCCTTGCGCTTCTGCGATGCCACTAATAGCGTCACGGCACAATGCCTGAATCCGCTGGTCAGTATTAAAGGTTGCGTCATATACCAACCTGTCAATCAGTTCGTCTCTTAAGCGGGCTTCGTCCAACACCACAGCCCCGCTAGAAGTCAATTCAACCACGCCTGCCAGGGCTGCATGCACTGCCTCAACATTAACGAAGTTATGACGAGGCAACATGTTCACCAGCTCAATGATTTTTGGCGCAGATAATTTTCTCTCTTCAAACCAAACACTTGGTTTATTATCTACTGTACCGATGCGCAGAACCGTAATCGAGTAGCCGCCATCTTCTGATTCCCTTACGCCTTCTACTCCGAAGACACCGTTATTGGTAATAAATGCTATGCCGGCTTCCACGCCGCCCTTAACATCTTCCTGAGTACACAGTCTTCTACCGCCAATGATCTCATCGGCATCTTCCGGACGCAGCATACGCAATTCTTCCATTTCGCTGGGGCTAAAAATATATCTTCTGCTTAAATCTAACGCATCTTCTCCATCAACTGTTTTATTTACATTCTTAGAATATGGGCGCAAGCTGGCAATCGCTCCTTCTTCCTTAAATAAACCCGCGATCGCCAAATTGAAGTTTGCTTCCGGAGAACCGCCCACAGTCATAACCACCTTGTGTTTACCTTCCCGTCTGCCAAATGTAGCTAAAAGGGAATGCGCCACTGTTCCGTCTTTTATGGTAACCAACTCAAGACCATTGTATTTCTGCTGCAGCTGCTTTATAACATCTAACCTTAGTGTCTCCCTTTTTCTGTCCATTACCACTACTTCCAGGTCGTTTAAGCTGATTCCGTTGGCATCCGCAATCCTGGTTAGCATAGCTTCTATCATGCCAGGATTTTCAGCAGTCAGTTCCGGGTCTAACGGGTTATCCACAAACTCCTGTCGTTTCTCTTTTGGTACAACAGTCAAAATCGAATCAGCATAAATATCAGGGCAGTTACCCAGGGATTCAACTCCAGGACCCCCAACCAGAATGCTGGTCGCCCCTGACTCGTGAATACTTAAATCACTCAATTCCCGGCCATCGACATTGCTGACAAATGCGTTTGTTCCTTCTATTACGTCAATAATTGCGTGCTCTATCTTGTAAGGCCTGCCTGATTGCGAAGTATAAATAGCCAGGTCCTTGCCAATGGCTTCGTTAATGTTTTTAACCTCTCCTGAGATGGCAAGCGGAACAACAACTTCATTGGCCCTGAAGCTCTCTGCAACCTCATCCCTGCCAAAGCCTTCGCTTACGTGCACAACAAGAATTACGCCTGTTGAATTGGCTATATCCTGGAATGCCCTTTTTGCCAGCCCGTCTGACTGCTCTTTGATTCCTGCAATTAGCTTTTTGTCTGTTTCGCCTAAAGCTGCACCTCGCATATCAAGTGCGGTTAATATCGCCGCAGTCGACGTAGTTGTCTGAACTGCAAAATTATCGGCAACATCTGCTACGGTGGTCGGCTGAGCGCCTATTCTAAAAGAGTGGTTGACTAATTCTATAATCACGTCTGAAGTTGCCCCGCTGCCTCTTGCAAAAGGTGTTCTCACGCTATCTGCGGCAAGCGCACTAGGAAAATGAGCAGAAAAGGGTCCACCTGTAATAAGATTAATAACTAGGATAATGTTTACTATTTTTATTAACATACTATTCCTGAAAAGACCTGACTTCATTGCCATCCTCCTTGTTGTCTTGCTTTGCTTTTTATAATTCATTTACTCTCTATGATTAAAATCAGCCTTAACGGCTCTTTGCGCCTTTTAATACCGAAAAGTAAATACTTGGGTCGCTTTTTTTTGTAATCACCGGAGTCACCACTGCGTAGGAATAACCCTTGTCCCTTAACATCCGGGTAACTCCGGGGGTATGAAACCCTCCGGTGATTAGCACTGCCAAATTCTCTCCTGTCTCATCCATCCGATTAACCAAATTACTGATAAACGCCTCTTCTCTTGCTAACCCCAGTTGATAAAATCCCTGCAGCTGTTCTAGATTGTCGTCGATAATGCTGGAAACTGCAGGCAATGGGGTTAAGTTATAACTACGGCAATTCTCGGTTAAGAAATCTATCCAGGAAGCAGTGAGAAAATCAGACTTATTTGCCTGGAAATATTCGTAATCTTCGGGGGGTAACTCCACATTGAGGATTTCTACCAGAATCTCCATTGATTTTAATATTTTTTTCAGTCTTTTCTGGTCAGAATTAACCATACAAAGCTCTCCTAAATTACCCTCGATTACACCCACCTCCCTTAGCAGTTCTTTGGTATCTATATCTTTGCTCTGGCTTATATATCGAATGTAAGAATTGAATTGGGGATAAAACTGCTCCAGATCTATTTTATGTTCTGCTACCCCCTTTAAGAAAGTATAATATTCCTTCTGGGGCATATCGCCTGATTTAAACTCCTGGCTTTTATCAATTAGCTCTTTTAAGCCTTCTTTATCAAGAAACCTGGCCATATCTTTAATAAAAGCATTGCGCTGGAGTTCTGCCTGCTGAAAGTCGATCTCCGTTTCTAAATATGCGGTTGAAGAAAAGGCCACTAAATTAGGGTACTCCCAGATACTCAAGCCCTTGCGATAGGCCATCTCTTTAAGAAACTGGCAATATTCTGACAACGAAATTCCCTTATCTTTATAACTATTGCTCTTCTCATCGAGTTGCTTAAGGTCATCGCTGTATATGTAAGAGCTTAGATTATTTAGAATATCAGATAATCCGGCTAGATATCTTAATGCCTCTTCCTTGATAGAGTCTAACTTAAGGAAAGCAGCTAAGTGAGCATCGTAAAGCGCCTCATCTTCTATCCCATACAACTCAAAGTTATAATCAGAAACAATATCTAAATATTCCTCACCTGAAATTCTGCCCATTCTCAGGTATTTATCCGCAATTTCCTCCCTGGCCTGCTGATAGGCATAACGCCTTAGAAAGGAAAGCCCTGCGTCTCCGCTTCCGCCTTCTACAAGAATTAATTTAAGCCCGTATTGCTCAATAAGAAATTCCAAAACACCAGCCATATTCTTCTGCGCCTCGTAATTACAATGGGCGTCCTGCAGGTAGATAATAGTCTTGGCCTTCTCCTGTATTGCGCCTTCTGTTTCAAAGACCTCTTTTACGCTGCCGTACTCGGAAGGAATATAGAAACGGCTTTCTGAAGCAACTGCAGGAGCTTGATAAAAAAGCCCAGGGCTCTGTATGACTATTGTAAAAATTATTACCGGCCAAAATCTCTTCATTTTCATCGCTCCTGGTTAAATAAAAAACCACGTTTTGAACTGAATTTTCTACGCTAATTTCAGTCCAAACCGTGGCCTAATTTTTGATACTTTTAAAAACTCTTTACAAAGAAAGCGCTTTCTTCGTAACTTATTAAAGTATAACATCTTAACCGTATTTTGTCAAGCATTTTTTTCATTTTTTTCAGGCAAATTTTATTGTTCAAATTGCCTGTTTTTTGGCTTGTTTTTAGGCATTAAAATAGCTATTAAAATGATGTCTAGAAAAGCTATATTTTTATCTTTATTTTTAGATACTGTTTGAAGCCGCGGCATCTCCCAGCGCTGCAATCTGCAACCCATTAACCTCTCCTTCTAGTTGATTAATCTCTTCATCGGATACCGCACCCAGGCCCTGCGCTATACTATCTATACCTGCCTCTGTTTCTTTTGCGTATTCCTGCGTAATCCCAGTATCCGCCCTCTCTATAATTGTTTCTGCGGCATCCAGCTGCTCTTTTTTAAGTAGCGGATTCTCAACCAGGTGCTTTATAGATGCCGTCAACACGCCTTCGCTTAATATCGATTCCTTCTTGAATACATTAGTAAAACCGCAAAGGAGTAATAAGAAATGCTTTGGCCAATGGTCTTCTTCAGTAATCAAATATCCCTCCTGCTGCAATAGTTGATTAATCCGCTCTTTAACCATTTGGTCAGCTATTGATGATAATTGATATGAAACAGTATTATAAGAGATGATATCAAAGCCCTGCCTTTGTCTATCGTGCCAGCCAGAAAGTCTTTGCTGGTTACCCAGGTCTAACAGTTCATAATCAAGCTTAATCTGCCTTAATGTGTCTTGCTCGAGTTTATCCCATCTGCCTCTGCGGACATAGTCAAACCCATCGTGCTCACCAGCTTGCCTTAAGGCATCTGGGTTAAAATCTGTACCGATTACCTCAATTTTCCAATCGCTCAAACTTCCCCATGGAGGATTATCAGCAAAGGCATCTCGAAGCATCCTGACAAATGTTCGCGCCTCTTCACCGGTAGAACAGCCGATTACCCAAATTCTGATTGCCCGGTTGCCATTAGTTAATTTTCTATTTATCAACTCTGGTATGCAATGCTTTTGCAAGTAGCCAAACTCTTCCATAAATCTATTGGCTATTGTTATAGTATTTGTCTCAGCCACCTGCGCAGATCTATCTCGCTGCGTACGATCAGCAAGCTGATATACATCTCTAAAGGGATTAATATATTCCCTTGGGTCTTTTTGTTTTTTTGTAGCCCTGATCATATTGACATGACTATAAGGAGAGGGATACGCCAAACTCAAGACAGATGGATGATCAGCTCCTGGATCTTCTATAGCAAACCCCATAATCTGAAGCGTAATAGTAAATTTCTCTAAAATCCCTGCATATTGGAAGAGCGCATCGGCAAACGTTGAGAATTCGCTATAGACTAAGAACTCTCCTCTTTCTTTTAAGAGCTGATAAACATACTGAGTAATTTCTTCTCCTTGTTCTTCTAAGTCATCAGCGGAGATGAAAATAGAGTAGACGGCATCAGCCTTTCTTCGGAATTCTTCGGAATCCCAAGTTTGTACTTTCTTCTGTTCGACTCTGACATTCGGTAAGCCTTCTATCAATTGCACTGCCTTCTGGCATCTTTCATCCCCGTATCCAATCACAACTATAAACTTCTCGGACCGATTATCCTTTATTCCATTACTGTCAGGCTTAATAGCTTCTTTCCTGCTCTCTGCTTCTTTAGCATAGAGCGATACTCCCTGGTACATTCCGGCAGTACCATCACCTAATGAATATTCCTCAAGTATATCGATATTCCCCTGAGGAATACCTAAAAAGTACCCCAATGCCTTGGTAAAGTTGGGAACACATTCTAAAAAGTGCTCTCCGCAGGAATAAACTTTTACCTCTTGCGGTTGGATTGACTCACTAATCTTGTTGATAGAATTTTTGTGCATTTCTAAGGAATCCTCAGCCGGAATATCTACGGGACCAGGTATAATGATTAACCTTTGGCCTAAATGACGAGAAGCATAATCTATAAGCCTACTTTCCGCAAACGCCCTCCCTGATAGGTTATCAGAGGGCCAGGTGTGTGTGATGAAAATAAGATAACTGCTTTTCTCATTTATTACTTTATTAACAAATTCCATATACTTGCCCATTACAAAATAAACATGCCTGCCTTTCGGGAAATCAAAGAAGGGATGAATCAGGACATAGAGAGTCTTGATTTCTTTTTCTCTTCCGCCTGCACCACTGGGAATCCCGGTCAGGCCAAGGGTAAGAATTCCAGGTAATAATCTTACTGCCAATCTGACAAATCTTCTTATATCTCTAGCCCATCCAAGTTCCGAATCAGAATTGTCTTTAAGCACAACTAATGCATTTGTTATTTCTTGACTTATATCTGGACCTAAAGACAGATAATCAACATCAAAACCATCTCCCTGTTCAGTAGCGCTATTTCGCCTGGCCTGCGCTAACCTTTGAATAAGCTTTGCCGCAGCCTTAAACGCATTCCTCACCAGCCTGCTGATGAATTGAGGAGAGATACCAGGAATTAAGCACATATACATGTATCCATCTGATGTCCTGCTTGAGGCTGGCAAGGCGCTGTCAGGGCTTTCGGCTCCTGCTGCCTGCCCAGAACTACTCTCTGCATTCTTACTGATGATCTTCAGCCGGTTAAATGGCCAATATAAGAAAACTGCCTTACCGATCAAATCCTCTTCAGGGACAAAACCCCAGTAACGACTATCAGAAGATACCTGAACATTATCGCCTAAAACATAATAGCATCCCTCGGGCACTTCTATTTCTCCGATACCATATTCGCCTCGAGCTGCATATTCCCTTTCACCTCCCAGTATTTTGGATTCATCTATACGCTGGCCATCTATGAAAATATCGCCATCGGTTATCTGCACCACTTCTCCCTCAGTAGCAATTAAACGCTTAATAAAAGGTATTGCTTGCTTATCCTGCGGATTCTTAAAAATAATGATATCGCCGCGCTGAGGCTGGGATATCGCAGGCAGGCTCCAATCTGTAAATGGGATATCGGGACCGTAGAAGAAGGTATTCACAATTATTCTATCGCCCTCGACTAATGTCGGCCTCATCGAAGAAGAAGGAATTTCATAGTTGCCGAAAACAAAAACCCGCAAGACTAATGAGAGAATACAGATAAGAAGAATCTGATAAACCCAGTCTGTTTTTGCAGATCCGCGATTGCTGCCGAGTTTGAAGTTTGTATGCTTTAGCCTAAAGAGCAATCCCTGTAAAAATAAACTCAATCCGGCTAACTGTTTTTCGATAGCCAGCCTGGCCGTTCTTATTAATTTAAGTATTACTCCTGGATCATCCTTAATCCTCATGATTACTTTAAAGAATAAAAAGTATGTAGTTATTGCCACTCCTAAGTACAGAAAAGCGGGGGAGAGCAAACCGGCAATAAAGAATAGCACTGTCAATCTCAAAATTCTCCATGAAGAGCACCAGATACTGATTAATCCGGCCATGCCAAATATAATAGCAATGTCTGCGAGGTTAGAGAAAGCCATCGATACAGACACAACAGGCAAAGGCATGCTTAACCAATCAACCCCCAGCCAATCAACTACCTGTCCGGTTATTGATAAATCCAGAAAATTGGCTAAAATTCCCCCTAATGCAATTCCACAAGCAAGCTTCACCTTCTTGCCTTTTGTATGTATGGTTTTGGATATGCCCAAAACGCACATAATAAAAATAATTATACCTTGAAGGAGAAGGCTATCTAACAGGATGAACGCATCGGAGTTAACTATGTTGCCTATTAAAATAGGGCTGCCATCAAACACAGAAAAGAAAACGCCTTTTTCAATAGATAAACTGAATATGGCTTTGGTAATCCAATCCGCCAAAAAGATGAACAAGGCAGGCAGGCCTATCCATTTGGCTAATGACCCCACTGAATATGGAGTTTCATTTGAATTTAGGGCTTTGCCTGCCTTAACACTAAACAGCCTTTGAATAAGTTTTCCAGCTATTGTAATTGCAGTTCTGAGGTTATCTATGAGGCCCTGCGCCAGCCTACTCAAGGTTTGAGGAGAAACTCCGGGAATTAAACTCATATACATGTATCCATCTGATGTCCTGCCTCCAGGCTGAGTTTTATCAGAATCTCTCCTGAGCGAAGCTCTTCCCTCAATAAACATTCTCCGAATCCCCGCAGGAAAATCTGGATTCTCCTTCCCAATGACTATTATCTTGGCTCTGAGCTTATTATAAAAATACTTATTCCCCATATCCTTTGCAAGAAATGTCCCAATCAATAAACCATACTCTTCAAAGCTTATATCCTGCTCAGGCTTATCCATTAATCTTTTCAGGACCTTAGTGGTAGGTGCTAAAGTTTTTAATTCCAGTTCAACCCCCTGCTTAGGATTATCTCTTGATTCTAAGAGGCCTCTATCAGGTTCTTCTTTCTTTTGCCTTATGCGTACCCGCCAACCATAATAAATTAAGTAGAGAGGCACAGGTGTATTGGCTATATAATCATCTCTTCTTGCAAATTTAACCTGAGACTCCCAATACCTCATCTCTGCTGAGACTAGTTCGTTCTCGCTCGTATAATTTAAGTTGTGAGACCTAAGTAGAGAATCGGGGTTAAAGATTTCTCTCTCTGTAGAATAATCGTCCGTTACCAGATACCCCCCCTCTTTTACGGCCTTAGCAATGATGGACAAGAATCTGTCATAGCGCTTTGGTATTCCAAAGCCTGCTTTCTGATAATAAATATCAATTCCCGTGCTCAAGATTTGTTTAAGCCGCTGGGGATAATTATCGGGATCCGTGATATCTGCCTGGATATAAGTAATAGAGTATTCCCTGAGACCCTGGCCAAGATAGGCCCAAGTAAATTTTATGGTTACTGTGCCGTCAGGATTATTAATAAGTTTAATATCTTTTTTCTCTACCCCCATGGCTTTCAGGTTAATCAGTAATTTATGTTCAATATTGGTCATTTCTATTATGCCGTGCGCATGATTAAGGAGTGCCCCATGTTCTATGTAGCCTGAAATTTCATTAATTTCATTTAACCCATACCAAGAATCCATTAATCCTTTCAATTTATCGATATCGAATTTTGTCTTATCCACAAAATAGGCATCGCTGGCGTCAGTGGAAAGAATAAAGCTTGCCCAATCAGGCCCTGAGCCGCCGTTCAGGGCAATTTTTTCTTCGTTATGCGGATTAACTGCCTGCCTTATTGCCATTTCGTATCTGACATAAAGTTCGCTCTTTAATCCGTATTCTACGGGCCGCATATCAACTGGAGAGAATTCGCTGGATTTTGGCAAAGCGCTGGCAAGCTCTGGAAAAGTACGAAACTCCTCTATCACCTTAGCCTTGATCTCTGCCGGAACACTGGATTCAAACAGGAAGGGAATGAAATAATCACGCGTCTTTGCAAAATAGCGCTCACGGAATCCTGCATAACGGGATTCTGTAAGAGGCGCTAACCTTAAACTCCTGATGTTGGGTAATCGGTCTCCGGCAGCCTTAACAATCTGAGAAGAAACTGGGCCCTTTAACAGATTGGTAAAATATTCCCTTTTATTTGCGGGGCTGAGTTCGGTTCCCTTTTTGGGCTGCTTAGTGAGAACGCCTACGCCCAGGGCAATTTCTGACCCAAATTTCTTTTCAATATTATCTAAAGTCACACGAGTCTCCTCTACTACATCGTGCAATAGCGCTACGGCAAGCGTATCCTCATCTGTTATGCCGAATTCATAAAACAGGATGCATGCTCCCTGAACCGGGTGGCTTATATAGGGCTCTCCGGTTATCCTTGGTTTGCTCTCCCGGTCATGCGCCTCCTTGGCAAATTCAAATACATCTCTCAGTAATTGAATATCGGCTCCGGGCTTTGCAGCTGCCAAATCCACCAAAAGCTGATTGAATATATCTTCACCCCTTAATTCAGCATATATGTTTTTAGTGGCTTCAGATATTTCTGTAACCTCTGCGCTTATTAAACGAACAGTTTGTTCAAGATAATTATTCAATTCCAAAATAGGTACGGTAGCAGCTGTCTCGAAAATCACTGCAAGCACTAGATAAGACTTCTCCCAGAAGTTCGCCTCTGCTGCTAAGGCATTATATTTGCTTGCCTTAAAATCATCCCTCATCGGTCCTGCGTATATGCCGGCAGCCGCCTCGTAGCTCTCTGAAGCCTTTCTATAATACTCCGCATCTGAGCGCGCATTCGCTGCCAGGGAATTATATTTCGCTGCTATAAATTCACTAATCCTGGATAATATCTCATTATCCTGATTCTTATATATTCTCGATTTATGCGGTAGGCTATTTAAATATTCGAATATCTGCTGTTGAATTTGCGGGTCTGCCAGATCTGATATCCCTTGTGTATTTAGTTTATACCTGCGGTTTTCCTTATCATATATTACTAATTTTAAGCGCTTGAGTGTATTTACATCATCCCTTACTGTACTTTCTGACCTATTGGCCAATCCGGCTAATTCCTCTAAAGTCTTTATCCCGGTCATGAGATTCTTAAAAGCGGCGGCTGCTGAACCAGGAGGTGGCATGTCATTCTGAGGAATGTTACCTTTCTCGAGCTTTTCCCTATTAATCTTGCCAAAATTCTGTAAATACACTTCTAATACCTCATCAATTCTTGATTTTGTTTTTTCTAAAGGTTCATTGAGGGGAATCGGCGTCCGCGCAACGGTTCCGCTACTTGCTTTAAAAATTAACGCTATAATATCCTCTGAGGGCAAGGCATTTATTACTGTGGTTTCCTTGAAAGTTTCCGAAATAAATCTAAATCTTTCTTCAACTTTAACTTCTCGTTGCTCTGTGATTTCTCTGGTAAATTCTATGCTTACTGTACTATCTTCTGAATCTATTGCGGCTGGGGAAGAACATTCTGCCTCCTTTAAAGGCTCAACTGCCCGTAGGGCCGCAAACACATATTCCAAGGCTTCCGCTTGCTGAGGAGATAGAGATTTTTGATTGGATAGACCTCCTTGGCCAGAACCGCCAGTAAATGGCCAGCATGTAATAATAGCTATTATTTCGAGTATTAGTTTCAATCTCCTCCGGATTGCTTTTGTCTTTTTGGCCTTCCTTTGTATAATTTTTCGAATCGGGTTAATGCCTCTCTGAGTAAATTTTGCGATAACGGGGAATATCTTTCTAAAGAAAACCCATGCTGACAGTGAAAATAACCCTACCGCTACAAGGGTAGCTATACTGACCAGAATCAAACCAGCCCTATCGCTTACACCCAAGGTAGAAGCTAGTTCGTAAATTTTCGGCAAAAGATGGCCTAATATCCAGGAAGCAAAGAAACAATAACCTATATGCTTGAGGATATTGCCCAGGCCAGAGAAGAGAAAGTATTTCAAGAGGCTATACTTTGCAGCACCTGCGGCTATACCAGTAAAACCAACAATAGGTAAGGGCATTATGCTCACAACAAAGATAAATTTTCCTCCCCATTTATCCATCCACCTAGCTACGTTTCTGTATATACCAAGCTTCTGAATTATAAACTGAAAACTGCTGTAACCTAGTAGATAACTGGAAAACTGACCAATGGTCCCTCCTATGCCAGCCAAAAGACCAACAAGAAAAGGATTGAGAATATTTGCCAAATAAGCAATGATCATAAAGCTGCCTACATTGATAAAGGTTACAAAATTATCCAGCATTGGAACAAAAAACGCACCCTGATATCCATATCTGGCCAGTGCTTCTATGTCGTCCAAAAAGTAAAAACCGATAACCCATGCGCCAATCACAAAAATCAAAGCTGCCATCTGGAGAATATGACTCCTGTGGCGTTTCAACCATGTCTTTCTTTGAGGACTACTACTATTATTTTTAGCTTCTTGGTAACCATCCGCAGAAGGATCTTTTTGCCCGGTTCCATCAGCAAAGAAATTTTCAAATCTGTCTCCATTGAGAGCGCGCATTCTTCTTGAGGCAAAAGGCATAATCCAATCTCTTGCGGCTATATCTGGTGTTAATCCCCACATTCTGGCATTCTCATCAGCCACAGCAAGAAAATCTATTTCTCCGGTTTCTTTCTCTATTCTCAATGCGACCTTGCTGCGTGCCCCACCACCATTGAGTCCACGCTTAAAACTTGACCATAGATCAAATTCGCTGTTCTCTCTGTAACAAATCTTTCTTTTATTCCCCTGCCTCTCTACCTTCACTAAGCCCAGTTGTTCTAATTTCTCTATATTCTTACTGACTGTAGCTTCTTTGAGTGTTGTTTTCCGGCTAAGCTCTCTTTGATATAAACCGGATTCTTGTCTTATCGCATTCAATATTCTTTGCTGAATTCTTGTTAGGACAACTGCTGGTGTTTGATCCGCCAGGTATATTCTGTATTTTCCTCCTATGATAACCATCTTGACTAAGCCCAGTTCTTGTAATTCATTAGCCTGTCTTTTAACCGTACTCTTATAAAGCGCCAGCCTTCTGGCAATCTCTGTCAGGTATATTCCCGGTTCCTCTTTGATGGCATTCATGATTTTTTCCTGATTTCCTGTTAAGGCAACCTCTGGTGCCTGGCCTGCTAGATAAATCCTTATCCTTTTTTTGCCTTCCTTTTTCTTCTCAACTAAGCCTAGCTGTACCAGCCTGTTCGTTACCCTACTTACCGTTGGTCTATTGAGCCCGGTTCTTCCGCTGATATCTTTTTCGACTAATCCGGGTTCATTTATTGCCGCTGCCAGAATCGTCTCCTGGTTAGGCGTAAAGACGGGTATTTCTCTATTGACCAACCTTCCCAGAAATTGCAGACATTTAGGATTTCCGTTGGCCAAGAATTCCTCTATGCCTGTTTTTATTCCTTCCCCCGCTACCCTTTGAGGGTCTCTTTCCATAATTGCTAAAAGCACAGCCAGGCTTTGCGGATACCCCTCTTGGACAAAGGTTTCTTTTTTGCTCAAAAGCTGCTCAGCCGACTCCCTGTACTCCCTGTCCTGAATTGCCAATTCCAGTATCGGCCCTGGGTACTTTTCTTCTAAAAGCTCGTTCCTTCTTGCTTCAAAGAACACCTTTGTTGCTTTGCTAAGCTCATTTACCTTTAAGCCGGTATTAAGTTCGATTTTTCTCAGTATGGAATCTATACGGCTTAAGGCCCATTCTCCACCGTGCTTTGCCGTTAGCTCTCCCATAAATTCCGGCCCTTTTATCAATATCTCTATCTCGCCCTCTTCGTAAGGCAAGCATTCTCCCTTAGCCATTGCAACTGTAATCTGCTCCTCAGGAATATCTTTTATTGATTCCTTTAGTTTTCTGTTTATGCCGGCAATGTATTTCCCAATCTCAGATTCTGTTATTTCTAACTCCTCTTCATAAAGTATGTCTTTTTTCGATATTCCTCTATCCATTAAATCTACGATTGTATCCTCTCTTTCTGTAATCAGCGTTTTGGCAATATAAAGTAAATCGAATATCATCCCCTGCAGATCAGTTATGTCTAATTCCGGTATATGGCCTCTTTTTGTGCCGATGATTATTGTTGCGCTTTTACATCGCGATGATTTATGTTAAACTTCCTGCAGATATTAGTGAAATGAGCCGTCACTGATTCTCTGGTCTTGCTTGTATTCTGGGAGATCTCTTGGAATAACCTGCCTTTAGCCATTAATTTGAGTATCTGCAATTCATTATCTGTAAGGTTATTTTCCTTCTTTTGATTAGCTTCTTCGCCAAGCAGGCCCCTCATTCTTCTTGAGGCAAAAGGCATAAGCCAATCTCCAGCAGTCATATCTTCTATCAAGCCTGCCCTTTGGGCACTTTTGCTGGCTTCCAGAAGATAATCAACCTTGCCTGTACGTAAAGAAATTCTTTCTCTTGCGCCAGCACCATTCAGTCCTCTTTGTGGTGAAAATTTCCGGCTTACCTGAGGCTTTCAGGCGTTTGTTTACCGTTAATAACCTGCGAGAGACTACTCTTTTGTTTCGACCTATTGCAGAAGCGATTTCTTGCAGTGTATGAACTTTATTAACTGCTGAGGGATCTTGAGCAATCAGGGTTATCCACCAGTTATAAATGGCATCCACCGTATTCGAAGGTATGGCTAATTTACCGTTATTTTTAAGAGTTTTGTTTACCCCTCTTAAATTAGTTGAAACAGTTTTCCTGTCTATTCCTAACTCCAATCCGATTTTTCTTTTATTCTGAATTTTATAGGCCTGTGATTGAT
>JBHPGP010000026.1:0-17771 GCA_042570305.1 Candidatus Omnitrophota bacterium
GTATAGGTAAGGCCTATCCTTGAGGATAAGCTTCGGGATCAATTCGCCCAGACAACTTACGTTCACTTGCGTTCCGTAAGTTGTGGGCTCATTGAGGAGGTGGTAAGATGAGAAAGAAGAGGTTAATTGCGGTAGTGGTTTTGTTAATCTTTTGTAATTTCTCATTGGCGTTTGGCCAGGAAGAGTTGTCAAAGGATGAGATAGTTCAGATCGCAATCGGCAAGGCTAAAGAGGCAGGGTTTACTACACAAGAAATGGAGGTTCTTTATTATGGAGAAGAGGGGGTTGAGGCTTATGACGAAGAAACAAAAGAGTGGGAATTGGTGCAGCCAGCTTCCCTCAATAGATATGCCCCAACCATGGAAGAAAACCAGGTTAAGGTTTTCTTGTGGCCGAAAGATGAAGATGTGGTGGGCGGAGATTTTGAGATTATCATTGATAAGTATACGGGAGAAATAATAAGTTCTCTTGTTGGGCAATAGTCAGAGTAAAGGAGCAGTTTAAATAAAATTGGGCGTTTTTATAGACTTATTGCCTTGACATTTATGTTTGTTTGGCTATACTGCTGGAAGCAGATAATTTAAAAAAGGAGGAGAAATGATGAGTAAAAGATTAATAGTAATGGCAGCAGTGGCTTTGGTTACGATTTTCACGGTAGCCGTAGGGGCATCTTTGGCTT
This sequence comes from Candidatus Omnitrophota bacterium, assembly GCA_042570305.1. Classification (GTDB taxonomy): domain Bacteria; phylum Omnitrophota; class Gorgyraeia; order Gygaellales; family JAHJCI01; genus JASFIK01. The sequence continues at coordinate 680 of JBHPGP010000026.1, forward strand.
ATGAGCGTGGCGGTGAGAAATCAGAAGGCCACTACGAAAAGTCTCAAGACCTGGTAGTAATGAAGGCCCATATGATCTTGAAGAATCAAGATAAACTGGGGCTTTCGGATGAGCAGATAGCCAAGGTTAAAGACCTGAAGCTTCAATCCAAGAAAGATACAATTAAGCAGGATGGTGAAATTGAAACTATTGCCCTGGATATAAAGTCAAAAATGTACGAAGACAGCGTTGATGCAGAAGCAATCAATGCGCTGATCGACAAGAAATACGAGCTAAAAAAGGAAAAGGCTAAATCATCAGTGGCAGCGTATATCCAGCTTAAAAGTATTTTAACAGAAGAACAGCTAGGCCAGCTTAAAGAGCTTTATAAGGAATGTAAGACAGAAGAAGAAAAATCTAGTCGTTAAACTTTTCAGCTAAGCGATTAGCTTCAAGAGCCTGTAAACTTTGCAGGCTCTTTTTTTAGGTTTCGCTTGGGCGTTTTTGTTGGTAGTGATATAATGTGTGGCGGAGGATAGATGAAGCGGACGCAATTAATCATGGTTTGGCTCCTGCCGGTGATAGTGATAGGAGGTTTGTTTATCCCCTGGCTCGGGTATCTGGTTGTGGCGATGATGGCCTTTTTCCTGACACTGTCGTTTTTTAAGGGCAGATACTGGTGTTGGCACCTCTGTCCCAGGGGAGCATTCCTTGATATCGTAGTGTCAAAATTAAGCGCTAATAAGCCTTTACCCGGGATTTTTGCAAGGCAGAAGTTCCGCCTGGCGGTATTTATTTTGTTTCTGGTGTTTGTGGTATTGCGCCTGATCAGCACAGGCGGGGATCCTTACCTGATAGGGTATGTGTTTGTGGGGATGTGCATATTGACAACGCTTATCTCAATCATCATGGGGGTGTTGGCAAAGCACAGGGGCTGGTGCGTAATCTGCCCTATGGGGTTTCTCCAGGAAAAAATAGGCGCAGGCAGGAAAAATAAAGAAAAGAAAATATGAAAAAATGCCCTTATTGCGCAGAAGAGATTCAGGACGAGGCAATAAAGTGCAAGCATTGCGGCTCAATGCTGGTATCTCAGGCAAAGGTAAAGTGGTATTTTAAAACCACGACCCTGGTAATAGCCTTGTTATGTATAGGGCCCCTTGCGCTGCCGTTAGCCTGGTTTAATCCGCGCTTCAGCCTAAAAAACAAAATAATCACCAGCATTATTGTGATTGCCTTAAGTTATTACCTGGGAGTACAGGTGTCGAATTCCCTGAAGTCTATAAGCAATTATTACGGGATAATTTTTAAGGGAATATACTAGATAAGGAGATTTTATGAAGAGGATTATATTAGCGCTGCTTGCTGTGGTTGTGATTTTCCAAGCGCGGTTGATTCCGGCGCAGGAAGAGAAGAAGGTTCCTGTCTATATGATAATCGAGATTGAAATTCTTGATCAGGCAACTTATAATGAATATAGCGAGAAGGCGCGCCCAATAGTAGAAAAGTATAACGGACGTTATTTAGCCAGGGGGGGTAAAGTCACTGCGCTTTCAGGCGAATGGAAGCCGAATAGAATCGTTCTGGTTGAGTTTCCTTCCGCGGCAGACCTGAAGCGCTGCTTTGATTCCCAGGAGTATAAAGAAATAGCATCCTTGAGGGAGCGTTCCGCAATCGGCAAGTCCATTATGGTGGAGGGTAATCAGGAATAGCTATGGATAAGGTGTATTTAACCAGAGACGGGCATAAGAAATTAGCCCAGGAGCTGGAATTCTTAAAAAATAAAAAACGCAGGCAGTTAAGTAAGGCTGTGGGTGAGGCCAGGGCACATGGAGATATCAGCGAGAACGCCGAATATGATGCGGCAAAAGAAGCCCAGGGTTTGAATGAAAAGCGGATTCATGAGCTGGAATACAAATTGGCGCACGCGCGGATTCTTGATGATGAAAATATCCCCAAGGACGAAGCCTTGATAGGCGCCAAGGTTACGCTTAAGGATATGAATTCAGGGGAGGTATTGGAGTATCTGCTGGTTTCCGAAACAGAGGCAGATTATGCGCAGGGAAAGATTTCCATTAGTTCTCCCGTAGGCGCCGGCTTGTTGAGCCACAAGGTAAAGGAGATAGTTGAAATCAAGGTTCCGGCAGGGCTTCTGAAATACGAGATATTAAAGATAACAAGGTAGTAATAAAAAAGGGGGGTAGGTATGGGAAACTCGGTGTTTTTGGCAAAGATTATCGGTCCGTACATCCTGGTTATAGCGATAGGCCTTCTTTTTAACTCGAAGACTTATCAAAAGATGATGGATGATTTTTTACAGAATACTGCCTTTATTTATTTAGGCGGAGTAATTGCCCTGGTGATCGGCATTGTGATGGTGCTGTTTCATAATATCTGGGTAGCCGGCTGGCAGCTAATTATTACCATCTTTGGCTGGATGGGGCTGATTAAGGGCATTTGGCTGATCATTTTTCCGAATTCCGCAGGCAAGTTTACGCAAGCCTTACGCGGCAAAACAAAGTTCCTGACGGCTTATTCGCTGATACTGATTGCCGTCGGAGCGTTTCTTACGTTTAAAGGATATTTTGCTTAAAGACCAGGGAGGTGGGTAATGCTTGAGAAACTGGACCAGAAGGTAAAAGGGCTGACTTATATGGACGTTAAGTTTATCCAGCTGGCGGTAATTGTCCTGACGATTATCCTGGTAAAGCTTTTCCCGCGGTTATTGAATATTGATTATCCCCTGCTGATAGTCCTGTTCATTATATTTGCGGTAAAGCCGTTTTATAGATTCTGGATTAAGAAAAGCGCTTAAAAAAGGAGGAGGGATGAAAAGGGGATTATCCTTAGTGACGGTTCTGGCTGTTTTTTTGAGTCCGGTTTATTGTTGTGCCATAGAACCGACTGCACAGGTAGATGTTACTACTTCCGCTTCTTATGCCGGGTCAAAGGCGCGTATCGCGGTTGCGGATTTTGAGGTTAAGGCAGCAAAGGCAGGCGGAGAAATCGGCTCAGGCCTGCGCGAGATGTTGGTTACTGCGCTGATAAACAGCAGCCGCTTTTCGGTTGTGGAAAGGCAGGTGTTGAGCGCTGTGATGCAGGAGCAGGAACTGGCTGTTTCCGGAGCTGCCGAGCAGGGAAGCGGCGCGCAGAGGGGACAGATAAAAACCGCAGACATAATTATTACCGCGGCGGTTACCGAATTTGAGCCTGAGGCAAGCGGAGGAAAGGCAGGCATCGGAGGAGGCGGAGGAATCGGAAGCGGCATATTAGGCGGAATGCTCGGAGGCTCCATGAACAAGGCGCATATGGCCCTGGATATACGCATTATTGATACCTCGACTTCCGAGGTTTTAGCAGCCACGCGCGTGCAGGGTGAGGCTACTGATATTGCCGGGGGCGTAGGCTTAGGTTTTCTGGGAAGCTGGGCGCTTGGCGGAGGCTTATCCGGCTATGCAAATACTCCGATGGAAAAGGCAATCCGTACCTGCATTGTGGAGGCAGTTAACTATATTTCCCAGACCATACCGGCAGGCTACTATAAATATTAATTCATCACCAGGGGCATTTTTATGAAAAAATGTGCGTTGGTCAGCGTATTCTTTGTTTTGGCTTTTGCTGCCTGTGCCTGTGCCGAGACTTCTCTCAAGGCAGAGGTGGATAAGCTCAACATGACTACCGATGAGTACATCACCTATAAGCTTACAGTCACCTCAAGCGGGCAGGACATTTCCGATGTAGAGGTGCCCGGATTCCAGGGCTTCAGGATAATCACGCAGACGCAATCCTCAAACGTCTCTCTAATCAAGGGAGAGCTCAAGACTATAATCACAAATACCTACATTTTGGTTCCTATCCGCACAGGAACATTTAAAATAGAACCCAGCAAGGTTAAGATGAAAGACAAGACCCTGAAAAGCGAGCCTTTCCAGATAGAAGTAAAAGAAGGCAAGCCCAAGCCGCAGCCGGAACAAGAGCCGCCACAACCTGAAGCAATCCAGCCCGATTCAGAGGAGCCGTTAAGAATTACCCTTTAATTAATGGAGAAATCTCTAAGTACCCCAATCCGTTATCTCAAAGGTATGGGCCCGAGAAAAGCCAAATTGTTCAATCGGCTGGGCATTAGCACAATAGAGGACTTGCTTTATCATTTTCCCCGCCGTTATGAAGACCGCTCGCATTTGCTTAAAATATCCGAGCTCAAAGAGGGCGAGGAGCAGACCATAGAGGCCAGGGTATTGGCGGTGAGGCAGCGGCAGGCCTGGAGGAGAAGGCGTTTTAATATCTTCGAGGCGCAAGTCAAGGACGCCACCGGCAAGATTTACTGCGTCTGGTTTAACCAGCCTTATATAAAGGAATATTTCAAGCCCGGCCGCACTTGCCTGTTGCACGGCCGCGTGCAGCGCTATAAGGGCAGGCTGCAGATGACTTCACCGGAATTTGAGTTTGCCGACGAGGAGGCAGAAGAATCGACGAGCGTAGGCAGGATTACTCCGGTTTATTCGCTGCCCGAAGGCATCACCCAGCGCAATTTCCGCAAGTTTATTAAATCCGTGCTGCAGCAATACCTTTCCCAAATTCACGATTTTCTCAGCTTTGATATAAGGTCAAGGAATAAGCTGCTTAATCTTGCCAGGAGCCTGCTGAATATCCATTTTCCAGAAAGCCAGGAATTGCAAAAAAGTTCTTATTCCCGGCTTTCCTTTGACGAATTCTTTTTATTTCAGGTGCCGCTCGCCCTGAGAAAATTGAAAAAGAAAGAGAAGCGCGGTATTTCCCACAAGGCAGAAGGCGAATTAGTTGAGGGCCTTATCGCAAGCCTGCCCTTTGAATTAACGCCTTCGCAGGAGAAGGTGATTGGCGAGATAAAAGCGGATTTATCCGTCCCCCAACCGATGCAGCGGCTCCTGCAGGGAGACGTAGGTTCCGGCAAAACCGTGGTGGCGCTAATCGCCAGCCTGGCAGCAATCCAGGGCGGATACCAGTCTGCGTTTATGGTCCCCACCGAGATACTTGCCAGGCAGCATTATGAAAATTTCAAATCTCAAACCTCATCCCTGGGCAAATCAGTGAATATCGGTCTGGTTACCGGCAGCCTGAAAAAGAACGATAAAGAAAACATCTGCCGGCAGATAAAGACCGGCAGGATTAATCTGATCATCGGCACGCATGCGCTCCTGGAGGAAGATGTGGAGTTTAAAAACCTGGGCCTGACGGTTATCGACGAACAGCATAAATTCGGAGTCGGGCAAAGGGCATTACTTCCCAGGAAGGGGCTTAATCCCGATGTTTTAATTATGACCGCAACGCCCATTCCCAGGACATTGGCAATTACGCTGTACGGCGATCTGGATATTTCCGTGATTGACGAACTTCCTCCCGGGCGCCTGCCGATAAAGGCAATCCATTACAGCGAAGAGAAGGTTTCCGGCGCTTATGAAACCGCAAAGCAGGAACTCTTGAAAGGCAGGCAGGTATATATCGTTTACCCGGTAATCGAAGATTCTTATGCGCTGGATATGGCCGGTGCCAAGAAAATGTATGAAGAGCTAAGGCAAGGGGAATTCAGGGAATTCAGGCTCGGGCTCATCCACGGTAAATTAAAACAGTCAGAGCAGGACAGGATAATGGCAAGGTTTAAAAATAGAGAGCTGGATATGCTGGTTACTACTACCGTTTTAGAGGTGGGCATAGACGTGTCTAATGCTACCTGTATGATTATTGAGCATGCCGGGCGTTTCGGCCTGGCGCAATTGCATCAGTTGCGCGGCAGGGTGGGCAGGGGCAGCGAGCAGTCCTTTTGCTTATTGATAGCCAATCCCGTAACGCAGGAATCAAGGCAGCGCATAGAGGCGATGGTAAAATATAACGACGGCTTCCATATTGCGGAAGAGGACTTAAAAATCCGCGGGCCCGGAGAGTTCTTTGGCAGGCGCCAGCACGGCCTGGCTGAATTGAAGATAGCCAATCCCCTGACTCAACTGCAGCTGTTGAGAAGGGCAAGGCAGGAGGCAATAAGGCTGGTTAATGGCGATCCCGGACTCCAGATGCGCCAGAACCGCCCCTTAAAGGAGAAGGTTTTAGAGAGATTCCCGGGATACGATAAACTGATGGTAGTGGGATAGATATGCGTATTATTTCAGGTCAGCTCAAAGGCAGAAAAATAGAACTGCCGGCAGGTATTCGTCCTACGCAGGATAAGGTGCGCAAAGCCCTGTTTGATATCCTGGGAGACATAAGCGGTTTATCTCTTTTAGAGCTCTATGCCGGCTCGGGGGCTGTTGGCCTTGAGGCATTATCTCAGGGAGCCGGCAGGGTAGTATTTGTAGATAAAGACAGAGAGTGTATAAAGGTAATCAGGGAGAATATCGCGAAAATGGGCATTTCTGCTGAAAGCGAAACATCGCATTGCCGGGTTATTGCGATGGATATCGAAGAGGCAATCAAGCGATTGGATAAGCGAGGGGAGCAGTTTGAGGTTGTCTTTCTTGACCCGCCCTACTATCAGGAACTGGTAAAAAAAACCTTGAAAATGCTTAATCGCTGTGATATATTATCGCCCTGTGGTTTTGTCGTCTGCCAGCATTTTAAGAAGGATTCCCTGCCGGCAGAAACCGAGGGCCTGATATTGGTCAAACAGGCAGAATACGGCGATACTGTCTTGTCTTTTTACAAGAAGAGGCAATAAAAGATGTCCTTACGCGCAATCTATCCGGGAACCTTTGACCCGGTTACCTACGGCCATATAGACCTGATTAAGCGGGCTCGGCGCATATTCCCGGAATTGATTATTGCGGTTGCCCATGCCACCCAGAAGAAGCCTTTGTTTTCAGTAAAGGAGAGGGTGGAATTTTTGAGAAAAGCCACCATCGGGATATCGGGAGTGGTTATCGAGGATTTTGACGGCCTGGTGGTTGAATACGCCCGTAAGAAAAAGGCAAAGGTTTTAATCAGGGGCTTGCGCATGCTTTCAGATTTCGAATACGAGTTTCAGATGGCTCTTACCAACCGCAAGCTCGCCGGGGACATAGAGACAATATTCTTGATGCCTCAGGAGGGATATAGCTACCTGTCCTCCAAGCTGTTGAAAGAGGCGGTGCATTTAGGGGCAGACATATCTTGTTTTGTGCCGGATTTTGTTTATCAGGCACTGAAAAAAAAGGTGAAGTGATATTATGGCTCTACCAAAAAGAAGGCATTCAAAGACCCGCGGCAGAAAACGCAGGACCCACTGGAAGCTAGCTAATCCAGGCCTGGTTGTCTGCTCGCAATGCAAGCAGCTAAAGCTGCCGCATCAGGTGTGCAATTTTTGTGGATATTATCACGGCAGGCAGGCGGTTGTGATTAAGAAAAAAGAGAAGAAGAAACCCAGAAGGTAACACCTTCTTGGATCAATCCGCAAAGATGAAAATAATAGTTGATGCGATGGGGGGCGATAAGGCGCCAGAAGTGGTAGTTAGCGGCGCTGCCAGCGCAGCCCGGGAATACAAAGTCAATATTGTCCTGGTAGGGATACCCGACCAGATAGAGCCTATACTTGGTAAATACAGGCACGCAAAAGATTACATATCAATCCATCCCGCCTCTGAAGTAGTCAAGATGTCCGAAGCCCCTGCCTTAAGCATAAGGCGCAAGAAGGATTCTTCAATTTCCGTTGGCTTGAATCTTGTTAAGGAAGGAAAGGGGGATGCCTTTTTCAGCGCCGGTAACACCGGAGCTGTTGTTTGTTCGGCAACCTTAAGCCTGGGAATGCTCCCCGGAACCGAACGTCCAGGTATTGCCATAATGGTCCCCACCCTCAAGGGGCTTTCCTTAATCATTGACGTGGGCGCCAATATAGGCCCCAAGCCCATACATCTATTACAGTATGGCCTGATGGCTGACGCTTACCTCTGCAATATTTTGAACAGGTTCCATCCTACGGTTGGGCTGCTCAGCATAGGAGAAGAGGCAAGCAAGGGCACGGAATTCGTCAAGGAAACCCACCGGCTGCTTTCAGAAAGCCGCCTGAATTTCATCGGTAATGTTGAGGGCAAGGACCTCTTTTCAGGCAGGTGCGATATCATCATCTGCGACGGCTTTGTGGGCAATGTCGCGCTTAAGGTTTCCGAAAGCCTTTCCGAAACCGTTTATACGTTTTTCAAGAAGCATCTTAAAGGCAGTATCTTAGGGATGATCGGAGCTGCCTTCCTGAGCGCGAGTATGAAGCAGCTTAAAAAACAGATTGATTATGCCGAATACGGCGGAGCAGTGCTTTTGGGAGTCAACGGCGTTGTAATTATCGGGCACGGACGTTCCGATGCCCTGGCAGTGAAGAACGCCATCCGCAGGGCAAAGGAAGAGATAGAGCAAAAGGTAAACGAGAGGATTGTTGAGGTAATCTCAAAGACAGGCGGTTGATTAAATGAAGAATGTAGGGATAATCGGGGTAGGAGAGTATCTGCCGGAAAAGGTTATCACCAACCAGGACTTAGAGAAGATGGTGGATACCTCGGATGAATGGATTACCACCCGCACCGGCATAAAGACGCGCCGCATGGCAGGCACCGGGCAGGCAAGCAGCGACCTGGCAATAAATGCAGCCAGGAAGGCCCTTGATGAAGCAAAAATCCAGCCTGCTGACGTTGAGCTGATTATTGTAGCTACGATAACCCCTGATATGCACTTTCCTTCTACTGCCTGTTTTGTACAAAAGGCCCTGGGCGCACAAAAGGCAGCCTGCTTTGATGTCTCAGCTGCTTGCGCAGGTTTTGTTTATGCTTTAGTGACTGCCAGGCAGTTTATTGCATCCGGAGCTTACCGGAATGCCCTGGTTATCGGCAGCGAAGTCCTTAGTACGATTACTGACTGGAAGGACAGGAATACCTGCGTATTATTCGGAGACGGAGCCGGGGCGGCAGTGTTGGCGCCTGTTGATTCAGACGGTATACTTTCCGCATACCTGGGCAGTGACGGCTCTTTGGGAGATTTATTAAACCTGCCGGGAGGCGGCTCCCGAACTCCAGCCAGCCACGAAAGCCTGGATAAGGGGTTGCATTATGTCAAGATGCGCGGCAATGAGCTTTTTAAGCTCGCGGTTAAGATTATGGCTGACGCAGCTCAAGAGGCCTTAAAACAGGCCGGGCTTGAGTGCAAGGACGTGGATTGGGTTATTCCGCATCAGGCAAATACGCGCATATTGATGAGTATGGCAAAAAAACTGAATTTACCCCAGGAGAAAATATATCTCAATATCGATAAATACGGAAATATGTCTTCGGCGTCTACGGCAACCGCTTTCTGCGAGGCAGTGCAGTCAAAAAGCATTAAAAAGGGAGATATCGTATTGCTGGTGGCTTTTGGCGGCGGGCTGGTGTGGGGGGCTTGCGTGATTAAATGGTAGCCGGAGATTTGATAAAAAACGCTTTTCTTTTTCCCGGACAGGGAGCGCAATATGCGGGTATGGGCAAAGACCTGTACGAAGCCTTTGCCGAAAGCAGGGCAATTTTTGACAGTGCAGACCGGGTATTGAATTTTCCCCTCTCCAAGTTGTGCTTTGAAGGCCCGATTACAGAGCTGACCCGCACAAAGAACTGCCAGCCAGCGGTATTTACCACAAGCATCGCCTGCCTTAAGGCTTTTTCTTCTATTCGGCATCCCGTATCAGTTCTTTACATGGCAGGATTAAGTTTAGGCGAATATGCAGCCCTGGTTGCAGCAGGGGCATTGTCTTTTGAGGACGGGCTCTTGCTGGTTGCGCAGAGGGCAAGGTTTATGGAGGAGGCGGCAAAGGAAAATCCCGGCAGGATGTCTTCGATTCTGGGCCTGGGTTTAGATGCGGTAGAAAGAATTGCGCGGGAATCAGGGGCTCAGGTTGCTAACCTGAATTGCCCGGGACAGACAGTAATCAGCGGGCCTGCGCAAGCAATAGAAGAAGCCAATAAGGCAGCCTTGGCGCAAGGCGCCAGGCGCGCGGTCAATTTGGAGGTAAGCGGCGGGTTCCATTCTTCGCTAATGCAGCCTGCTGCGGATAAGCTGGCCGAGGCATTGAATAACATAGAGATAAAATCTCCCAAGGTTACGGTAGTGAGCAATGTTGATGCCTTGCCTGAAGCCTCCGGTGAACAGATAAAGAACAACCTGGTCAGGCAGATTACCTCTGCGGTATTATGGGAGAAATCAGTGCGCTTTATATTGCAGCAGGGCATTAGTAAATTCTACGAAATCGGCCCGGGTAAGGTACTCAAGGGGCTTTTGCGCAAGATAGACCCCAGCGTCGAGGTGGACAATATAGGCAGTAAAGCGGATATAGACAGGTTATCGGGAGGCGAAGATGAGATTAAAGGATAAGGTTGCGTTGGTAACAGGGGGGGCACAGGGTATCGGACGCCAGATTTGTTTAGCCCTTGCCGGTGAAGGGGCGGATGTTGCTGTTTGTGACGTGAACCTCGCGCAGGCTGAGAAAACCCAGGAGGAGGTTAAGTCTATGGGCAGGCAGTCCCTTGCGGAAAAGATGGACGTTACCGATTATGCCAGCGTGCAGGGCACAATGAATAAAATTCTTGACAAATTTAAAAAGATTGATATATTAGTTAACAATGCCGGCATCACTCTTGACAATCTGATACTGAAAATGAGTGAGGCTGAATGGGAGAAGGTGATAAAGGTAAACCTTACTGGTACCTTTAATTGCACCAAGGCCGTCTCCCGCATCATGCTCAAGCAAAGGGCAGGCAGGATTATTAATATCGCTTCGATTATCGGCTTAATCGGAAACCCCGGCCAGGCAAATTATTCGGCATCAAAGGCCGGGATAATCGCTCTTACAAAGACAACGGCTAAAGAGCTGGCTTCGCGCAATATAAACGTCAATGCGATTGCTCCGGGCTTTATTCAGACACAGATGACCGATAAGCTGCCCGAAGATATAAAGAGCAAGATGCTTGACCAGATTCCTTTACGGCGCTTTGGCAGGCCTGAAGATATAGCCAGCGTATGCGTGTTTCTGGCAGTTGAAGAGTCAAATTATATTACCGGCCAGACGATAATAGTGGACGGAGGCATGGTTTAGGCCGCCACAAAGAATACAAGGAGGAGAAATGGCAGTAGATGAGAAGGTCAAATCAATAATCGCTGAACAATTGGGTATAAAGGCCGAAGAGATAACTCCGACAGCGTCCTTTATTGATGACTTGGGAGCCGATTCCCTGGATACGGTGGAGTTGGTTATGGCTTTAGAGGAGGAATTCGGTATAGAGATACCCGATGAAGATGCGGAAAAAATGACTACCGTAGGTGAAGCAATTAAATATATAGACGAAAAGGCCGGAAATAAATAAATTGATATCTTAGGTTCTATAGTTAGATAATTGCCCCGCATACTGCGGGGCAAATTTTTAACACAGCATAGCACAATATCGCAAAAAAGATGAATAGAAGAGTAGTGGTGACTGGATTGGGAGTGATTTCTCCGGTCGGCAATGATGTATCCTCTTTTTGGCAGAACCTGAAAGAGGGCATTTCCGGGGTCGATAAGCTTACTCTTTTTGACTCTGCTGCTTATGACAGTCAGGTAGCCGGACAGGTAAAGGGTTTCAACCCCCAGGATTACGGGATTAAACCTAAGGACCTGCGCCGAATGGCCAGGTTCTCTCAATTCGCGATTGCTGCCTCAAGGCAGGCAATAGAAGATTCCGGATTGGAGCTGGACAAAGAGGACAAGGACCGTATTGGGGTTTTGATTGGTTCAGGCATTGGGAGCTTACAGATAATTGAGAAAGAGCATGTGGTTTTATTGAGAGACGGCCCATCGCGCGTTTCTCCCTTTATGATTCCCATACTGATTGTTAACGAGGCTTCGGGTTGGGTTGGCATGACCTTTGGTTTGAAGGGCCCTAATTCCTGCGTGGCTACTGCCTGTGCTTCAGGGTCTCATGCTACCGGAGACGCCTTTAAGATTGTTGAGCGCGGCGATGCCGATATCATGATTGCCGGAGGCACAGAGGCTGCTATTTCACCGATGTCGGTTGCCGGATTTTGTGCGCTGCGGGCACTGTCCCAGAGGAACGATCAACCTCAAAAGGCCTCACGCCCCTTTGATAGCCAGCGGGATGGTTTTGTGATGGCTGAAGGCGCCGGAGTAGTGGTATTAGAGTCGCTGGAACACGCGACCAAAAGAAAAGCAAAAATTTATGCCGAGATAATCGGATACGGCATGTCCTGCGACGCTTATCATTTGACCGCTCCTGACCCGGACGGCAAGGGTGCAAGCCTGGCTATGCAGTCGGCGTTAAAGGACGCCGGGGTTAAACCCGAGGAAGTGGATTATATCAATGCGCACGGTACCTCAACAAAACTGAATGATAAGATTGAGACCATGGCCATAAAAAAAGCACTTGGCGCTCATGCAAAAAAGGTAATGGTCAGCTCAACCAAATCAATGGTTGGCCACCTGCTGGGAGCTGCCGGTGGAGTGGAATTTGTAGTTGTTTGCCTTACAGTCAAGAATAATATCGTGACCCCCACCATAAATTACGAATATCCTGATCCTGATTGCGACCTGGATTATGTCCCCAATGCCGCCCGCTCAGCCGAGGTAAATGTGGCAATGTCTAATTCGTTAGGTTTTGGCGGACATAATGCCACTCTCATTGTGAAGAAATTCAAATAGATTCTTTCAACAAGTCAAGAGACTATGGGTTACACGATTGCCGAAAAAATATTATTGGCCCATACCGATAATAAGCACATAGAGCCGGGAGGCTTTATCGAGGCGAATATAGATTTGGCTTTGGGAAATGATATTACCGCGCCTTTGGCTATTGAGCAATTCAGGAAACTGGGCAGGCGCAGGGTCTTTGATCCCGCAAAGATTGTTCTTGTCCCGGACCATTTTGCTCCGGCAAAAGATTTACGCAGCGCAAACCAGTGCAGAATACTGGCTGATTTCGCCAAAGAGCAGAGGATAAAGAATTATTTTGAAGTGGGCTGTATGGGCATTGAGCATGCGCTGCTTCCCCAGATGGGGCTGGTTATGCCGGGCGACCTGGTGATCGGAGCAGATTCGCATACCTGCACCTACGGGGCATTGGGCTGTTATGCCAGCGGAGTCGGCTCGACTGACCTGGCGCGCTCATTTTTCGACGGGAAATGCTGGTTTAAGGTTCCGCACTCCGTAAAATTCGTCTACACGGGAAGATTAGGCAAATGGGTTGGCGGCAAGGACTTGATACTTTATACTATCGGTAAAATCGGAGTGGACGGAGCGTTGTATGCGGCTATGGAATTCTGCGGAGAGGCTATCAAGGGGCTGCCTATGGATGACAGATTCGCTATGTGCAATATGGCTATTGAGGCAGGGGCGCGTGCCGGTATAGTTGCTCCGGATAAGATTACCAGGGAATATGCAACTGGCCATTCTGCCGGACCGGCAGGCCGCAAGCCAAAATTTTTCAGCTCAGATAAAGACGCAGGTTATAAAAAGATATACGCATGGGATATTTCAAAACTGGAGCCCCAGGTTGCCTGTCCGCATTTACCCAGCAACGTTAAGCCCGCGGGGAGTTTGCAGAAGATTAATCTGGACCAGGTGGTAATCGGCTCTTGCACCAACGGAAGGATCTCTGATTTGCGAGTAGCTGCGCAAATCCTCAAAGGCAGGAAGGTAAAACCGGGCTTGAGGCTGATCGTGATTCCCGCAACGCAGGAGATTTATCTTGAGGCGGTTGGTGAAGGCCTGGCGGAAATATTCGTTAAGGCAGGAGGTATTTTCTCTACTCCTACCTGCGGACCCTGCCTGGGCGGGCATATGGGAATCCTCACGCGGGGAGAAAGGTGCCTGGCTACTACCAACAGGAATTTTGTCGGCCGCATGGGCCATCCTCAAAGTGAGGTCTATTTAAGCGGTCCGGCAGTTGCCGCTGCCAGCGCCGTAAAGGGAAGGATTACGCATCCCGAAGATTTATAGAATTAGGGATTGAGAAAATGACCATTAAGGGTAAAGTGCACAAGTTCAAAGACGACATCAACACCGACGATATCATTGCCGCCAAATACCTGGTTACCACTGACAGCAGGGAATTGGGCAGGCGCTGTATGGAGAATATTTCCCCGGGTTTCTCAAAAAGGGTAAAACCGGGAGATATAATCATTGCCGGTAAGAATTTCGGCTGCGGCTCATCCCGCGAGCATGCACCCTTAGCGATCAAGGGCTGCGGTATTGCCGCGGTAATCGCAGAGAGTTTTGCCGGCATATTCTTCAGGAACGCGATTAATATCGGCTTGCCCTTTCTGGAATTGGGCAAGGCCAGTAAAGGCAAAATCAGGGATGGTGATTTACTTGAAATAGATTTAGCAGCTGGTATAATAAAAAATCTAAGCAGGAATAACCAGAGGCATAAAACCCAAGCCTTCCCCGCATTCCTGCAGAAGATTATACGGCAGGGAGGGCTGATGAATTACGTGAAAAATAAGCGAGGACATGATTTATAAGTCCGAGCTATCCCGAGAGCAACAAGAAAATTTAGTTATAAATTTTCGCAGTGTTTTGCTGTTGGGATTAATTCGCACAAATAACTTATGTCGGGTTAGACTAAAATAACTACTCCATAAGTTATGTGCTCATTAACATGCATAAGATAGCAGTTATACCCGGAGACGGCACAGGGCCAGAGGTGACCTCTGAGGCGCTGAAGGTACTGGCAGCAGCCGGGAATAAGTACAATTTTCAGTATCAGACCACTGTATTCGATTTTGGCGGGGAGCGTTATCTTAAAACAGGCAAGACCCTGGACGACAGCGACATCGCCAGGCTAAAAGAATATTCCGCTATTTTACTGGGCGCGATAGGCCATCCCGAAGTCAAGCCGGGCATACTGGAAACAGGCATACTCTTGAAGATAAGGTTTTCCCTGGACCAGTACATAAACCTGCGTCCGGTCAGGCTTTATAATGCCGCTTTCTGCCCGTTAAAAGATAAGGCGCCATCGGACGTGGATTTTGTAGTCGTGCGGGAAAATTCCGAAGGGTTGTACAAAGGCATGGGCGAATTCAGGAAAAAAGGCACTGCCGATGAGGAGGCCTTGCAGGTTTCCTATAATACACGCAAGGGCGTCGAGCGCTGTATCCGTTATGCCTTTGAATACACGCGCAGGCGCAATAAAAAGAAAAAACTTACTCTCTGCGGCAAGACCAATGTGCTTACCTTTGCCTGGGATTTATGGGAACGGACATTCAATGAGGTCGCCGGGGAATATACCGATATTAAGACCGACTATGCCCACGTAGACGCAACCACGATGTGGTTTGTGAAAAACCCGGAATGGTTCGACGTAATCGTAACCGACAATATGTTCGGAGACATTATTACGGATTTAGGCGCGATGGTCCAGGGGGGTATGGGCATTGCCGCGGGCGGAAACATTAACCCAAAGGGGGTTTCCATGTTTGAGCCGATAGGAGGCTCCGCCCCTAAATACACCGGTAAAAACGTGATTAACCCGCTGGCTGCCATCTGTGCGCTTTCAATGATGCTTGATAACCTGGGTGAAGAAAAGGCAGCAATCGCAGTTGAGGATGCGGTAATCAAGGTAGTGCAGACGAAGCTCAAGTCTCTGGGCGCGGGAAAGATGGGGTATTCTACCTCAGAGGCCGGAGACTTAGTAGTCAATAACCTCTAGTTGGATTTTATGTCTTTTACTTCGCGCACGAATTTTTTTGCCGTCTTTTTGGACTTACGGCTTATTGCGGCGCGACTTTCGAGCAGAGCGACCTCCATCACGCCGTAAGCCCTAAAAAGACTTTTTGCAAAAAAATTCTAATTGTGCGCTCAGCAAAATTCATAAAATCTTACATTGCTTTGGCTAAAATAGGGAAAGTAAAATGAAAAAATATAATGTTGCGGTAGTCGGAGTTGGGGCAGTGGGGATTGAGATGCTGCGCTGTTTGAGAAAGCGGCGTTTTCCGATAGGCGAACTGCGTATTTTTGCGCGCTCAAGCCGGAAAATTCAGGTAGACTCAAGGGGTTATTCTGTAGAGGAAATCTCTTCACAGGGTTTCACCGGGATTGATATAGCGCTTTTTGCCGGCACCGAAGGAGAGAAGGGGGCTGCGGTTACCTATGCCCACGAAGCTGTGAAGAGGGGGGCAGTGGTAATCGATAACGGAGCTGATTTCCGTATGAAAAAAGGCGTACCCTTAGTGGTTCCGGAAATCAACGCCAAAGACGTAAAAAATCACAAAGGCATCATCGCCAATCCTAATTGCTCGACTATCCAGATGGTTATGGCATTGTGGCCTATTTATAAAAAGGCAGGCATTAACAGGGTGATTGCGACTACCCTTCAGGCTGCCTCAGGCGCAGGCAGGTCAGCGGTAGAGCAGCTCAGGCAGGAAAATGCCAGAATTGCCTCCGGCGGATTCTTTAATCTCAAAGCGCATTTGCAGAATAAAGCCATGCCTCAACAACTGGCATATAATGTTTTTCCTCACATCGGCGCTTTCGGCGATTATGACTATACCAGCGAGGAATGGAAGATGGTTCAGGAGACCCGCAAGATACTGCACGATAAGAGAATCAGGATTTCCGCTACTACTGTCAGGGTTCCGGTAAGGACAGGGCACTCAGAGGCAATTTATATTGAAACAAAAAAGCCGGTCTCAGTAGTGACCGTCAGGAATATTTTATCCCGCACAAAAGGAATAAAGCTGATAGATAAGCCCCGCGATAATAGTTACCCCGTACCCCTTGACTGCGAAGGCAGGGATGAGGTATTCGTCGGCCGCATCAGAAAAGACCCCTTCGTCGGGAAAGGCATTTGGCTTTGGGTGGTTTCGGACAACCTGCTAAAGGGCGCCGCACTCAACGCCGTGCAAATCGCCGAATTATTAATTTAAGCCAAACTCAGGATTATTTTTTGCCAGAGGGAGCTGTTTTTGCGGATTTCTTGCAATATGTCAAGATAGCTGAAGCGGGCCTTTTCTGCCTGCGTCTGGTTAATCTGATGATTGCTGTACCTGGCTTCCAGGAAAAGCCCGGTAAGCAAAGCCATTGATTCCCGGGTATTCGGCAATTTTCTTTTAAGCAGAATCAAGTTTTCTCTCGGTGAGACAGCGGTCTGGTATTTACAGCCAAAAGCAG
>JBHPGP010000027.1:0-17396 GCA_042570305.1 Candidatus Omnitrophota bacterium
ATCTTAAACGGCGAAGAGCTGGATTCCGAGAATGTCTACACCTTGGTTTACGACTTAGAAGGCAATCTGCAGCCAGTATGGAAAAACCCGGATACAGCCGTTGCCAAAACCATCGAAGGCCTGATTTTCGCAGCCCCGATGTATGAGGCATTAATGGCTGACAATGACCAGGCAGCCAAAGCCAGAAAGGCATTCAAGATCTTAAACGGCGAAGAGCTGGATTCCGAGAATGTCTACACCTTGGTTTACGACTCAGACGGCAACTTACAGCCTGTATGGAAGCATCCTAATACTGCCGTTGCCAAAACCATCGAAGGCCTGATTGCTGCAGCTGATATGATTGATAAAAAATTAGACTTAATCTATAAGAATCTTCCAGATGCGGCAAGAGAACACATAGATAATCTGATTAGGGTATTTACTATTGATGTGGAAACAGAAGGCGGGATAGAAACAATTCCTTTAAATCTGTCTGACGGAATACAGCCAACAGATATAAAGATATTATTAGCCCAGGAATACGGCATCATCTATGACGAAAAAGGTAACATCCGAGATGTGGATGCGTTGTTTAAGTACTGGGCTTATGTTGAGCGGTTTGAATTCTTAGCGCCTCGCTCTTTCTCAGACGTCTTAGGTATTACAGTTCAAGATTTACCGATTGAGGCCAGACTCTTCTTGAAACGCTCCGGCATAACAAACGAAACTTTATTACGGGGAATAGTTACATATACTATTACAGGTCAATCCTGGACTGACTACTCTGTCGCAGCTGCAGGAGTTGATACCCCGAACATAAAGTTGCGCTTCTATGCAAAGCCGCAGCTCGTAGGCGGAAGAGAGGTTAATGGATTGGCTATATTTGATTTTGGTGCAACTACTTCTTTGTTAGGTTGGAGCAAAGATAAGATGTCAGAGTTAGGATATTCAGGTGACGAATCATTAAGATATGTTTATTATTCTGATTCCGATAACAGAATTCTGATTGATTTTGGGGTTCGGGGTTATATGGTAGAAACAGACGATAAGATTCAGGGGCATGAGAATTGGGGAGTTATCGAAGAAATTACTACAGATGGCGATTTTGTGATTGCAAGAGCTATCGGTGATTACGGTAAAGAACGCGCAACTATAACTCGATTGATAGAAGGCGGATATCTAGTTACGATGATCACTGAGCGGGAAATTATGGGAGATGAAAATCCTGACCTGCTTATTTATAAGGCTTATAAAAATGGAGATCTGTATAATTTTACGGAAGAGAATTTGCACCTCAGCTCTTATATTGAAAAAGAGTTTTCACTCAATATTAAGGATGGGCAGATTTATGGGTTAGATAGCATTCTGGATGATTTGAATTTCTTACCGGATTCTCGCAGAAGTGATGCAGAAGTCAAACTAATAGAGGGGTTGTTAAGTATAAAAGAGAGCCTGGGACTTGAAAATGAGATACACATAGTAAAGGAAAGGGTGGAGGTATCCGCTGACGGCATAAAGTTCAACTACCGCGTGAAAGAGGATCCTTGGGCAAGAATTGTTATATTTGTCTCCAGCGACGTTAATGCGGATACGGTAGTGAATACTAAATGGTCCGGGGAGAGTTCCATCCTTGGATATAAATTTACTCAGGCTGGCTTAATGTTTAAGTTAGAATCAGCAGGATTAGAAAAAACGCTTGAAATTAAAGATATCTTAGACGCATATGGCTTGGATAATTCACTTATAGAGGATATAAAAAAGCGAGGAATAACTATAGACAACATCAACAATTTGTCAATAGTGCAAATCGACGAAAAATTACTAATCGCAGGCAAAGAAATAACCGTCCTTACCAGATATGTAATTTCCAATGATCCGCTATACAGAGATTATGCTAGATATGACAGGGGTGTTTTAAGGTTTATTAAATTTGAGAACGGAGATAAGAGTATTCCATTTGGTATATCTAGAGGAGAGGTTGTTATTTCTCCAGAAATCCAAAGGGTAATCAGGGAAACAAAGTTCGATATGCAGGATGAGGATGAGTATATTTACAGAGTAATATATGAGTATCGAGATGGGAACGAGTATAAAAATGAACCGATTTTTGTCGGATATAACTACAAGACGGGTGTTGTCTGGGAGCATTATGTTAATGAAGAGTGGAAATTGTATTCGCGCGATGGCTTGCCGATTACAATTACAAGAATTCGGAGTATCAATTCGACATTTCCAGTGGATGCATCTTATAGTAGCTTGATAGATAGCCAGAATGAATATCTCTATAGTAATTTTGAAATCAAAATATATATTGATGCAAGCGGCAATACATACCTTCTGATTACAGAAAATATTCTTTCGCCTACTCCTGTGGCAGATGCAAGCAGGAGAATAATTAGAAATAATCAATTATGGGCGATTACTCTGGATGGATTTTTACGCAGCGATGTTTATGCAGTAAGCGGGAAGGACAAATTCTTTAATTCTATTCCTGGCAGATTATTAAGGCTGCTGGGTGTAGCCCGTTCCAAAGACGGCGAAACTGTAGAAAGCTTATTTAATAAGATTAAAGAAGAAGGTACGGTTCTAGATTGGAATTATGAATTACCAGTTGGAATTAGCAGCAATATATTTGTTGATAAAGAAAGACAGATTCTAAACCTGGATATAGATATTTTGGATAGGTTACCTCTGGTAGCAAGGTATTTTGTTACTTCCGTAATAGCAATTGTAATATTTGTTTTTGGGGTAGGAATATTTAACCAAATTAGAAGCGGCAGGAAAGATAAAAGGAATTTGAATTTCGCCTCTTTCTATAGACTGCGGGAATTATTAAGCAAAGCCAGAAACCCCAAAAATCTCGAAGTCGAAGAACTATCCCAAAAAACAGTATTGCTGCGCGAACTTAACGGTCCGGCAGTTATCGGCAAGAATATTCCTTCCAGAGAAGAAGAGTTCTCCAGAAGGCAATACCTCCTCTCGTATTTATCTGGTTATGGTTTTTCAGAAGAAGAGGCCGACCTTCTGATTGACCTTTTTGAGAATAAAATAATTGAAATAGACGACAAGGGAGTTGATCCCAGGGCACTGCCGCGCGCTCCGCAAATAGACGTCAATGATGCGCAGGTTCAATTAGATAGCGCAATCAGACAGGGATATCCAAAAGCGATGGTTATCCAGGCTTTACTGGATAATGGCTTGATTAGCCAAAGCGATTTAATTGAAGTTCTAGGAGAGCTTACAGATAAAAATGGAGCATTAAAATGGTATTCCTTGGCAAATATTTTAATCCGCTTAACGCAAAATAGGGTTCTGGAAGAAATTAAAGCGGGTAATTTCAGCCGAGTAAATGCATTAATTCCCACACCAGAGGCCAGAACATTAAAATATATTCGGGAGAATAATATAGTTTCTGATCAGAGAATCCTCAGGTCTGCTCAGGCTTCTTTAAACTTTACCAGCTTTATCATGAGGCTTATCAGCCAGGAGATAATTGAGCCTATTTTTGAAGACGTATTTAGCAAAACATTTGATGGCGTTATACACAACGAAGTAAAAACTAAGGTTCTTAATACCATTGTTGCAATGGTACATAAAGCAATTCTCAAGAACCCTAATCTTATAGGAACGAAAGGGCAAGATATAGTATTTAATCCTTACCCTATGAATAAAGCCATAGAACCGCTTACTGTTAGCGAACTGGTAATTCTTAAGTTATTACAGCTGCCGTTTTCATTTACAGATAAGCATTCACTGTCCCAGTTATCCAGTATTTGGCCATTTGCGCTCTATACTGTGCGCAAAGTCAATGATATGGTCAAGGTGCGAAGGCCGCAAGCCGAAATCCTTGATTTTATCTACAAATGGATTGATTTATTTAATCTTGTTTTCCACTTTGAAATGGGCAAACAACAAGCTATCGTCAATCGTTCTCCCTGGAAGAAATCAGACAAAAAACTGGTAGATGTTTTCTCAGACCTTGATTTTTATGATTTATTTGAGAGGCTGGCTGAGGAAAACCAAAGCTTTGAAGAAGCATTATTCATCGCTGCGGATAAACCTCAAGTAGATTGTCCGGTTGAGCTTAGAGGCATTATCGCCAGATACCGCAGCTCTGGTTTGATTGATGAGCTTGCAGACGCATTTAGTAATCAGAGGATTAAAGAAGAAGATTTAGCCAAGGTAATAAAAGAGGCCACCTTAATTTTAGCTGAACAAAGGTGTCCCGAAGCAGCCAAGGCAGATAGGAGAACCAGGAAAAGATTTATCGGTTCGGGATTATTTGCTCTCTATGTAGGCAGAATTTTAAGTCCGGCGCTACACATAAATAAATACTGGGGCATGAATTCGAGATGGCAAAAAATTGGGTTCTTTATAACGTTGATAGGGCTAATCGGCGCAGGAGTTTATCTGATGTTTCTTAGTCCATATTTAGCAATAGGCACATCTTTAATTGCCTTAGGAATTATGGTTTCACCTTTGCTTTGGGGTAAATCAAGTAATCTAAAAGAAAAATTATTCTGGACATCTATATTCTCTTTTGCTTCTCTCTATGTTTTTGGGCTTATGGCTCATCATGTATTCTGGAAATTAGCCTTGCTTAACTTTACCAGTTATGGCTTCTGGTTTACGCTGGGGTTAGTTTCACTTACGCTCATCCCGACAATAATTTCTTTCTATCATTTAGCAATTAGCATAAGAAGTTACTGGGTTCTGAATAGAGAGCTATGGAGCAATGTGGCGAGGTCATTAGTGGGCCTGAAGTCGTTTATTCCCTGGTTCCTTTGGAAATCTCCGTCTAAGTATTGGGAAGGCTTGTTTAAGAAATGGCATAGAGAATTGAAAGCAGTGGAGCAGGACTATATGCCGCTTCTTCCTAACGGCGAATCTCTAGGGGAATATTTTGAGGGAGTTATAAGGTTCCTTTCCGCAAATCGTTATCTTACCGATGAAGAGGCAACCCTCTGGCTTAAGGCATTGCGTGAAGAAAAGGGCGGAAGATTTGTCAAACCAGCTTCTAACGATGCCTTTAGAATCCTCTATGATGACTTCAAAGCCATAAGCCAGAAAAAGCCTCTGCCTGATGTATATGCTCTGCTGGAAGCAACCAATACCCATGTTCAGGGAGCAGGCGAAATATACACCTATACCTGGGAAAACGCAGCTCTTTTAGGGACTTTCGATGCCAATCCTAAAAGCGGCGAAAAGACAACACTGCTTGGCTATCTAGCACGCAACTATGGGGTTGAATGGAAAAACCTAATGGATTATATAGAGGAAGAAAAAGACAAGAGAAATATAAATTCTATTGCTATAAATAATTTTATAGAAGAACTTAGGCAATTAGGTGAATATAAAGACATTAATCAGGCTTTGCTAGATACCTTAAATGGCGGGCTTACTCCTACCGAAGAAGACTTTGTAGATTTTATGATTAATACCTTGATGTCCTGGCTTAATGAAATACGTCCTTCCGATGCGGCTGTAATTGATTCTATAGAAAGAGATTATTTAGAGTATCACTTATACACTTCTTATCAATTAGGTGACCTGCATTATCATCAAGCAGTAAAAGTAATTTCTCAGCGATATTCATCTCTTCAGGCAGCCTATGTGATTTTAAGTTCAAAAGCGGAAAGAAACGCTACCGAAAATGCCTTTGTTACAGGATATAACGAGTATCAGTATCTTGTGGATTTTAAGCTTAGGCAAATCTTTCAAGATATGGCGATTTGGGCGTTTAATGGCAATCCCTTATCTATTTATGATAAGACCTCGCATACTTTCATATTAAAGGAATTTAATTCCGTAGATAATATTATTAAAGCGCAGATACCAATATCTGGTATGCCTGCTTACAATAATCGGTCAATAAATGATTGGGCAGAGGAATTTCTTGCCTGGAGAGCAGCTAATTACCAGGCAATAATTAATTTATTAAATACAACACCTAATTTAAGAAACGACTGGAATACGCTTTGCCAGATAGCATTTACTATAACCAGGACTCAAGATACCGGTATTATATGTTCTATTTATTCTGGTAAGCGTAGTGGCTCTGATCCTGCCAGCCGCGGAGATCACAATATTAATATGGGCGTGCCTAAGAATGCCCAGATGGCAAATAATTTATGGCTCTTCTATAATCAATCTGTTAATTATGATGCGCACGTAAGAATTCAACCTGGTCAGAATGTCTGGCGGTTTAATTGGGCAGCCCTAGTCGGCCGCAATCCGCATATTGCCGTAACAAATCCAATGATGAGAATCTGGGCTTCTGGCAGCGATGCCTTTCCTGCAACTAAGATATATGCAATTGCCCAGGAGGTTTGGACAAGCGATGTCCAGAGGACAAGAAGAGGATCCTTAACAGCTTATGGCAAGATGATGATTATACCGCAAATGGTGTCCTTATCCAGTCCTCCCGGAGAGGACTCCAGTGCTTTCTTACGTCTTCAGGCGTCAAACCCTAAATATACAAGCGAACAGATCGATTTTTATGAATTTTTGTGGGGGCGTCCTTCATTGTTAGCAGAATCTATAGTGGGGACAGAGACACGTTATGCATATAATGTAACCAGATTCCTGTCGGATAGGGGGCAGTTCGAGCTATTTTTCAACAAAGACTTAAGTTACGATAAAAAACTTTCCCATCTGTTTCTATTCTTTCATTACTTGATTGTTCCTTTCTCATTGACTTTGCTTATAATTCTTCCTCTTCTAGCACCATTCAGCGCATTCGCTTTCTTGACACCATTCCTCTATTTTGTCTTAATCAGCTTTTTGCTTATGGAAGCAATAAACAGCAATAATTTCATCAGGCATTGGAGGCAAACAGGTAATTTCTGGATGGCAGCTTTTTATTCATTAAAAGACATTATCTTTGCTTTTCCGATGTACGTCTTCTTGTTGCCGTTCTTTTTCAGGGGAATTTTACTCGCTTCTAGTGAAATATTTAGCTTTATACGTACTCAGAAAGAGGCTTTATTACAGCTTAAAAACAAGCAGCAACGCTGGGATGATAAAGATTTTGGGATAATGTTGCTTAAGTTTGGTACTGAAAGAGGAATCCCCCTAAGCGGCATATTGGGGCTGTTAGGGCTTGCAGGATGGACATTTGGGATGTTTATGATGATGCCGTATGGCGCTGGCGTTATACTTCCCTATCTGTTAGCATCCATTGTATTTTTAACCGGAATGTATAACTTTGGTGTATTTGTTGACAGGAAAGGGAATTTAAAAGGATATAGCTTGGGGGCTTGCCTTAAGATGTTGCCTTATTCAACTGGTAAAACTCTTTATTATAGCGCGATGTTGATATGGGATTTTCTCAAATGGTTAAGAAATAAAATAAGCAAAAAGACGCCACCGACTGCTCCTGCATCGGTCGTATCTGCTCCATCCGCACCTGTTCCTGGTCCAGCTCCTCAACCCACAACGCAACCACCTGCAGATAGCGATAAAGAACAGATTCAGCCTGAAATTTCAAAAGAGGGTGGGCGCGACACAGAAGTACCGGTTAGCCATGTGGCAGAAGATGCCCAAGCATCAGAAGGATATACAGAAGCTTACCAGCAGGGATTAGACGATTTGAAGCTAGCTCAAGACGCGTATGATTCTGCAAAACAGGATCTTGAAGCAGAGCAATATACCTTGGATAGAATTAACCATGCCATAGATAAGGCCTGGAAGGTTCTTATTAAGGCACAAAGAGGAGCCCAGAGAGCAAGCTCAGAATCCGATCGATTTAGAGCAAATGTATTTGAGCAGCAGAGGCGTAAGAGAGAAGGCAAACGGATAACCTGGGTACCTAACCCACAGACAAACCAAGGGTATGTAGAAAGATACCAACGCGCTCTATTGGCATTGATTTCCGTAAGGCATCTGCTGGAAAGGCTTGTAGCAAGCGTTGAATTACATGAGGCTAATTTAAGGCAAGCGCAGGCAGCAATGGAGAAAGCTGAAGATGAATTAGATAAGGTAAGCAATATAGTTCCTTTTGAAAGAGAAATAATTTCTGAATCACAACAGGCAAATGAGCAAGAGCCGAGTGTTGAGCGCGAATTAGAGCTAGTTGGAGCTGGTGCTGTAATGAAGGCCAATACTGGACTAGAGGAGGGACAAGAGGACAGCGTACAGAGCTCTGATGAAATAGACAACAGTCAAGAGGCTATTGAGGTGAAAAAGCAGAAGCCCGAGGAGATAGGGTATGAACAGGCAGTGATTGAGGCTGAAGAGGGACCTAAGGGATTAAGAGCCCGTAATACCTTCGTTGATTATGCATTAGGCTTTATCGAGACTATCTCTATGGTAATAGCTACCATTATTTGCTTACCGGCTTTACCGTTTATAGCTTGGGGAGGGTTGGACACATTTGATAGAGCAATTTCAACTCCTTGGGGACCTTTCATATTCTTAACCAGAGCAAAATCAAAACCAAGAAGCCAGGTCAAGAAAAGCAAGGCAGGGGTAGATGCCACCCCTGCCCCTGACCGGGTTGTTGCTGTTCCGGCTGAGCTGGCGGGTTTTGGGCAAGTTGATATAGGCAGGGTAACTATTCGCGGCAGGGATAATTATGAATTCCAGAGACCTGAAGCCTTAAGCAGATTACAAGGCGTCTATCAGGAGAGGCTCAGGCAGATTATCGGTTTTGTATCTCATAATATTAAGGCTCCTCCCATTGAAGTAAACATCATTATTGAACCGGTTTTAGTAGGTCATTCTTCTGCCTGGTACGAAACCAAGACTAATACCCTCCATATTCAGGCAATCTTACTTATAGATTCAATAAGCGATATCCATCGAAGATCAATATCCAACCACGAAGGCCTGCATATCAGCAGTCCCCGGATGCTTGAGGATGATGTTCATCTCTTTAGCAGCGCGTTTCTCATTCAGGACTTAGACTTAATCAAAGAGCTTTATGATTTCTTCCTTTCTAATCCGCCTATAGAGTTAAGAAAAAATGAACTTGCTGGTCTGTTCTTTAAAGATTTGGATGCCTATACAAAGGTTTATGAAAACAGCAGGCTGCTGGAAGGCTTAACCCTTTCGTTAAGAAGACTCGATCAATATAAATTAAAGTTAAGAGAATTGCTTTATGATATTAAACTGAACCGTTCCGAGAAGCATCTTATCATGAAATACCTTATATTCGGCAAGGCTTCGGTGTTTGCCTTCTGGAATGAGTTGGAGCCAGAGCAGAAGCGTTCCCTCTTGGAGCAGATGAAAACCATAGATTTAGAGGCAACTGAGGGACTTTATTACGACTTTATTATTAAAAATAAACAGGGAGCAAGCGTTACGGTAACCAAAGATAATCTCGATGTTCCTGATCCGGCTGATTTAACCACTGGCGATACAGAAGAAAACCTGAATGCAGAAGAGATTGCTGCCAAGGCCTTCCAGGCAGGAGAGGTTGCCATACTGGAATTAGCTGGCGGCAGCGGTTCACGTTTAGGCTATCGGTATCCCAAGATCAGGTTTAAGGCCAGCCAGGTAATGAACAAATCCTTAGCCAGGATGCGTGCTGAGAAAATACGCGCGATGGCTGAATTATACGGCAAGCCTATTCCCTGGTTTATCATGACCTCGGATGTAACCCACGCCCAGACCGTCAGATTCTTTGAGGACCATATAGAGAATGGTAAATACTTTAACCAGGTGCCCAAAGAGTGGGTAAGATTCATTCCGCAGAGAGTAATGCCTCAGATTACTCAAGAGGGAGAATTTGTCCTGGGCGGGACTGAGGCTGAAGCAAAGGATGCTCAGGAAGCAGAGTCATGGGCAAGGTTCCATATTACAGTAGGGGGTTTTGGCCATGGGGATGCCAGGGATTGGGTGCTTAAAGACCAGGAATTAATGAACTGGTTAACAGGATTTGGGGTTAAATATATAATTATGGCCAACGTGGATAATGCATTCCTGCCTCATCCTAGAGCCCTGGGTTACCATATACTCTCGGCAAGACAGCTAAGACCTGGCATGGAACATCTGAGTATGGTTGTAGTAGAAAAGACAGGGCCCAAGGAAAGCGTAGGTATGGCAGCGCTACTTAATGGTAAAGATGCATTAATTGAATATAATCAGGTGCCTGCTGAATTAGCACACTTAAGATATATATACGTTATTGACCATGAGAAGATAGTCTTCTTTAAGGACAATGCCGGTGCATTCAATATATTGTCATTTGAAGATTACCTTAGCAGATATGCCCAGAATATTACTGACCCTAAGGCTTATGAGACCTGGGTTGGAGAACATCTGGTAGGATTAGAGGAATTACCCGACGGATTTATCTATTCGTTCCTAGGCAGAGAATATGAAAAGGAGGTACTCTTACAATGGGCAAAATTATGGTTACGCCTGGGTAATACTAATACCATTATCTGGAGCCTGAGTTCATTTGAGGATGAACAGCATCCGCTTAAGGAATTGCCGGTGGTAGTACGTAAGAATGCAGATATAGACGGATATCATCCCCAGGCATTAGAATACAATACCAAGGATAGCAGGAGGCTTAAGGCGCATAAATTTGAGATAATGGCCTTCCATGGATTCCTTGTAGGCACGATGAAGGGCGCGCGCATTATTATTGACAGGCCAGGCGGATTTGCTCCCATAAAGAATAAGACCGGCGTAGATACTCCTCAGACAGCAGCAGAGCTGTATTCACAATATGAATCCAGACAGCTGGCTGAGAGGTGTCATTGGTATATAGCTACTGGTGCGATCGTAGAGTTTTCGCCTACATTTTCTTTCATTGATGGAAGATACCTGCCAGAGAGAGTAGGGGAGAGCGGATTCGTAGGACACGGAGCTCAACTTTATGTAAGCGGCAGAAATACAACTGTTGGCAGGAATTTCTATCTCTGCGAAACCTGCCAGTTCATCTTGAGGGTCAATGATGAATATAACCAAGGCGCAAGGGCAGTAGTAGGAGAGGATGTGAGAGTGGAGGGTAATATCTCCTTTGTGATCAACGGTGCAGGAAGGCTGATTATTGATGATGGCGTATTGCTTAAAGGCTATCGGGAATATATTGTTAAGGATGGTCAGGAATTGCATATAAGGAAGGAAGCTGAAGCTACTGCCTACCCAGCCACTATGCCTGCAACCCAAGGGTGCGACAGGGTTCCCACTTCCAAGGAATGGCGCACTGTATTGACTGCTTTTGGCGGAAGGGATGCTTTAGTAGCCAAAGGAATAACCTTAAACAGGCATAATACTGTTATCAGTCCTGCCTTAACTGCACCAGCAGAGGTAAAGGGAGGCGTGCTTTACATTAACCCCAATACTCTAAGAGGCCCACCTGAGCAATTGAGGGTAATCTTCGAAGGCCATGAATTATTCCATTTATTAGGCAAGAAAGAAAGAGCAGCCCGTAAAAATACCATTAAGTATCTCCTTAATAATAATTTATTATCCAGCCACATTGCATTCCTGGTAAGCAATGAAATCGGCCTGTCAGCAAGTGATGATTGGTTAGGCAGGCTGCTTATAGCCCAATCAGATGAAAATAGTAGCAGAACCAAAGGCATATTCATACCGTCTCAGCATGCAAGTACCGCCGATATAATACGGCAGGCCTGGAGAGAAAAACGCGGATACATCACTCAGCGAAGTAAGACCAGGATTACCAGAGGCTGGCAAGAGGCAGCAAAAGAGGACAAGCTTAAGCTGGGCAGAGCAATTGAGTTGTTATTAGTCGAACATATTCGCCAGATAGACGAGATAACTCTACCATACGGATTAGGCGAGTTTAGGCTGCATGATCAACTGGATATTCCCAATATTGTTTTAATACAGCCACGCAATAATTCGCCTGGCCTGGTAGTTAATGATAAAGATGTATTCTCGATTGCCCATTCCGGATTAACCTATAATACTATCTACATTGACAAGATTAGTTTTTCGCGTCTGGATATTCAAGATTTAGCTGCCTTAATTCTTCATAAAATAATCGAGTTTAAAGCCCAGAGCTTAGTCTTAAAGCAGAACAGATCCTGGAGTAGGATAAGGCCAGCTATTCATGAGTTGGCTAAAACATATGAGCTAAAGATTGCAGGTCCCAGCATAACCGGAATCGGTACCCATTTAGACGATAGCATAAAAGAGATTCTTGCCAGGTCTTTTGTATACAAGATTCAGAGCCTGATTGAGCCATATAAAGACAGATTGCAGCAGCTAGTTAACGAATACCGGCAAGCGGAGAGCAAGGATAGAAAGAGAATTGAAGAGGAAATCAATCAAATAGTTGATAAGATTAATGTTTTCTCCGGATACCCGGAGGATGAAATCAGCCTGGCAGAGGACGTGGAGACACTCGAGGAATTTCTGATGGAGGATTATGCCAAGGAGTATATAGAACAGGCCAAAGATGCGCTTATTCACGGCAGATATGTACCGGAATTCTTCTTTGCCGGAGCTGCTACCCGTCTTATCGAAGACCTCAGAAAAATAGGCATCAAAATCAGCAAGAAAGAAGAGGCAAGATACCGTATGTACGGTTTGGATATCTGGGATTTTTCCGGAGTATTCAGAAAGGATTCCTTAGATCTAGGTTTAGGCATGGGGCCAAGGCAGGTATTTACTTATAGAACCATGTTAAGAAGATTAGCAGAGGAACAGGGTTTAGACCCGAGGGCAGTTATAAGGAATCAAATTCTTGTTCTGCACATTAATGAGGATATAGCTGACTTAGTCCAAGATGACTTTTTGACTCATAATTTCTATGGTTTTGAGCCAGAAAATATTTTCTTTATCATACAAGAGACCTTGCCGGGATACTCGCTTGACAATGGCAGGATAGTGTTTGCAAAAGACAGCGATAAGCTCCCCTTCGGTCATGGCTATGCAACAATGCAGTTAAGTATACCTTCCGTAGGTTTTGGGCTTAGAAGAAAAGGTGAAATAGTATACCGGGAATATCTTTCTGAGGATGTGATTACAGAGCTAGAGCATAGGAGTTCCGGTTATTTTATTGGCACACACAGAGTCAATGATTTAACCAAGTTCTTAGTAGATGAAGTAGTAGATATCAAGAGGCTTGCCTTTAGCATATATCTTATTGAGCAGGGAAACAATATTACAGTTGAACTGGTTGAGAACCCCGCCAAACAAAAAGGAGGTAACTTTGTTTGGCATAAACCAACTAAAAAGAGCTTTTTGATTGAAACATCCAACACAAAAGCCTCATCTTCTTTAGATAAGTTATTAACTAAAGCCAGCCAGGCAGGAGCCCCTTATAACGCATTTAGGCTCACATCCAGAAGGGATTCCTTAAGGCAATTGCTAGAGAACGAGTTGCCTTATAATTTAAGATTTAAAAACGGATATTTCTATTTAGAGGCAGTCACAGGCGATATAACTCAATTGGCAGATGCCAAGGTAAAAGCATTCAAAAAAACAGGCGAAGTTATCAAAGATTTCAAACAAATGTCGAATTTGGATATCGCTACCCCGATACTTAAGGAGAGCGATGCCGCACTTATAGAGGCAATCAACCAATTAAGGAACGAGCAGAAGTTAAGCAATGAGAAAATAAGAGAGGTTATATCAACCTTAGAGAAAGAAGGCCTGCCTTCAGATTTAATCGATACGATTATTTTATCCATGCCCCTTGAGCATACCTCTGCGGAAACCGTAGATGCGAAGAGGCTGCAGGAACAGATTAGAGAGTTATACGGTTTAATGAACGCTTATTTAGATAATCCGGCACAGATTCAGGTTTCTGTCAAGAATCCTAAAGATATTTACTATAAGGGAGTTCCGCCTAAACAACTTCCCAGAGAAATTGATTATACGGAAATTATGATAGTTGCCGAAAACAGGCAGGGATTGGATAGAGATATAACAGCCATAATTGCGCAAAACAAGGGAAACATCAGGCAAGAATTCTTCGCCGTTTATGAAGGCTTAGCTTTGTTGGTTTATGAAATAGAGCAGACTGAAAGGAGAAATGCTTTTAACAGTAAAGAAAGCGAAGAACTGATACTAGCCCTTTCGCAAATAAAGACAGAAGAAAAGCCATTTCTTATCGGTCCAGAGTATCGATTTGACAAATGGGAAGAAGAGAAGTCTGGCGTCAATGTTTATGGGGGAGAAGTAATTATCGATGATAAGGTGTTGATTCTGCGGGTAGAGAAATATGGGGATATGATTAAATACTTCCTGACTTATGAAGGCAAAGGCGTAGGGTATGGCTTTATTTTATTCAGCAGAGAAAGACTCGAGTTTCATTATTTGGAAGTTCAGGATTGGTTTCGTGATAAAGTTGCAAACGTTTCGATAGCGAAGTTTCTAATGAATATAATGCTCAAGGATTTGCTATTAAAAGAAAAATATGATTTATCGGGGTTAGTTACGAGCATGGTAATGGAGAGGCCCCAATCTACTCCAAAGGTAAACAACCTAATCGGTGAGTTTGGAATAACTGAATTTAACAGGCAATATGTACAAGATTATATAATGGATAAAGAATCCATAATCAGTATTGCAGAAACCGAAGCCCCTGATCAGGGCGTGCCGTATTTTGAGGTAAAATTAAAAGACAGATTCCCGATAAAGGTCTTTCTCAAAGCCCGTAAAGAATATTTATACAACGGAAAGAGGCAATGGGTCATCAGGAGAGAGGTTTATCAACAAATGCTCTCAAAGTATACAACCAGAGTTATATCCCAAATCACCTGGCAGGATAGACTTAAAGAGGAATTGGCAGTAAGGCTTGCTGAAGATGAGATTTTTGTAGGCGGCATCGACTATTATATTAACCCGGATAAAGTTGAGTGGCTGGAGGATTACGTCAGGGCATTACCGGAAAACCCCTGGGCAATAGCTGATGATGCAGACAATATTCCTGCCCGTACCAAATCCGGCTTGCCATCTGATATTGAGAAGAATGGGATTGCTGCTGAGATAAACTCCTTTACCCGGAATGGGAAAATCAAACCTTTGACCGTGGCCGAATTTAGAATGGTTAATAAAGCAGCTGAACGGGTAAAAGAGTTTCTGGAGCAGACAAACAGAAAATTATGGATTCCCAGGCTGGAACAATTTTTGGTTGACAGAGAGAAATGGCGCAAAGGTGCGCTTACGCTCTGCTATAGTGCTGTGCATATTCATAAGGGAATATTTTATCTGTGTGTTAATTCAGATAAGAAAGATGCCTTATTGGATATTGAGCCACTACAGCTTGAGCTTGACCTTTTATTTCAGGCAGCTACCTTTGCCTTAATCCCGGGCGGAGAAATTCTTGCCATTGAGGAGGAATATGTATATAGTACGGCTCTTTCCGAAGGTATCTATGAATTGAGAAAGCTCGGCGATACTATAAAATATTTACTCGAACAAAAATCTAACAGGCGAAACAAGCAATACCGCGACATTTTAAGACAGATATTCCAGGCAATTTCTTCAGTTGAGGATAGAAAAGAAGCAGAAGAAGCCTTATCTATAAATATAGATGAGCTCAATCTTTTTGAAAAGTTCAATCCAGAACAACTTAACGCTGCCAAGGTTGCAAGGCTTGAGGATGTACAGGGCAGTGATGATTACGAAAGCGAGCGGCTGGGGGTTATCAAGGCTATCCTGGAAGGCCAAATCGCCGCTGAGTGCGTATTTGCCGGAGCAGCAACTCGTATGGGTAAAGGCCCGCTCTATGGGATAGACCCCTGGGATGTAGTAAGGAATGTGGTTGACGGCACTACTAAGGTTGATGCCGAGGTAAGGATAAGAGCGGTCTTATCATTAGCCAGGTATGATAATGCCTTAAGTCACAAGATAAGGCAGAAATCAGGATTAACAGACAATACCCTGAAGGACCTCATGGATAAAACCCACTATGAATATAAGCATTTAACACAGACTGATAAAGAAAGATTTGATAAGATATCAATTGATGAAGAGATTATTCGGCTTGCCTTAGATACCATAGATAACCTTGCGGTTCATGGTATTGGCTTAGGCCCAAGGCAGCTGATTCAATTGCGGATAGCCTTAGAAGCGCTTACTAGAGAATATAATAAATTAGTGCAAGAAGGTAAGATTCAAGATGGGCTCAAGGACATGGAGAGCGTTATAGCTGCTTTCCAGATTGTTTTGCATGTAAACAGCCAGATGGAAGAAGTAGTAAATATTGACCTAACCGAACATGACTTCTATGGCTTTAATCCCAATAATATTATTATTGTGACTCAACGGCAATTGCCTGGCTGGTATGTAGACTGGCAAGGAAATGTCAGGATCGACACAAGGAGTGAGTATGCTCCCTATAATCACGGATGGGTTAGGATGCAGCTTGGCTGGAAAAACCAGGCCTATTCGCTAAACGAGGATGGCAATCCAGTTTACATATCAATCCCGGTAATAGAATATCTGAAGGCGCGCGGCGTGCATTATATTGTTTTGCACCGCATTAATGATTCTGACCGTATAACCTCAAGCGGCGTATTGGATACAGAGCTTATCAGTTTAAGTATTTACTTGATGAGGAAATATGGGTTTAATCTGACCGTAGAATTGGTGGGTAATCCTTTGGGTAGCAAGGGCGGCCTGGGGCTTCGCTTTGCAGATGAAGAAACAATGTTCCTTCTGGAGACTTTAAATGCCAGGGATAAAGATAGATTATTGGATAAGAGATTCCAGTATTTAACTGAACAAGCGCAGGCAGAGGGGATGAAAGGGCTCCCCTATAATGCAATGAGGCAGGTAGAGGATATCATTGCTACAGAGGAGCCTATGCGGCAAGGGTTACCGGTGAGCATAAGAATAAGAGGCGGCAACAGGATTTATATTGAAGTTCCAGTAGGGGATGAGACGCGTGTTGAAGGAATAAAAGCCAGGGCAGTTATGAGGCAGCAGGACCGCTTTATATCTGGAGAAAAAGAAGGCGAGCTTATTCATGATTTTAAGCAGCCAGAACATTGCCCCGATGCAATAAGATTCTTTGTTCTGCAGGACAGCCAGAAGAGGTTTGGGGAAATAGCTAGTGTATTTGGCTTTGCAGGCAATGGCTCTGCCACCTCAAAGTCAGATGAACCTAAGAATTATCCTGCTCGAATCATCGGAGAAGCAGTTGAGCCTACGGCGCAGCAGTTAGAAAATCTTAAGCTATACTTTGGAGATGTTAGTTTAAGAGATATCGTTTTCGTAGATACCACCGCAACCGGCAAGATAGCTGATGTTGAGACTTTACCCGGGAGGGTAGCAATTCTCAAAGGCCTGGCAGCCAGGGCACCTCCTTTTGATGCGAATAATTCTACAGCGCAAGCCTTCCAGTTACTTATCAATGATATTATCCTTCATGACGTAAACGGCCATCTTATACAAAAGCACGATGAACAGGGTGCCCGCCAGTTAAGTTATGAGTATTTTCTGACCCACCAGGAAGATTTAATCAAACTCTTAGATGCAATTGG
>JBHPGP010000028.1:0-17229 GCA_042570305.1 Candidatus Omnitrophota bacterium
TCGGAGAGCTGCAGACAGTGGATATCTACTATTACTATGACTATGTCGGAGACCCTGGAACATTCGAGAAGTTAAATACCTCCGGCGCGGTTGATGTCTCAACATTAGCCTATGACGCAGGTACCGGGGAATACACCTGGCCATGGGGCCCGATACCAAACACCACTGACGTGACCAGCGGTAATTCAGGCGTGATTATGGTCAAGACAGTAGACCCGGATACCCAGAACACAGTAGTCGGGCTCTCTAACGGCTTTATGCTTCTGGGTTCCATCCAGGAAGTCACGGTTGTCTCTGATGCCGAAGACGGCATTGACCTGGTAGTCGGCAAAGATAAGACCATCCAATGGAGGCCCAACGGCACCTTTAACAGCGGCTTTAACATCAAGTACAGGCTCTGCGGTGCTGCTCAGCCCTGTACCTGGACGCAGGTTCCCGGAGCAAGCGGTATTTTCGGCGACTGGAATGACCCTTACCGTACCTGGGAGTGGGAGGGTATTACTAATTTGATTTCCAACAACGCTGACTTCCGCGTATCAGATGCCGGTAATGATGATTTAGTCTACTCCAATACAGAGGATGGCGCCACCGGCGTAGCCGCCCATATCATCAAGGGACAGCTGGATCTTGAGACGCCAGATGATTTTCCGCAACTGTTTCATATCGACGATGACGTGCCGATATCCTGGACCAAGAACGGAAGCATCGGCAACCTGGTCATAGAATATTCTGCCAAGGGAGATTTTACTGACACATTACCTATCCATAGTGATTACCCCTGCGGCGTGGCTGATGCGCCAGTTGTGCATACCTATGATGCCGGAAGCGGAGCCGACTGGAAGGCGCCTGCCAAGGTCTCGGAGAATTTCCGCGTACGTATTAGTACTAACAGTGCACCAGTAGGTTGCGCGTTAGAGGATATCTCAACTGCTTTATTTAAGGTGCGCCCGTTTATCAGCGCCATTGGTTCTCCTGTACCAGATGCTACCTGGTACGTAGGCGAGAATACCAGGAGTATTACCTGGACCGCCAGGAGCGGGCAGAAGACAGACGGCAGCTGGCCTCCGGTAAAGATAGATTATAAGACCTCAATCGGCTCATATGATCTGATTGACCCTACTGCCACGGGCCTTGACTGTTTTAACGGCACCGGCTCCAGTGTTGGCAATGAATTCCTTTGGCCGAGTGTTCCTGATGAAAAGGACGAGGGCGTGAAGATAATGATTACCTTTACTGATTATCCCGGCGAGGGAGAAGAGTATGAGATGCCGGCTACCTTTAGAATCAGGCCGCAGATTATCCTTGATGCATCGATTAATGCAAATACCAGGTTGATTGCTCTTTCAGATAATCCAGGATTTGTTAAATGGACATACACCGGTAGCAATATTACTACGGTTAATGTGCGCTATGACCTGAACGAGGGTAGAGGCAATAATGGCATTGCCGGAGATTTTGATGATTACCTATTCTATATACAACACGAAGGTGAAGACGACATACCTGCAGACCAGGGTATTGGCGGAGTTGACTGGAATTCGATTCCCGATATCAACCCTAAGGTAAGAATCAGGGTTGTGGATATAGAAAATGCTAATGTAAAAAAAGATTCGCCGACATTCA
The DNA here is from genome assembly GCA_042570305.1 of Candidatus Omnitrophota bacterium. Lineage (GTDB taxonomy): Bacteria > Omnitrophota > Gorgyraeia > Gygaellales > JAHJCI01 > JASFIK01. The sequence continues at coordinate 1,624 of JBHPGP010000028.1, forward strand.
AGATCATCGGTAAGGTTGATTTTGATGATAGCTATATGCCGGAAGACGGAGAAAAATGGGGAGTAGGGGAGACTAAACATCTTGAATGGGACGTTATTGGTTCAATATCCACAGTCAAGCTTACTTATACCAGTAATGGCAGCGATCCTTCTCCCACTTGGCATAATCTCGATGACGGCTCTCATGCCGACGGTGAGTATAATGCCTCTGACGGTATTGCCGGAATTGACTGGACAATACCTGACCAGCCAGGGATTGTTTCCCCAGACTGCCTGATCAGGATAGTAAATATTGCTAATCCAACCGAGGTTAATGATGTTTCAGAGACATTTAAGATTATGCCTGACTTTAGCAATGTCCTTGTAACATACCAGGGCAGCCCGGTTTCTGAGGCAAGCATTGGGAGCACTTATGTAATTACCTGGGATTCTCAGGGAGCAGGCCCGGGTAGCTATGTTTATCTCTATTGTTATACATCAGACTTTGCCAATGCTGTTGCCATACCCGATACGGAGGGAACCGGAGACGGCAATTATAAAATCTTAAATGACTTAGGGTTTGTCTGGACAATGGCAGATCTGGATACATCGCTTCCTGATGACCATGATTGGGACGACGTAAAGATTCGCGTTGCCTGGGATATCGACCCCACAGTAAATGAGGATTCAGCTCCCTTTATGATTTCTCCGAGATTTGATGTTACTGCACCGGAGTCCGGAGACCCTGACCTGGTAATAGGGCAGGATTATGATATACAATGGACTTCTACCAGCGCTTACGGTAACTATCAGCATGCGGATAGCTCTATGGGTAATTATGTGGAGATTTCCTATTCTACAGGGGGCGGCTATAGCAAAATTGATAATCCCAATGGTCCGATTGTGGCAGGCGGAGAGATTCTACCTGATACCTACTTCAGCAATGCTGGCGCAGCCGGTGCATTACGCACCTTTACCTGGAATGTTCCTGAAGGTCTAACTATTACTGACAGCTTTAAGATAATGGTAGCTGATGTAGATAATGATACCCAGGAGGCAGAGGATGAGTCGCTGGGTACGGTTAATGTGATGCCCTGGTTTGACATCACTCAGCCTGACGGAGGAGAGATATTCCAGATTTTCCAGCAGAATGCCAATCCTCCTGATTACCCTGAAGACCCGGATATTTTATGGCAATCAAAGGGGCAGATTACGAATGCAAAATTAGAGCTTTGCGACGGAGCAAATTGTCAGGATATCGCGGTGACCGGAAATGCTGACGGAAATTATACTGACAGCGAGGGATGGGAAATCCCAGATTTTATTACTGACAATGCCAGGATACGTATCTCTGATGCCGAAGCCGGACAGGGTGGCAGGCCATTCCCGCCTGCGTATTATTATTCTGATAACCCGTTTAAGATCAAGGCTATCGTGGAGTTGTCAAAGCCGATTAGCACAGATAAGTGGGAAGTAGGAACTGCAGGTAACCAGATAGAGTTTACGGTTACAGGCAGTGATAAGGATACAGGCGATGTCAGGGCAGTAAGGCTTGTTGCTTATTCTGCAGACCCGGCTAATGATGTCTGGTTTAGACTCCCTGATTTTCCTTACAATCATCCTGCAGTCTATACGCAGGCAGATCCATTTGAGATAGCGGTAATAGATGATACTTACCCCGGGTATGTACTCGGTCCAGGCAGCGTTACTACAATGACTTATGACTGGACAATTCCTGAGTTTGTTGGCGAGCATGTCAAGATAGGGGTAATAGACATCAATGATGCTGATAACCTGGCACGTGCTGATTCTGATGAAATTGAGATCAAGACCACTTTACAGGTAGATTCTCCTGGTGTTGGCGATGAATCCTGGATTGTGGGCAGCGACCATGAAATCCAATGGAGCTTTGGCGGCGGAACAGCGCTGGATGAAGTAAGAATCAGCTACTCAGTTGACGGCGGAAACACGTGGCTTGCCATTGATGAGGATGCCTCAGCAGACGGGCGCGAGGGTATAGATGGTCTCAATGACGGCAAGGTAGAAAATGACGGAAGCTATATGTGGACCATACCTGATGCGCTGGCTATTTCAGGCACAGGCACAACTGTTGCGACCTTGCTCTTGATTGAGGATTATACCAACCCCTATGACCCTGATTTTCCGACGGAAGGAGTATATGATATTTGCAGCAACCCGTTTGATATTCGCGGAGATTTTGCATTCAGTTCTCCTGCTTCAGGGCCGCAAAGATGGGTGACTAATGAAGACCAAGTAATTACCTGGACCACTACCGGTACAATCAATGACGTAAATCTTTATTATTTTAAGGCCGGTGACGACCCTGGTAATCCGGTGAGCAAGCAACCTATTACCGGAGGAGACCGGTACCTGAATAATACCAGTCCGAAGAATTTCAGCTGGACAGTGATTGATCCTACTGATGTAGACCCCGATGATGCCTATAATACTGCGGATGACCTGCAGCCAGGCGGAGTTTTACCGATGGGTATACATATCAGGGTAGAGGATGCTGATGACCCTGGCGTGTATAAGAATTCTCCGGAATTGAATCTGGATTATTATTCAGTTGAGTGGCATTTACTTGACGCGCTATCCTTGATGCCGATTACCTCAGGCCTGAAGATAGAATCTGATTCAGGCTGGGTAAATCAATCAGGAAGCCTTGGTTCAACCGCGGTATATGACCCTAACACCGGAGCCCCCTTAGACGGTATTATCCGCAAGGTTCCTTCATCCGTGAAGAATACAGAACAGCAGTGGCATGTTACATGGGAGCACGATGATTACGGAGTTGGTCCCAAGAGTTACGAGGCGAATCAAGACTATCTTGGAGAGGGCAATGAGTTTATTTTATACCTGGAATCAAGAATAGTGCATGTCTGGGAGGCTCAGACTTCGTATGCATACTACCCGCAAGAAGGTGCCGCGGATGATAATCTCACTTTCACCAGTACGCTGATTAGGGACGGTTCGGTAGTTATCGGAGCCAATAGTTGTGAAATCCTTATATTTGAGGGCGATACGGTAAAGGCATCTTTTGCCAGCCCGCCCATATGTTCGGCAGACCCGGCAGTTGCCCAGAAGGACGGCGCCGGTAATCCTCTTAGCGACAGTATGTGTACTGCCATAAATCCTGCTAAGCCATATTTTACAGGATATTTCTATACCGAACTTTCTCCTACGGATATGGATCCTTACCAGGTCTACAATGCGCAAACAACCATAACACATAAACTAGGAGGGCTGTTCAGGACTCCCTTCCTGATTAACCTTGTTCCTACTATGTCTATGAAGGAGGTAGTGGACAAAACCGATGAGCAGACCGAGCTTATCGTAGGCGATAAGACTACGGCAGAGGTTTTGGCTGCGGGAGGTATGGTGGGTATCCTGACTGATAAGCTGGATGAGCAAACGGAGCTTATATCAGGAGAACCTCCTGATGGCATGACCATGGAGGAATATAAGCAGGATATTATTGACTCAGGCGGTATGGTCGGCAAGGTTGCAGATGCCCTGGGCAACTTTTCGGAACTTTCAGCCGAGGCAATCGAGACATTAGCCTCTGGAGCTGAGGATGCAGTAGAGGCAGGCCGGGCATTGAAGTCTACCGCTCAAAGATACTCCTGGAATGGGAATGTATCTCCTGACCCGGCGTTGACTAACGATATGATTACCTTAAGCGTGCAGGGACCGGATGAGTATGAGGATCCTGTAACACGCGAAGTAAAAGCACCTGCTCCCCTGGTCAGTATTTACAACTGGGATTATACACCGATTATTGAGAATTGGCCCATAACCAAAGTTGAAGAGGGGCTCTATGTGTATACATTCAAGGCAGATTCCCGCTTTACTGCAGGCAAGGCCTACACCTATATGGTTAAAGATCACGTCAGCGGCGGTTTAATCACCGGTTCAGGTATAGTCGAATCAGTAACCTTAACCACAATTGAAGGCTTGACTTCGCAAACACCTCTACTGAAGAGCGCAATTGATGAGACGCTGGATGCAGTTACTGCGTTAGAAATAGCAGTTGGTTCGGACAACGACACAAACGTCATCCTGAGCTTACAGTCTCTGCAGGATTCAATTAATGAGCTGCCTGAGCAGCTTGCTCAAGAAGGGACTTCAGCGGTGTTCGCCCGCAAACTTAATGAGATTGCCGAGCGCCTGGTCGGCTTAGGCGGAGAAGAGGGTTTTGATTTAAGCGATTTGGTAGAAGAGGCATTGGGAGACTCACCGGCTATAAAAGCAATACGCAGTAAAGCCGACGCTATCCAAGGGATAGTCCAGTTATTGCAGATGCTCTTTGAGTCAAAATTCGGCGGCATGGATATGCCGGTAGTCTCTACTTCGCTTTCCCCGGGCAGCGTGCGCTTCCGTGTGGCTGCGGCCAACCCTTCAAGGACAAAGGTGCAAACTACGCAGGTAAAGGTTTATCTGCCAGAGGAAGTTACGCTTAAGGATATAATGGACCTGCGGGGCTTAGAGATAGAATACGATGCGGAAAGGTCGCTGTATTATGCTTATCAGAATAATGTTGTGCTGGCTCCTTCAGAGGTCCGCACCTTTGAAGTCGAGGTAGAGGATGTCTGGATTATACCGAGGGAGCAGCTTGAAGGACTAAAGGCTCAGGCCCTTGGCCTGCTGGGGCGGTTCCAGGATACCCAGTTCTTAGACCAGGCAACAGGGATTATCAATAATATAGAGCTGGTTACAGAGGAGATTCTGGAATCTCAGGCAAATGAAAGCGTCAGCCGGCAGCAGCATATCGGCATATACCGCCAGAACCTGGAGGTGATCGCCAAGATCAAGGATGAGATGGCCAGCCTTGAGAAACTCCTGCAGCCTGCTTATGGGCCCGCAACCCCAGAAATGCTGGAGAAACCCAGGTTGAAATTAGCCATGCCTACAAAGACAACTACCTGGCTGATAATTCTGGTAATCATGATCTTTGTCGGCTTGTTTGCAGCTGTATTTTTCTTTGTCTGGCAGAAGCAAGTGCGCGCAAGCCACCAGCTGCTTCAGTCAGCAAAGGAGTCGGCTTTTCCGGGAGAGGCAGAAGGTAAATCACGGAAAGGGTCCGCAGAGCAACCCCCTGGCGGACAGTAGCTTTAGAATTACGCAGTCTTGATATTACTTGCTGTCGAAGGACGGAAATTCCAATCCTTTTTGACAGTACCCCGTACCGTAAATTTCAGGTACGGGGTTTTACTTTAAGAGACATTCTATCATATCGCTAAAGCATATTTACTCCAGAATTCACTCGCGCACGAAACCTTTTGCCGTCTGCTTCGGCTTACTCCTCACTCTCGTGCAACAGGCACAAAACACTCACCCTCCGTTCGTCGTAATTCCTCGCAGACTTCTGCCAAAAAGTTTCTAATTGTGCGCTTCATAAATTCTTTGTAAAATAGGCTTAACCATAAAAGATGAATGTACTTATATTTTAAATAAAATTATTTAAATTAGAGGTTTAATGTGATAAAATTGTGGGTAAGATGAAGATACGAAAAACTTCAAGAATGTGCTTTACGCTATGCTTAACCGGCATTATCCTTTTTTCTCCGGCTTTAAATTATGCGCAGGAGGACAGCCAGGTTAAAATTGTAACTAAAGAGATAACCGGGCAGGTGGGTTTTGTAGATAAAGATTTTATATCCATAATTTATAAGAAAGAGGAAGAGCAGGGCAGGGAATATGAAATGTCGCTATATCTACAAGAGGGCGTTATAGTTGAGAATGTGACCAATAATGATTTAAGGAAATTGAATAAAGAGGATATCGTAAAAGTCGAATATACGGAAATTGAAAAGGCAGGAAAAACCGAAAGGTCAGCTAAGAGAATCAGCTTCTTAAGGAAAAAGCCGCTATCCCTGAACCTAAAAGGGTTTAAGCAATAATCATATTCAATACTTTAAAAACAGGGTGCTAAAAGGAAAATTTCTCTTTTTCTTGGTTTTTGTTTTGTGTGCAGAGATACTCTTTGCTCGCCCTGTGCAATCCTCTCAAATTAAAGAAGTTCAGGCAGGAACCGTTTATTTTGGCGAAGGCGATTCCCGACGCTTACTTTCTCTTTCCTATCCCGTAGATACGCGTTATTCCTTTGTTCTGCAATCCTGCGAAGGCAGCTTTTTCACCTCTTTCTTGAGCGATAGCTCAAACCTCGATATTTCCAGACACCCGGGCAGCAATCAAGATTCTCTGGCTGCAGGCAGCGCGGTAGGCTATGTAGTGGAATATAGAGACGGCATAAGGGTATTCAGGGGCATAGCTTCTATTGACCCTGATGTATACACAAAGGATATCCTCCTGCCTGCAACTATAGATACCCAGAAGGCTTTTCCCCTGATCAGCGCAAGAGGGGATATCGCAAAAGAAAACCAAACCCATACTCAGTTCTTCCGGGCAACATTTCCGGATTCCGATACCCTTCGGCTCCAGCGTCTAGGCCTTCCCTTTGCGGCAGATTCATCCATTGACGTAGCCTGGCAGGTAGTAGAAATACAATCAGATGTTATCGTAAAGAGCGGCAAGGCAAGCATAGCGCATAATGTTTCCAGGGCTGTAGTAAATCTGTCAACAGAGCCGATAAGCAATCCCGAAAAGGCCTTTTTAATATTTAACTATACAGCAGGGGCAGGCATCAACGGTTTACCAGGGCTGTTGATGACCAGGGGTACGATCATGGATGGCAATACCCTGATTTTTAACCGTGCGGCAATAGGCAGCAGTAAAGACCAGAATATTGAAATTTCCTGGTATGTGATTGAGTTTACTGATTCGGCAAGTAATGTACAAAAGGGGAAAACTGCCCTGCCTGCCGGTTTTTCAACGCTAAATTTGGCCTTAAGGCATGCTGTGGATACGAGGAGGTCCTTTTCAATTATTTCTACTTCAGGAGGAGAGGGCAACGCGGCAGTCCTCGGCAGTGACCTGGTGAAGGCTGAAATATCCAAAACAATTGCCGGGGGAGATACCATTACTTTAAGCCGCCGGGCGCAAACAACAGCAGTTGATGTTGACTGGTTTGTTGTAGAGTTAGCACCCCTGACCGTAACAGCTCCTGATTCCGGCGAAAACTGGCGTGTTTCAGCAGCGGAGAATATATTGTGGTCTCATGCTGCTTCGCTTGAAACAGGTGGCAGCAGCCCAAAGAGCAGCCATCTTTTGAATATCCTTCTTTCTCAAGACGCAGGATTCAGTTTTCCCCTGATTATTGCCCAGGGAATCGATGCGGCTTCGGGTTTTTATGCCTGGACAATACCCCCCACGATCCAGAGAGCGAATATAATCGGAGATAAATTAAGAATCAGGCTGCTTGATAGGGATTCAGCTGATTTTAATTATGATGATTCAAGCGGAAATTTCACGATAAGGGGAATCATAGACCTGGCAGTACCTATAGGGGGAGAGGTCTGGCATGCGGGGGATACGAACAGGGAAATTGTCTGGCATAAGAGGGGAGATTTAAGTTATTCCTCGTTTTCCATTAGGCTATCCGAAAACGGCGGCTTGACATACGATGGCGTAATTGCAGACGGGCTTAGTGAGCAAAGCGTATGCACCGTGGATAGGTGCAGCTGGATTTGGCCGCAGGTTCCGGATAAGCTGGGTCTGGACAGGCAAATCAAGGTTTATTTAGCATCTGACCCGAAAAATGTTCTTGATACATCCGATGCGGATTTTTATATCAAGGGAAAACTGCAAATTACCTCGCCAAACGCAGGAGAAGAGTGGGAGACCAATACTACCCGGAGAATTACCTGGAATAAATGGGGGGATTTTAACCGGGTAACTCTTTTATATTCTCTTGACGCAGGGGCAAGCTTTGACGATGTTATCGCCAGGGCAGTACCTGCCGGCGGGACGCAGGGCTTCTTTGACTGGGATATTCCTGTTGATGCGAAAACCGACTCAGCCAGGATAAAAATTATCAGCGAACAGAATGAGGGTTTGCGGGTGGAGGATACCTCCGACGCAGATTTTAGAATCAGCCGCCCTGCATTAAAGGTTATTTATCCGGATGCGCCGAATGAAATCTGGTATGCAGGAGATGAGCAAGAGATTGCCTGGGAGGTTGAGGGAGAGATTGATAAGGTACACTGCTGGTATGTTAAACAAGATGAGCAGCCCGTGAGGATTACTCCGCTGGGAGGGGTAGACGCTGACCAGGGAGGCGGCAGAGGGGAATTCAGCTGGACTAATATCCCGGATGAAGCAGTCGGCGATAATATACGTATTATGGTAGCGAGGTTTGCGGATAATCGTTCGCCCGGCAGCCTGTCCGATTCTAGCGATAACCCTCTTAGTATCAAGGGCAAATTAAAAATAGTTTCCCCCAACGGAAAAGAGTCTTTTACGGTAGGTTCAACCCAAATCATCCATTGGCAGACACAGGGTTTGATGGGTAACGTGCGCATTAGATTCGCAGGCAACGGAGCAGATTTTGATACCGTGATTACTCCCGAGCCCGAAGGCATTCCTGCTTCCCGCGAGCAATATGTCTGGAGCCTTATACCCGATGAGTCAACCGATAAAGGTAAAATTCGCATTGAGCTTATCTCTGACCCCTCGGGAGTTTTTGATGAGTCCGACGATTATTTCTCCATTAAGGGGATATTGATCCTAATTTTACCTCAGGGCGGCGAGATTTTTTATATAGGAGATAATATTGGTATCACCTGGAGAAGTGTCGGTACGATAGGGAACCTCGCTTTATATTATTCCCTTGATTCCGGGCAAACCTATCCTGATTCCGGGTTGATTTCTGGAGCGGTTGCACAGGACGCTGTGCCTTTTACCTGGGAAGTTCCTGAGCGGATCAGCAAACAGGTCAGGGTAAAGATTGCTGCGGTCTCTGACGCAGAGATATCTGTCGCCTCCGAGGAGGACTTTCAGATAAAGGGAAAGCTCCATTTAATTGCGCCAAACGGCGGCGAGGAGTGGCTGGCGGGAACTCGGGAGGATATTCGTTGGGAGAGGCTGGGTGAGGGTATGGGCAAGGTGAAATTAGAGTATTCTGTTGATAACGGTTCTGACAAATACCGCAACCTTATCGCAACCAATATCGCTTCTTCCGAGCTTTCCTTTCCCTGGCAGGTTCCGGGAGCAACCGGCAGCCGCTTAAAAGTAAAAATAACGCTTTTGGATGACCCGGAGACCTTTGATGTTTCTGATAACGTATTTACTATTAAGGGAAAATTTATCTTGCCCGGCCCTGAGAGCGGCAAGGTCTGGTATGTAGGCACACAGGAAAATATTGCCTGGACTACCTACGGAGAAATAGACAAGGTCAATCTCTATTATTCTGCTGACGCAGGCCTGACTTACCCGATAACCATTGCCGAGGGGGTCTCTAATGTCGACGGCTATTTACATAAAGTACCGGATGCAGTTACCAGGCAGGCAAGGATAAAGGTGGAAAGCTTCTACGATAATTCAATCTTCGCTACTTCACCTGAGAATTTTATTGTAAGGGGTAGACTCACAGCGGTTACGCCTAAGGCAGGAGAAGTTTTACGGGTGGGCGAGACCGGCAATATTTCCTGGGCAGCCTACGGGGATATCGGTAATCTGGAAATCAGGTATTCTACTGACGGCGGAGTGAGTTATCCCAGTAATCAAGTGATTACACCTTACAGCGGAGTGACTTCTTCAGCCGGAACTTATGCCTGGACGGTTCCGGATGCCATCGGAGATAATTTTAAGCTTAAGATTACCAGCCTCTCGGATAACCTGGTGGAAGATGAGTCGGAAATTTTCCGGATTCAGGGGATTGTTCAGCTGACTGCTCCCCGCCCTGATGAAAGTCTTTATGTCGGCGATAAGATAAATATTACCTGGGAGAAGACAGGAACCCTGGGCAAGCTGGAATTGAGGTATTCCACTGACGGGGGGCTGGACTATCCCGATAAAAATGTAATTGTTACCGGAGCCCAGGCAGAAGCCGGTTCCTATTCCTGGACCGTGCCCGATGCTATCGGCGATAACGTCAGGGTAAAGTTATTATTATTAAGTAATCCTGAAGAGGTTCAGGATGCGCTAGATGCAGATTTGAGCATAAGGGGGAAGCTCGAATTAAGCTCGCCCAACGGCGGCGAGTCCTGGGGCGTCGCAACCCTGCAAGATATCACCTGGAAAAGAACCGGCTCGATTGCCAATGTAAAACTGGATTACTCAACGGATGCAGGAAAGAGTTTTCCTTATACAATCGCTGATTTTGTTTCTGCGGCATCCCAGGGCTTTGCCTGGACTGTGCCGCAAGAGGTTTCAGATACAGTGAGGATAAGAATAGCCGATACCTCAGATACTTCAGTTTACGATATTTCTGATAATGATTTCGCTATCCGGGCGAGAATCGATATCACTTCGCCCGACGGAGGAGAGGTCTGGATAGCCGGCTCCACTCATAAGATCAGCTGGGATACAATCGGAACAATCTCTGCGGTGAGCATTGATTATTCGACTAACAGCGGAGGAGCCTTTAGCAATAATATTGCTACCGCTGTATCCAATAGCGGTTCCTTTTCCTGGACCGTGCCGGATGCAGTCTCCTCCCGGATGAGAGTGAGAGTAAGCGACCATAGCAATCCCGATGCCTTTGGAATTTCTGAAGCTGATTTTAAAATCAGGGGCGGTATCAGCGTGATTTCCCCTAACGGAGCTGAGGCGTGGATAGTAGGAACCTCACATGATATTACTTGGTCAATAGTAGGCTCAATTGCTGACGTGAGATTGGAATACTCAACAGACGATGGGCTGAGTTATTCTCAAATTATCGCTTCCAGGGTTGAGGCTGGAGCCGGCGGTTATCGCTGGGTAGTCCCTGATACGCTCTCCAAGACCTGCAGGGTAAAGATTATTGATATTTCGGATGCAACAGTATACGATGTTTCCGATAATAATTTTAAAATACGGGGGAATTTGACCTTAATTTCTCCCAACGGCAAAGAGCAATGGGCAGTAGGCAGTACCCAAGATATTGCCTGGGCCAGTACCGGTTCGATTGAGAATGCGAGGCTTGAGTATTCAGTCGACGGCGGCTTATCGTTCCCCTACACAATCGTAGATTCCGTGGATGCCGGAAGTCAGGCCAAAGCCGGTAATTATTCCTGGGTAGTTGATGACAGAATCACTAATCAGGCCAGGGTAAGAATATCTGATCTCTCGGATGTAGCCGTATATGATGTTTCTGATTCCGATTTTAAGATAAGCGGTGATTTAGCGCTGACTTCTCCTGAGGGAGGAGAGGTCTGGACGGTCGGCTCAAAGCAAAGCATAACCTGGAGTACGGCAGGCTCAATCGCTGCGGTTAAGCTGGCATATTCAACTGACGGAGGCTTGACTTATCCTTATGTCATAAGCGAATCAACGGACGCGTATTCAGGAACTTATTCCTGGAAGATACCCGATAAAATTTCTTCCAAAATAAGAGTGAAGATTGCCGATTGCTCTGATTCTTCTGTTTTTGATACATCCGATAATAATCTTAAGATTATAGGTAAATTAGTATTATCCGCGCCTAATGGCGGAGAGGTCTGGCCGGTGGGTTCGTCTCAGGCAATCAGGTGGCAGAGCACCGGCTCTATCGAGAAGATAAAGCTGGAATACTCCAAAGACGGCGGCTTAACCTATCCTTACCTTATTGCTGATTCTCAAGCTGCTGGTTCGGGTTTGTATAACTGGGTTGTACCGGATTTGATTTCTTCGATGATACGTGTAAGGATAACCGATACAAGCGATTCTGTTGTTTATGATACCTCGGAGGACAACTTTAAAATCAGGGGAGCTTTAATCTTAAGCGCGCCGCATGGCGGCGAGGTCTGGGCAATCGATTCTCTTCAGGATATAACCTGGGTACGCCTCGGTTCGATTAGCAAAATAAGATTAGAATACTCGACTGACGCAGGAATAAGCTACCCTTATATAATTGCCGATTCTGTTGATGCGCGTCCGAGGAAATACAGTTGGACAGTTCCCGATAATCCGAGCCTGGCGGCCCGCGTTAAGATAAGTGATGCTGCCGATATCACTGTTTATGATGCTTCGAAAGACAATTTCATCATCAGGGCAGCTTTTACCATTACTGCTCCTGCCAAAGGAGCATCCTGGCCGGTAGGCTCCATCCAGGAAATCAACTGGGATACCCGCGGCAGCGTTGGAAATGTTAAGTTAGAATATTCAAGCGATAACGGTGCACACTGGGATATTATTGCAGGCCCTGTGCCTAATACAGGAGTTTATCAATGGGTGATACCCGATACCATATCAGATGAGTGTTTAGTAAGGATTTCAGACGTAAATGACCAAGAGGCGAGAAATACCTCTGACGGCCTGTTTAATATTTGCGGCTTACTTAAGCTTACTGCACCCAACGGAGGCGAGATTTGGCAATGCGGCTTGCCCCAGGATATAACCTGGACAAAGACAGGGAGCATCGTCAATCTGCGTTTAGAATACTCAATTGACGGAGGTTTGACCTATCCCTATTTAATCGCCGACAGGCAGGCAGCAGATGCCTTCCGATTTAGCTGGATAACCCCAGCTGTTATATCTAATCAGGTCAAGGTTAAGATAAGCGATAGCGATGACCCTGCGGTATTCGATACCTCCGATAAAGAGTTCAGGATTCGCGGGGCACTGGATTTAATTACGCCCAACGCAGGAGAAATTTTTATAGTAGGGGATTCAGCAAATATTATCTGGAATACGCAGGGGGCAATCGAGAAGGTCAAATTAGAATATTCCGTTGATGGAGGCTCCGGGTGGAGGCTGATTGCCGGAGCAGTTGCCAATACAGGCTCATATGTTTGGGATATCCCTGATTCCATATCCGCACTTTGCAGGGTGAGGGTTTGCGATGCCAATGACTTAGAGGCGGCCGATACTTCAGATGGTAATTTTCAGATTAGGGGAGATCTAAGGATTACCGCTCCAAACGGAGGGGAGGGCTGGATTATGGGCAACGCCGAGGTAATTTCCTGGGAAGGCACAGGCTCTATCGCAAATGTGAAACTGGAGTATTCCGTTGACGGAGGGCTTACTTTTGAGCAGATAATCGAATCTGCGCCTAATGCCGGTTCTTATCGCTGGGTAGTGCCTGATGCGGTAACCAGGCAGGCGGTAGTCAGGATCATTGATGCCAATGACCCTGGGGTTTTTGATATTTCAGATGACCTGTTCAAAATACGCGGGAGCCTGACCGTAACTTCTCCCAACGGCGGCGAGGCCTGGTTGGCAGGAGACAAGCAGAATATCGCCTGGGATTATCAGGGAGATATTCTCTTTGTTAAATTAGAATACTCAGCCGACGGCGGCCAAACTTATATCCCGGTTGAGGATGGTTTGAGCAACACAGGGTTATATTTATGGCAGGTTCCGTATAGCGCGGAGGCTACCGCGAGGGTTAAGGTTTCCGACACCAATGACCCCGAGGTCTTTGATATCTCCGATGCGGATTTCCGCATCCGTTGCAGTTTCAATTTAATCAGCCCTAACGCAGGCGAGGAGTTTAGGGTAGGCAGGGAGTATAGGATTATCTGGACCCATAGCGCAGAGTTACCCGGAGTCAGGCTTGAGTGTTCGCGAGATAATTTCCTTGCCGACATCAAGACCATTGCCCTGAATGCGCCCGCTGATCAGCCGTACCTCTGGACAGTTCCGGACATGATTTTCGATAAGGTAAGGGTAAGGGTATCAGACCCTGATGACCCCGGAGCTTACGATGATTCTGACAATGATTTCAGGATTATCGGAGATTTCGCACTTATTTCTCCTGACGGTGGAGAGGTCTGGCTTTCCGCAGAGACGCGGTATATAACCTGGGACTGGGCCGGTAGTATAACCCAGGTTAAAATTGAATATTCCCTTGACGGCGGCAAGACCTTTAGCATAATCGGGGCCGTTGATAATACCGGCAGCTATCCCTGGAAGGTTCCTGATACGGCTTCAACCGGGTTTAAGGTACGCGTAAGCGACCTGGTAGACCCGACTGCTTTTGATATTTCTGACGGAAATGCTGAGATCAGTCGAGGTCTTGAGTAAGAGAAGAATAGTAATTTTTAATAAAGCGTGATATAATAAATTGTTTAAGCGGGATAATTCGCGCAGATAACTTACGTTGCACTTCGCGTTTCCGTAAGTTATGCGCTCATTAATATGCTGGAAGTACTGGTTGCAACGCCCGAGAGGGTGCTTTTTGAAGGCAAGGCAAATAGCCTGATATTACCCGGAGAGCAAGGCGTATTTGAAATACTTTCTTTTCATAAGCCCATAATCAGCCGCTTGATCAGCGGCAGGCTTTTGGTTGACGAAGATGTTTTTTTAATCCGCCGCGGCATAGCGGGTGTTGATAACAACCGGGTAATGGTTATAGTGGAGGAGTAGGTTTAGACAAATGGACAGGAATATCGCACTGCTTTTAACCTTTGCTTTATGCATCCTGGCGCCTTGCTGGGTTTTTGCAGCATGCGGAAAGTCCAGCATCAGTGCATTGGGCAGGAATCCTTCGGCTGCACCCAGGATTCTGACGGCGATGATTATTGTTTTGCTCTTTGCCGAAGCAGTTGCGGTCATCGCAATGTTGGTGGTATTCCAGTTGTACAGTTAGTGAGGACATATAAGTACGAATTGTCCCTCGCTTAAACAAGCTAAAATTCTCTACGACAATTTTAGCTTAAGCTTCGGGATCAATTCGCAGACGCTGACAGGCAGTAAAACGACGGACGCTATAACTTATGTCGCTACTTCGTATCGACATAAGTTATCTGTTCATTGAAGGAGGAAGTAATGCTAATCTTTTCCTTGATTCTCTTACAGGTGCTGATATTTACGGGCCTGGTTTTTTCCCTGCGCAAGATTCTCAATCGTAATGTGATCAGTGCTACTTCACACCTGGAGAATATGTCCGCCGAATACGCAAAGAAGGAGGAGAGTATCAAGAATCAGCTGGAGGAGGCTGAGCGTAAGTCCAAGGAGATTATTGATAATGCCAGGCGCGAAGCTAAACAGCAGACCGAAGGCTTACTCAACCAGGCGCAGGCAGAAAAGGAAAAGATTTTAAATGCGGCTACCGAGAAATCAGAAGAGCTTATCAAGCAGGCGGACCGCACGCGTAATGCACTGCTTGCGGAAATCAATCAAAAGATAGAGGAAAAGGCAATTCAGCAGGCAGTGGAGTTGGCCGGCGAGGCCCTACCGGAGCATATCCGCAAAGAAGTCCATCACCAATGGTTTGACGAATTGATCTCCGGCAGCTTCGAGCAGCTTGACCGCCTGCATATTCCCAAAGATGCCAAAGAGGCGAGGGTAGTCAGCGCCTTTGCGCTTGCTCCCAAACAGCGCGATATGCTCAAGGCAAAGGTTAAGGAAAAATTAGGCCGTTCTCTGGAGCTTAAAGAAGATATTGATCCCGCCATTATTGCCGGTTTGATTGTACATATCGGCAGTTTAGTCCTGGATGGGAGTTTGAAGTTTAAGATTAAGGAGTCAGCCAGTGCCAGACAATCAAGCGCTTAATAATCATTCTCAAGCGAAATTCGAGATTCATGAGGTAGGGACGGTTAAGTCTGTACGCGAGTGTATTTTGCGGGTTAATGGTCTGCCT
>JBHPGP010000029.1:0-17148 GCA_042570305.1 Candidatus Omnitrophota bacterium
GGATATAAGTGACGATAAAAAAGAGCTCTTTCTCTTATTAGTTCATTCGCTATAATAACATCTATCCCGATATCTTCGAAAAATGTTTCCGCCATTCCGACATTCGCAAAAAGAGACAAACATCTTAGTTTGTTTTTCATGTCTAAAATTTATCTATTAATTTTTGTAAAATCTTTTGTATTATTAAAGGGGGAATCCCCTCGCCTATACCATGGCGAATCAGACTATCGTTAGCCCATTCTGGGATGTTCCAATTTAAAGGAAGCGACATCACAATCATTAATTCATAAATTGATAGTACTCTGGCATCAGAAAATATCGCATTACCTTTTTGGTCATGCCCTATTTTACGCCCTGGATGAACATTATCATGAGAGCATATTGCGCCGTTATAAGTTGTTACGGTATATGCCGGCCTATTCCACCACTGTCTTTTATATGTATTTGGATACCCCCTAATCCGCGAGCCATCCTTGTTCTTCGGATAATATATCTTATTATTCAGAGCCGATTCGCCTTCTGGCACATATTTCATGACTTCTACATGTCTAATTTTGTGCACTGGAGGTCGGTGCCATTTTGAAATCATTAATCCTTTTTCCATTTTCTTTATATAATCAGGGAAGTAGCTTAACTGTTCTTTTGTTGTAAAACCTTGTATCTGCGGATCTAGCGATGGCAAATGTCCGATTGAATCAATGAGATTTATAGGAGCTACTTTTTCCGATTCTTCGATAAAATTTAATTTATTTTCTATATTTTTCTTTGTTAATAAAAATATTGAGCGACGCCTTATTTGAGGCACCCCGTAGTCCGTTGCATTTACAATGGATTCATTTACAATATATTGGTTTGATAATTCAAGTTTAATATACTCTGGTATTTTTAATTTTTGGTTATTTACGGATATATACGTTTTTAGTTGCTGAGGAATATTCTCTAGTATTGCATACTTAGGTTTTATATTCTTTATGATTTTTAGCGCATAATATATTAGCTGATTCCTTTTATCCAAAGGATCTAATTTCCCTGCTGTGCTCATACCTTGACAAGGAGGAGTCGCAATAACAAAATCTATTTTAAACTCCTTTGATTTCTTGATAATTCTGCTATAAACTGATTCCCTTTTTATATCTCCCGTTATTACTTCTGTTTTTGGATATACGTGCTCATAAAATTTTGATCTATCGGGGTCTATTTCGTTTGCCAATAAAATATTTACGCCAATATCTTCTAAGCATGCTTCTGCAACCCCGATATTTGAAAATAAGGATAGCCCCCTGAGAAAAATGCTTTTATTGCTCATTTAAACCCAGTCCTTTTTTTCATTTTTTAGTTCTTTCGTTGCATGCTATCGCAATTTTTTGTGCGCACGTTTGCGGGTTCTTCACTATTTGAAAATCCCAAAACCTAATCACCTTCCACCCGTCTTTTCTTAACGCCCTGCTAACTGTTTTATCTCTTTCTATGTTTTTTGAAATTTTATTTAACCAATAAGCCTTCCTTCTTCTAAAATTATGAATTTTTGTTGCCATTTTTTTGTATCCGTGCCAAAAAGCGGAATCGCAAAAAACGGCTATTTTATATTTTTCCCACACAAAATCTGGTTTCCCCATTATGTTTTTGGAATGCTTTCGGTACCCTTTCAAGCCAACATTCGATAAGGCCGATGACATCATTTTTTCAATAAGAGTGTTTTTAGATCTGATCCTTGACATTGTATAAGAAACAACCGTTTTAGAACGGCTTCTCATATTCTCTCCTAAATAAAAAACCTTCGCTAAAAAGCGAAGGTTTTACTTTTTTACAGTGGAGGTTCCCCCTTCGAACACACCACGTTACTTTTATTTCTTGTTTGTAGAATATCATAAAATTGTTACTTGTCAACATTATTGTTAAAGTCGAAATTGTATTTTTTCAACTGCTTTATCCACATGCTCACTGGCCAGATGTGCATATATCATAGTCGTTTCTATATTAGAATGCCCCATAAGTTTCATGACCGTAGGTAAATCTACCCCGTTCATAACTAAGTGACTTGCGAAAGTATGCCTGAGAGAGTGAAGCTTCGTAACCTCGGCCAAGCCGCATTTCTTTGTCACGGAGATTAACCTTTTCCTTAGATAATTCGGCTCTATCTTCTCGCCATTTTTATGGAACACTAATGGGCCTTTTTTGGTCTTCTCCCTATGTTGTTTAAGTAACTCAAGCAGTCCGTTATTTATAGGAATCTCCCTCTCCGATGTCTTCGGTCGCCATCCATCCTTAAAGCGTATCCTAATTTTTCTCCTTTCAAAATCTACATCGTTCCACTCAAGGTTTTCTAACTCACTTTTCCTCATGCCCGTATTAAGAAAAGTATAGAATATCGGACAGAGAAACTCACCGCAATTTTCAAGCAGTATCTTACACTGCTCCCTGCTTAAAAACTGTGGTTTTTTATCATTATCTTCTTTGAGGCGCTTTACCCCTTTAACTGGATTATCACTAGCATATCTCAGCTTGATCGCTAAATTAAATACCGCATTCAAAAGTTGTAATTCATTATTGATTGTTACGTTAACTGCGCCCTGATTTTTACGATAGGCTTTGTAATCTTCAAATAACTTATAAGATAAATGTGAAATTTTTGTTATGTAAGGAAACTGACCAAGGAATGACTTAAAATTATCTATTATTCCTCTGTATCTTTTTTGGGAAAGTGGAGCGTGATTTGTTTTGGAGTAGGAGAGAAACTCATCAAATAGCTTATCAAGGGTATTATCTTTGGGGATGAATCCTATTTCGCCCTTGGCTATCTTTACTTCTATATCTTTTAAGTAGAGCTCGGCGGTCCTTTTGTCCCTGCCTATTACTTTTTTATACCGCTTGCCGTTGATACGGTAATCAACTTCCCAGGACCTGCCTCTTTTCCGAATAGTCGCCATATGCCTCAGCTTTTTTATGGTCGCAATTTGGTAGCATCACCATTTCCCATATACTAGCATATAAGCAACTATTTGTCAATAGATAAGTTATGAAATGAAAAGTATGTATGGCGGAGAGACTGGGATTTGAACCCAGGAGACAGGCTTTCACCCGTCTAACTCATTAGCAGTGAGCTGCTTTCGGCCACTCAGCCATCTCTCCGGAATTTTTCGCTCTGCTGCGCTTTTTTTTAAAATAATCCGATAACAAAGAACCGCATTCCTTGCCTAAAATTCCCTTTTTGACTTTTATGCGGTGGTTTAACCTATTATTATTGGAGATATTCATTACTGAACCGCAGGCGCCTGCCTTTAAGTCATCGGCTCCGTAGATTAATCTTTTTATCCTGGAAAGCACAAGTGCTCCGGCGCACATCGAGCATGGTTCAATTGTAACATAGATTGAAGCCTCATTCAACCACTTGCTGCCCAGGTAATTTGCGGATTGGGTAATCGCAATCATCTCCGCGTGGGCCGTGGGGTCTTTTAGGCGTTCTACTTGATTGTGTGCGCGGGCGATAATCTTGCGGTCATGCACCACAACGCAACCTACCGGAACCTCATCCTCAAGGCCTGCCTTTTGTGCCTCCCTTAATGCCTCGGACATATAAATTTCATCTATCTTTGCCATAATCGTTTGAATGCCGCGGATTTTGCTTGACGATTCTCGTGCGCCTGGGAGGATTCGAACCTCCAACCTGCGGCTCCGTAGGCCGACGCTCTATCCAATTGAGCTACAGGCGCAGGAACAATCTATTCAGCATAAAAGCGTTAAAGAGAGAAAGAAAAGACAAAAGCAGGCCTACGCTCTTGTGGTGGGTAAAGAGCCATTCGTCAATATTGATATTGCTGAGTTCTAACTGAGTAACAACCCCGAAGCTGAAAATTTCGGTTTGCAAGATTTCATTCATACGCTGATATCTATCAAGGAAAAAGGCAAATATGATATTGACCATAAAAATCATAAAGTATGCGGAAATTAAAAAATACCTCACCGTTAATATGATTAAATCGTATCCCATCTCCGTATCCTGTTTCTCTTAAGCTTTAGCGGGCTGATAATTTCTTCCGGTTAAGTCCCAGTTCGCCCAATACCTTCTCAGGCTCGGTAATATATCTGTGACACAACCGGCTTACCTCTTGCATATCCGTAATATTCTTTTCCAAGAGCGACTGAAGGACAGCAGTACGAACCTTAATTTCGTCCAGAATATCCCGCGGCGTCTTGCCGCTGATTACGGCAAGCCTGTCTCTGTAAACGCTGCTGGCTTGAGACTTCTGGAACTTTCTGGTTAGCGGGTCGTAAGAACAAAGCAGGTTTAACAATACCATTTTTTTTTCAAGGCCCGAGGTTTCCACAACCTCACCCACTACCCGTTGAGTGTAGCCATCGACATTATATCTTCTCATAATCACGAATACATCAACCAGGTTTATGAGAACCTGCGGGGCATTCATCGGTTCATTCTCAAGGCGCATAATCGTCTCTCTTGCGGTAGAGGCGTGCAGCGTTCCCATGCAATACTTGCCTATATTCATCGAGGTCATCAAATCCTTTGCCTCCCTGCCTCTTACCTCTCCAACGATTACCCTATCTGGGCGCATACGCAAAGAATTCTTTACCAGATCCTCCATGCTTAAATCCTCATCGCTTTCCAGACGGGAAAAATTACTGCCATAACCGGTATTTAGTTCAAAGGTATCCTCGATAACAACCACGCGCTCCTTCTCCAATATAAAATTAAATAAAGCGTTTAAAAACGTTGTCTTGCCCGCTCCCGGTCCTCCAGAAATCAGGATATTGGCGGATTTGACTCCTAAGCCCTCGACATAGAGCCAAAACATCCCTGCCAATTCCAGGCTGAGCACTCCGTTTCCGATTAAGTCAATGATGCTTAGGGGGCTTTCCTTTGCCCGGGTTATAGTTATCTGAGGCCCCAAAGGAGAATGAACGACGTTTACCCTACCTTTTATACCGGAAAGCACTAGATTATTTATCTTTTTCACGGATGTCCTTCCTGAGAAAAACACCAGTTTTTTCACAAAAAGGTCGAGTTCCGCCTTTGAAGTGAATCTCTTATCTGTCCTGATTAACCCTTCTGTCGCTCTATGAATATATATAGGACCGAGAGAATTTATCATAATGTCTTCTACCTGAGGGTCATCCAGGAATTCGTCAATCGCGCCGTAGGAGAGGAATTCGCTGAAGAAAGTCTCCATATCCAAGCCTTTGTTTTCCTCCAGGAACTTTTTACATTTGGGGGTATTATAAACTTCCAGGAACACGTTAAAGATAACCTCTTTTCTCTCAGGCAGATCCTGCAAAAGATAAAGCTTTCCGCTCAATTTATCAATAATCTCGTTCTCTATCTCAATTCTTTCCATGTCCATTTTTGCCTCCGCTCTTACCTAAACTTATTTATACCAGAAACTTCCTCAAAAAGCAAAGGAAAGTCTTTTTACGGCCTCTTTTATCTGTTGTTGCGTAGCGGGTTGATGAGCCTCAATAACCTTAATCAAGTCGTCTCGCATATAAGCAGTTAACGAAGACCAGTCAAAATCTCCGCTAAAAGGTGCCAGGTGATCATCAATGCCTTGAAGGTCATGAAGATGAATGCCTGCCATATAATCGGTGAGCCTGTCCAGATAATCCTTGTGAGAGGTTATGCCGAGCCTCTGGTTGGTCTCGGCGTGTCCGACATCATGCCAGTAATATAAGCCCTTATCCCTAAAAATCCCGAGAAGGTATTCTGCTTCTTCCAGATTCGGAATTTCGTTAGGATAGTAACGTGTTTCAAGCCCGATTTTAATGCCGGCTGATGAGGCATAGGAAAGTACTTCCCTGAGGCTCTTTGCCGCCGACTCCAGGTGAACCTCTGCCTTAGACTTTCTCTCGGCCAAAACTCCTTCTTTTATCTTGCGGTATTCTTGCGAATTAAACTTACCATCATTATATAGCTGAAAAAGTATTCTCACTGAATTATTCTCCATCTCGACTGTACCGGCGTGAACAATCACAAAAGGACAAGAAACCGCGCGAGCGGTATCAACGGTTTTCTTTGTATGCTCAACTGCCTTTGCGCGCTCTCTTTTATTCAGAGAGGAAAGTCGGTAATAATCGGTGGAAAACCTGCCGAATTCATTTTCCTCCGGCAAAGGGCAAAAGTTGTGCATGCTCACTACCCGTAGTCCCATTTTGCCTATCAACGGCATAAGCTCTTTTAACCTACGGGCAGTAAAGTTATATCCTATTTCAATGGCATCCACTTCCGCAGCCTTTATTTCGGACAACATTGCCTTTATGTCTGAATGGACCGCGGCATTCCAGGTCGTTGAAACAGCCAGAAGATTTTCTTTCATCTTATCTTGGAACCTACCTCAACGGGTCCATCCGGAATCAACACAAAGATTGCCTGCCTGCCCTGGGCAGCTAAAAGCATGCCTTCTGAAATCTCGCCCCTGATAACTGCCGCCTCCAGATTATCGACAATCACAATCTGCTTTCCCGGAAGGTCTTCCTTTGTGTAGAAATTTTTAATCCCTGCGACGATCTGTTTTTGTTTTTCTCCGGTATCAATCTTAAGCAGCAATAATTTGTCTGCGTTGGGATGGTCCCTTACCTCCAGAACCCTGGCAACGCGAATGTCCAGCTTCTTAAAATCTTCAATGCTTGCCATTATTTCTCTTCCCCCTTTAGGAAACACCCGGCCAAAGCACCCTTTCCGAATCCAGAAACTCCAGTCTTATTACTTTCCAGCCGCCTTCTTCCTTTTGGAAAGAAGCCAGGAATTTTGCGGTTTCGGTCTCAAAAATATTGGTTTCCCTTTTTTGTGCGTTTCTGGCTACGATGGTAGCCTCTATATTCACCTCTGCGCTATCCGTATCCAAAGAAATTTCCAATTGCCTTATGCCGATAACGATATTATCGTAAGCATCGAAGAAATTTTGCCCTATGGCAAACAGGCTCCGACGGTCATTTCCATATTTGTCGGCATAATCCATAGAGACAAAAGAAATGCATTTAAATATATCCTCCCGCTCGGTTGCCCTCTTTGCCGCATAGATGATCCGCTTGATTCTCCCCTTATCGCCTTCGATTAAGTTCTTTACTACAGGGAGCAAAATCAGTCCGGCGGTAATGGCTAGGGCAATAAAAAGGGTTTGTTTCCAGCGGGGTTCTAACAAGGAAATCCTATATGCCTGGTGATAAGTCTCCCGGTAAAATGCGGTCCCTGCTTTATCAGCAGGCCCTTTTTTGGGGCAATCAGCGTCACGGTATAAGTCGCCTTAATGGCCGCGCCTAAGACGCACCCCTGATTAGCGTCCAGCCCGGAGGGAACGTCTATTGAAACAATTTTCTTGTGAGAGGAATTCATCCGTTCGATAGTTGCTCTAAAAATCCCCCCGGTTTCTCCTTTTAGCCCAATTCCGAGTATTGCGTCAACCAAAAGGCTGTAGGAAGAAAAATTGATTGCCTCCAGGTCTTTGTCTGTTTTGATCCTGCGCAGCCTTTTGGTTATTTTTTTAAGGATGCTTAAATTTTGCCTTGCCGCGGTAGTAAAGCTATACTCCGGAGCAAGCAAAAAAGTATCTACTGCCATACCTTCACAGATAAGCTGGCGACTGACTACCAGGCCATCCCCGGCATTGTTGCCTTTGCCGCAGAACACGGCTACGGTTTTATTCGGTTCGTTAGCCAAAACCTCAAGCAGAAAATCGGTAACCCTGATACCGGCATTCTCCATCATCATCAAAGTATTAATGCCTAATTCCCGGCTTGCCCTTAAATCAACTGCCTTGGCCTGCTCTGTAGTAATGATCTTCATTTCTGCTTTAGCGCAATCCTGATTGTTTTGCCCAGGGGAAGTTGCCGCAGCCTGTTATTGATTTCCACGGCAGCCTTAACCTTCTTTGTCAGCGGCCCCTGGATGAGAATGGTAATTTGTGACTTTGCCAAAGACAGGGATACCCATCTGTCCTTGTGGCGAAACCTCAGCTTGATTCTCTTCCAGGAGTCCGGGGGATTCGGATTAATCCTGAGTATATCGCCCAGCGTGTTTATCCCCAGAAAACCCCTGATCACAATATCAAGCGATCCTGCCATAACTCCAGCGTGAATACCTTCTGGGGTTGTCTCACCCTGCGTATCATATACATCCGATTCCATCACTTCTCGAAACCAACCCTGGGATTTATTGCCTCCGTCAAGCAACTGGACTAAAAAACAATGCACGATCTTGCTCAGGGTAGAGCCATGAGAAGTCCTGATGACATAATAATCGAAATTCTTACGGAGCGCCTTTTCGTCAAAACTATATCCGAGGTTACGAAATATATTCTTTGCTTCGGACATCCCGACAAGATAGAAAAACATTAACGCGTCAGCCTGCTTGGCAACCTTGTAATCATCCGGTGACTCTCCTTCTGCTTTCAAGATTCTGTCCATCCGATGGATATTCCCGTACCTGGCTATATACCCGTGCCAGTCCAATTCCTTTAAAGAAAAATACCCGTCAAACTGGCTGATAATTCCTTCATCGTTAATAATGATGTTCATCTTCCGCGTAATCTCTTCCCATCTCCGGACCTCTTTTTCTTCTAGTTCTATTTTTTTCATAATCTGCCGCTTATCGCCTTTAGGCAGTATAGAAAGCACTTCTTTGGCCTTTATCAGCGTCCAGACGATCATCAGGTTGGAATAAGCATTATCCCTCAGGCCCGGTTTCTCCGCTTGCTGGCTGCTTTCATGAAACTCATCCGGACCCACAAGACCTTCGGTATGATACCTCTTATCGCGGGAATCATATTTTACTAAGCTTGCTGCGAACTGAGCAATCGACAAAATCATTTCTGCTCCATACTCAAGCAGAAACTTGAAATCATGCATCCTTTTATAATGCTGCCAGGCGTTGTATGCTACAATAAAAGAGACATGCCTTTGCAGCCGGCTGTAATCAGGACCCCAGGTGCCTGACATTGGATTCAGATGCATGACCTGGGTCTCTTCTTTGCCAGATGAGCCGCTTTGCCAGGGAAACATTGCTCCGCGAAAACCAGCTTTCCTGGCGTTCTCCCTGGCTTTGCCAAGACGCCTGTATCTGTATAAGAGCAGCGCCTCAGAAATCTCCGGAAGGCGAAGGTCATAAAAGGGCATGACAAAACTTTCATCCCAGAAAATATGCCCGCGGTATGCTTCTCCGTGTAAGCCACGGGCAGGAAAACCAGCGTCAATTTGCAGGTTGTATATGGAGGCGGTCTGCAACAAATGAAATATGTGCAGCCTCAATACCCTCTGTGAGAAATCGTCGCCTTTAATCTGGATATCGAATCTCTTCCAAAGCTTATCCCAGGCCTGCTGGTGTGCTACCAGGAGCGTGCTGAACCTGCGCGATGCCTGTACGGAATCGATAGCCGTTTTAAGTGGATTATGTATACCTTGGTCTTTTGAGGTATAAATAGACACTATCTTTTCAATCCTGCAAGACTGTTTTTTCTTGATAAAAATCCGAAATTCCTGTCCGACTCTTTCCTTTTTATGAGTAAGGCATCTTGGCTTCGGTCTAATTTCCTTCTGTCCCAAAAATACACGCAGCCTTGCTGCTTCAGCTACCTCAATTTCCGAATGGTTTGTTTTCATTGACAGGAATATACCATTCCTGCCAAAATTCCCCAAGGAATGCGGCTTCCAATGCTTATTGTTTAACTGCCTGTATCGCGCAACACCCGCGTTAATCGCGTTGCCGTCAAGCATTGTCCTTATCCTGATCCAGTCGCTATAATTTTCAGGCGTAATCACATATCTCATTGCCCCGAAATGGGGATCTGCCATGCTGACAATCCTACTTGTCTCTATTAAGGTTTTCTGCCCCTTGCGATTCTGAAAGCGAATTTTCCTGAAGAGAATCCCTTTATGCAGGTCGAGCTCCTGATGATAGGAAATAATCCCGTGCCTTGAAGGGTAAAACCATTCTC
Organism: Candidatus Omnitrophota bacterium; assembly: GCA_042570305.1. GTDB lineage: Bacteria > Omnitrophota > Gorgyraeia > Gygaellales > JAHJCI01 > JASFIK01. Next base: position 9,939 of record JBHPGP010000029.1, read on the forward strand.
CGTTTCCGATTTTAAAAGTCAGGAAAATCCAGTTCGGGCAGTTTACCATATCCTCGTTGACTACTGTTTTTCCTGCGATATGAGTGGGTAACTGATTATAAACTCCGGCGATATAAGTTCCCGGATAGTGCACATTCGAAGCCAGGGCCTCGGGAATAGCCCCCCTGGTACCGAAATAGCCATTACCGAGGGTACACAAGGATTCCCTCAAGCCTTCCTCTTTCGGCTTAAATTCCTTGTAAGTAAGCTTCCAGCAGGATGAATCTTTCATTTCATTTGTTTTGTGGTAAATGCGATGAGCTCTTCGAATAATCTTCTTACTTCTTCTGTTGAGGATAACTGAAAATCAGCGGCGGACTCCCTTGGCGACTGAGAAACCAGAATACCGGCGCCTCTTGTGCGCACTACCCTGAAGGCATCTTCATCCGTTGTATCGTCTCCTATATATACTACGGATGAGGCGACCCAAGATATTTTCAAAGCCTGCATAATCCAACTGACTGCCCTGCCCTTATCCCAGTCAATACCGGGAAGGATCTCGAAAACCTTTTTCCCGCTCATCATGCGCAACTGCGGATTATCGCTTGTAACCTTATCCACTGCCTGTTTGATTTGAGGCAGGTATTTTTCATCAGCCAGTCGATAATGCACGGCTGTGCTGAATTTCTTCTCTTCAATCAACACCCCCGGGATATCTCCAAGCTGTTTTGAAAGGAGATTGATAATACTCCCTATCAGCGGTATTGTTTGGTTTGCGCGCGGCTCAATCATGGCAATCCCCGGACCCAAGATATCAAAACCGTGGCTGCCGGCATAGATTATGCCTTTAATGCCTACCAGCTTTTCCACATCCTCACGCATCCTGCCGCTGACAACTGCAATTGTATATTTATTGGATAGGGTCTCCAGCGCCTTTTTCATTTCCTGAGATATCACTGCCAGTTCCGGGCGCTCTACTATGGGAGTTAATGTTCCGTCATAATCAAGAAAGAGCACCGGCTTTTTCGCTCCGAGAAAAACCGATTTACCGCTTCGGGAATAATGATGATGGATAAGCGGGCCTTCTGCCTGCGCAACATGCGAAGCATCTTTTGTTTTCCTCGCCTTTTCCCAACACTGAAACAAAGGCCTGGGTTTTCGCTGGAACCACCGCACTACCCAGTCCAGGTTTATCTCAGATATATCATTCATCGCAACATCCGCGCCTTTTCTAAGCAGGCTGGATTTATTATCCTGCCTGGCTAAACCGATTACTAAGCCAAAACCTCCGTACCTGCCTGCCTGCACGCCAGAAATGGCGTCTTCCACTACTACTGACCTGGCAGGCACTGCGCCCAAGTTGCGCGCTGCGATAATAAAGATATCCGGAGCGGGTTTGCCCTTAATCTTCAGCTCAATAGAAACCTGGCCGTCAACCCGGGTTTCGAATAACTCCTCTATGCCCGCTGTCTGAAGGATATAGCGGCAGTTCTCTGATGAAGAAATAATGCCTACTCGGATACCCGCCTGCTTCAGTTCCTTGATAAAGCTGATAGTAGAAATATAGACCTCGACTTCGGATTCACTAAGCACTTCCAGAAAAGCCTTATTCTTTTTATTCCCGATCCCGCAAATCGTCTCTTTATCCTCAGGGTCAGAATACTTACCGTAGGGAATTTTGATTCCTCTTGATTCCAGAAAACTTTTTACCCCTTTGTACCTGGGTTTTCCGTCAACATAAGACAGGTAATCTCCCTCGAGCGTAAACTCACGGAACGGCTCATTGTCGCGTCTTTCCCTCAGGCGCAGATATTCGTCAAACATCTTTTTCCAGGACTGGGCGTGGATACGCGCGGTCTTGGTAATTACTCCGTCCAAGTCGAAAATTACTGCGTCAAAAGGATAATTATTCATAACCTTCTCTTGTTCCAACTAGCGGCGCCGAAACACATTGTTTCGGCATCCGCCAGCTTCTTCATTAATAAAGAATTATCAGTGGCGGAGAGGGTGGGATTCGAACCCACGGACCCTTGCGAGTCATACGCTCTCCAAGCGTACCGGTTAAACCACTCCCGAACCTCTCCTTTATTTAGAATTATATACTCTTTTATACCAAAATTTCGCCCAAAAATCAACTGGATTATGCTTTTAGGAAGGAAAGATTAAACTGCGCTGATAGGTTTTCTCTGCAACTGATTTAATGATAGGCAGTTATAAACCTCAAAAATCTGGCAATTCATCGGCACCTGGCCGGAAAGAGCGTATCTTCTTTTTCTCTGCTCTTTCTCTTTTTTGCTTGAGCATCTTTTCTTTTGCCCGTTTAGAACGCCTGCGTTTCTGCCTCCGTATCTTTGCTATTCGCTTTCTTTTTTCGGAAAGCTCACCCAACACAAGCGTCTCAATTTTATTGGCGAGAACCCTTCTTGCCAGGAACCTGTTCAAAGACTGCGAGCGTTCCTGTTGACATTTTACCTCTATTCCGGTAGGCCTGTGCCTTAAATAAACACAGCTGGATGTTTTGTTGACCTTCTGACCGCCCTTGCCCCTAGAACGTACAAACTTCTCTTCAAGGTCTCCTTCATCTATGCCCAGGCGCCGCATCTTTTCCGCCAGCGCATCCTGTTTAATTTTACTTATGCCGAATTGCATATAATTATGCGGCGGGTCTATTATTTTCTAAACAGCGCTGACTTAAATGTAGTGTGCACATTATCCTGCCAGGGCCAGAACATCGATATTACAACGGCATCGCCAAAGTCCTTCCTGAATAACGTCTGGTCTCCCCAAATTCCGCCGAAATCCCTTGTCAGGCGCAAGTCATCTTCGGTTGGCTCCCTGCCCGGAGGCTTTACCGCGGGGCCTAAAATTTCTGAGATTATCCTGTTCCATTCATTTATTTCCCTGTTATAAAAAACGAGTTCAACGTACTCCTCTGTTACAGAGCGTTTATCATAAATACCCAACACGCTGCATCTTTCGATAATCTGCTTTAAGGTCATATTCTTTCTTTTTCGGCTTAATGGCGGAGGAAGGAGGATTCGAACCTCCGAGGGTCGTCAGACCCTAACGCTTTTCGAGAGCGCCCGTTTCAACCGCTCACGCATTCCTCCTGATTTTATTAAATTTAGGAATCTACTTTTCGATAAGCTTCAGAAGCAACACACAGATACAATATAGAGACATACAGAGCAGTCCGGCGCAGGCCAAGATCACCCCGTTGATGCTTACCGGGTCAACATTATTCACTAAAATACCACTCACCAGCATCACGGTGCCGAAAAACCAGGGTAGCCCCGCATAAAGAATTTTCTCAACTCTTGTCAGAATCATTATTCCCTCCTTGTTTTTAAACCTGCCTCCTCCTTCTGTTTATATATTCCGGGATACAGTTAATTATACTTTATCTATAGGTCTAATCTCTGGCGGAGAGGGCGAGATTCGAACTCGCGGTCCACAAAGTGGACACCTGTTTTCAAGACAGGCCGGTTAAACCACTCCCGAACCTCTCCGATTGCCAATATACCATCAATATATCCCATTGTCAATCTTGCCTATTGACGGTCCGCCTCTATAATTATTTTAAAAATATCTCTTGCTCCCTTGATTTTTCTAACATCATGGGTTATATTTACTATAGAGAACAAAGGAGGAAAGCTTAGCGCAAGCCATATAGGTTTATAGCCTAAGAATAAGGCCTGCTTTCAAAGCAGGCCTTATTCTTTATTCCTAACTCTACCAATGAGTTAGAGAAAGAGCTGGCTGAAGATAGAAATAAAAATACCCTTGCTTATCTGGAAGGATATTCTGCAGAAGTTAAGCCAGGAGAAAGACCTAAATACAGCGCTCATGCCCAAGGCAAGCAAAGAGACATTGATAATATAGATAATCCCGAAGGAAAAAAGATAATTTACCATCAGAAAGTCGTCTTTACGCGAATGCAGGGTCCTGGCAGTAAAAGTCAGGTGTAGCATAAAACTGAAACCTATAAAAAACATGAAAATATGCAACGATAAGGGGGAATTTATAAAGCGAAAAATCAAGCAGTAAAGCAGGACCAGGATAATCGTATATATAGGCAGGACAAAAGGCGCGAACTTCACGAGCGGAGAGATAAAGTGAAAGGTTGCTTCGGTTATTTTCTGACCCTTCTGATAAATCTTGCCCGGTGCGTAAATAAAGAGATGCAGCACAAGGAAGGTAATTACCCCTCGGTTGAATTGGTTAAAGAGGCCTTCCTTAATCAGCTTGGATTCGTTGAAGAAGGCCAGGGTAAAGGAGTAAATCCAGGGTAGGAGAAATATTACGATAACGGCCTTAAGCACTGTTAAGGCCTTTCTTGAACGGTTAGGGTTTAGGGATTGCAGATTCTCCATTTAAATACGGCCGTAGAACTTCGGGGATGGTTATTGAGCCGTCCTTCTGCTGGTAATTTTCCAGAATACAAATCATTGTGCGCGCCAAAGCAACTCCTGAGCCGTTAAGTGTATGCGGGTAATCAACCTTTTTGTCTCTGCCGCGAAATCTGATATTGGCGCGCCGCGCCTGAAAACTCTCGAAATTGCTGCAGCTGGAAACCTCAAGCCAGGTATCCATTGCCGGGGCATAGGCCTCCAAATCATAACACTTGGAGGCGGCAAAACTTATATCGCCGCTTGATAATGCCACAACCCGGTAAGGCAGGTTCAATAATTGCAGAACCTTCTCTGCGTTCGTGAGTAATTTCTCCAGCTCAGTGTAAGATTCTTCTGGCTTGACGAATTTAACCAGCTCTACCTTATCAAACTGGTGCACGCGCACCAGGCCTTTGGTTTCTTTTCCGTATGAGCCTGCTTCGCGACGGAAACAGGCACTATAAGCAGCATAGTATATGGGTAAATCTTCTTCCCGGAGAATTTCTCCGGCAAAAATATTGGTTAGGGGTACCTCTGCGGTAGGAACCAGAAAATAATCATCGTCTTTAAGCCGGTACATATCTTCTTCCAGTTTAGGAAGCTGGCCGGTTCCGGTCATTGACCTGCGGTTAACCAGAAAGGGCGGAAATACTTCTGTATAGCCGTGCTTTTGAGTATGCAAATCCAGCATAAAGTTGATTAAGGCGCGCTCAAGCCTTGCGCCCCAGCCCTTATAGAGTGCAAAATTTGAGCCTGTAATCTTTGCCGCGCGGGAAAAATCGATTATGTCCAAAGTACTTGCCAAATCCGTATGGGTCAAACCGGGAAAGTCAAATTTACGCTGTTTGCCCCAGGAGCGCACAATCTCATTTTTCGAAACATCGCCTACAGGCACTGAAGCATGAGGTATATTGGGAACCAGTAAAAGCAACTGGTTCAATTTCCCCTGACAGTCCTTTAGCCTGCCTTCAAGCTCGTCTATCTTGTGCGAGGTGGACTTCATTGTTTCGATTTTTCTTTTGGCGTCTTTTTTGTCTTTTAAAAGCCGCGATATCTCGTCATTAGCTAGATTCTTCTCCCTGCGAAGCTCTTCCAGCGCAACCAGGATATCCCTGCGGCATTCGTCGGCTTTTATAATCTCTTCTAAATCCAGCCTTATCTGGCGCTTGTGGATAGCTTCTTGTACTGCATTCTGATTTTCCCTGATAAATTTAATATCCAGCATTTTTTGCTTTTCTCCTATCCCTTGATTACGCCTAAGGGCCGTCCCTCGTATCCACTCGTGACTCCCGCTACCCTTTTATAACACCTAACGGTCGCATCCGGCATATACGCCTGGCAATACCGGCATTGGCTACCACATCCACCACATCATTAACATCCTTGTAAGCGCAAGGAGCTTCCTCAACAATCGTGCTCCGGCTGGAAGCCTTTACAAATATCTGCTTTGACTCCAACTCCTTTATCAGGCTTTCTAAGTTTACTGATCTTGCAGCCGCAGAACGTGATTTCACCCTGCCGGCACCGTGACAGGTACTCCCGAATGTTTCTTCCGTTGCCTTTTGCGTACCTGCCAATAAATAGGAATTCCTGCCCATATCGCCGGGTATAATTACCGGCTGGCCTGTTTTTTTATATCTTTCGGGTAAGGCCGGATGCCCAGGACCAAAGGCGCGGGTTGCTCCCTTGCGATGCACGCACAAAGACTTCTGCCTCCCGTCAACTTCATACTTTTCTATCTTGGCAATGTTATGGGCAACGTCGTAAATAAGCTGCATACCCATGCTCTCCCAGGGCTTGTTGAACACCCTTTCAAAAGACTTGCGCGTCAAATGCATCAGGCATTGCCGGTTTGCCCACGCATAATTTGCCGCGCATTTCATTGCCGCAAGATACTGCTTGCCTTCGGTAGAATTTACCGGGGCGCAGGCAAGCTGCCGGTCAGGAACATTGATATGGTATTTAGCCGGGCAGCGCATCATGCCCTTTACATAATCGTCGCAGACCTGATAGCCGAATCCGCGCGAGCCGGAGTGGATCATCACCGTAACCTGTCCGAGATCAAGACCGAACTCATCGCATAATCCTGAATCATAAAGCTGGTCGATTACCTGAATCTCAAGGAAGTGGTTTCCTGAGCCGAGAGTGCCGGACTGCGCCTTTCCTCTTTCATAGGCTCTTTCCGATACTGTCGAAGGGTCAGCCCCTGACATTGCTCCGTATTCCTCAGTGCATTCCAGGTCTTCCTGCGTACCATAGCCATTTTCAACAGCCCATTTCGCGCCCTTAACCAGGATTACCCGTTCCTCTTTCTGGCTAACCCTGATATCCCCTTTAGAGCCAACACCGGAAGGAACTTCCGAAAAGAGCGTGTAAACCAGATCCTTGACTTTATCCTTTATCTCTTCGTACCGAAAGTTAGTCTTTAACAGGCGCACGCCGCAGTTTATATCAAAACCCACACCCCCGGGCGAAATTACCCCTCCCTGTTCAATGTCCGTCGCAGCTACTCCGCCGATGGGAAAACCATAACCCCAGTGGATATCCGGCATTGCCAGGGATGCCCTGACTATTCCAGGTAAAAAAGCGACATTGGCAACCTGCTCAGCGGCTCTGTCATTTCTGATATCCTTTAACAGCTTCTCATCAGCGTAGATAATGCCGTCAACGCGCATTCCCGGCTTATAGGTCTTGGGAATACGCCAACGCCAATTGTCAATCTTTTCTATTGGCCCCTGCCAGACGTCAGACATCAAAAATCACCTGCGCCTCGTATCCGCTCTCTGTCTCTTTGACCTCTAATTCGTGAAAGGTAATTGCCTTGATTTCAGTCTTAACCC
>JBHPGP010000030.1:0-16534 GCA_042570305.1 Candidatus Omnitrophota bacterium
GGATTCGGCAACGAGGTATCGTCCCGTAACCCATTCAGCACTCTACCTCTATAATGCAGTGTCCCGAGGCTAGCCCTAGAACTATTTCGGGGAGAACCAGCAATTTCCGAGTTTGATTAGTCTTTCGCTCCAACCCACAGTTCATCCCACAATTTTTCAACATTGATGGGTTCGGGCGTCCACTTCGGTTTCCCAAAGCTTCCCCCTGACCATGGGTAGATCACTCGGTTTCGGGTCTACTATACGGTACTAAATCGCCCATTTAAGACTCGCTTTCGCTTCGCCTGCTCCGCCTTCGCGGATTAAGCTTGCACCGCACAGTAACTTGTCGGTCCATTAAACAAAAGGTACGTAGTCAGGCATTTCTGCCTTGCGGCAGACATAGCCCTTCTACAGCTTGTAGGTCTATGATTTCAGGTTCTATTTCACTCCCCTCACCGGGGTTCTTTTCAATTTTCCCTCACGGTACTTGTGCACTATCGGTCTAGATGTAGTATTTAGTCTTAGGCCGTGGTCGGCCCGGATTCCTACAGGATTTCCCGTGTCCCGTAGTACTTGGGATACCTCTAGGCAAGTTTTTGGATTTCGTTTACAGGGCTTTCACCTTCTTTGGCATACATTTCCATGCATTTCTACTATCCATCCACTCGCCACATTAAGGTCCCGCAACCCCCGGAACTGGTTTTGTTGCCAAAATCAATACCGGGTTTAGACTCTTCCCTTTTCGCTCGCCACTACTGGGGGAATCTCGGTCGATTTCTTTTCCTCAGGTTACTTAGATGTTTCAGTTCACCTGGTTTCGCTCCTTGCCAGTTATGGATTCGCTGGCAGGTTTCCGATGATTAAATCGGAAGGATTGCTCCATTCGGAATTCCCCGGATCAAAGCCTGTTTGCGGCTCACCGGAGCATATCGGTGCTTACCCCGTCCTTCGTCGCCTCATCTAACCAAATCATCCTTCATAGACCCTTTGTAGCTTGACCTAATATATAAATTGTCAAAGAACATAATGCACGTAAATTTATCCGGGCCGAAGATAGCCTGAACAAATTTAAGTGCGAGTAAATTTATGCGGGATTTACTTTGCAATCCTGGTGGAGGCGAGCAGATTTGAACTGCCGACCCCCTGCTTGCAAAGCAGATGCTCTCCCAACTGAGCTACGCCCCCAAAATTTTACGAAGTAAAATTTTGTCCCGAGTCGCCTTCATGCGACGAAGGACATTACTTTATCCCTCACATCTTAAATCAAACTATTGACGCTCGGGACTACTTTTAGTAGAGCGAAAACTTATGGGCCCAGATGGACTCGAACCATCGACCCCAGTCTTATCAGGGCTGTGCTCTAACCAACTGAGCTATGGGCCCGTCTCTTTCAGTTGGCCGGAAAATTATAAAAACAGTCAAGTCCTCAGATTCTGTCAGAACTGAGGAACAGCAAACGGCTTCTTATTACAGCCTTATCCGTTTACTGCAAACCGCCACACATTTTTATTCTAATATTTTCCTAACGAAAATAATTAGAAAGGAGGTGATCCAACCGCACCTTCCGGTACGGTTACCTTGTTACGACTTAGCGCCAGTTACCAGGTTTACCCTAGGCCCTGATTGCTCAGAGATTTTAGGTACCCCCAGCTCCCATCGCTTGACGGGCGGTGTGTACAAGGCCCGGGAACGTATTCACGGCAGCGTAGCTGATCTGCCATTACTAGCGATTCCAGCTTCATGGAGTCGAATTGCAGACTCCAATCCGAACTGAGCTTGCTTTTTTGCGATTAGCTCCACCTTGCGGTTTGGCAACACTTTGTAGCAAGCATTGTAACACGTGTGTAGCCCAGGGCATAAGGGCCGTACTGACTTGACGTCGTCTCCGCCTTCCTCCCGCTTATCGCGGGCAGTTCCCCTAGAGTGCCCCAATATTGCTTTCTTGCGAAAGCAGTATCGGGTAGCAACTAAGGATGAAGGTTGCGCTCGTTGCGGGACTTAACCCAACGTCTCACGATACGAGCTGACGACAGCCATGCAACACCTGTGCAGGTTCCTGACTTGACAGGTGGTTACCCTTTCAGGCTCCTACTTCCTGCATGTCAAGCCCTGGTGAGGTTCTACGCGTATCGTCGAATTGAACCACATGTTCCACCGCTTGTGCGGGCCCCCGTCAATTCCTTTGAGTTTTAGCCTTGCGGCCGTAGTCCCCAGGTGGAGCACTTAACGAGTTATCTTGCGACACCGGCCCTTATTCAGGGCCAACACCTAGTGCTCATCGTTTACAGCTAGGACTACCAGGGTATCTAATCCTGTTTGCTCCCCTAGCTTTCGCAGTTCAGCGTCAGGTCTATACCAGAGAGCCGCCTTCGCTACTGGTGTTCCTCCCGATATCTACAGATTTCAACCTTACACCGGGAATTCCACTCTCCTCTTCTAGCCTCAATCTCGATAGTTTTCCGGGCAGTTCTTCCGTTAAGCAGAAGGATTTCACCAAGAACTTATCGAGACGCCTACCTGCCCTTTACACCCAGTAAATCCGAGTAACGCTTGCCACCTCCGTATTACCGCGGCTGCTGGCACGGAGTTAGCCGTGGCTTCTTCTCTGGGTACCGTCTGAATTCTTCCCCATCGAAAGAGGTTTACAATCCGAAGACCTTCATCCCTCACGCGGCGTCGCATAGTCAGGCTTTCGCCCATTGCTAAATATCCTCGACTGCAGCCTCCCGTAGGAGTCGGGGCAGTGTCTCAGTCCCCATGTGGCTGACCGACCTCTCAGTCCAGCTACCCGTCAAAAGCCTTGGTAGGCCGTTACCCCACCAACAAGCTGATAGGACGCGAGCTCATCTCTATACAACATCCTTACGGATGCCTTTACCCAGCTCTTCTTATGAAGAAAAGGGCACATCGGGTATTACCCTTACTTTCGCAAGGCTATTCCCGACATAGAGGTAGATTACTCACGAGTTCCTCACCCGTCTGCCGCTATCCTTAAACAGATTCTGCATTTCTCCTTGCGTCAAAATGCAAAGCCCAAAAAAGGATCGCTCGACTTGCATGCCTAATCCACGCCGCCAGCGTTCACTCTGAGCCAGGATCAAACTCTCCGAAATCTAGAAAGTTTGTATTTGGCTGTTAATTCTGACTCGCAGTTACTTGACTGTTTTTAAAACTTACTTCTCAAAGAACAAAAAAAAGAGACGCCCCGACCTAGCGGGGCGTCTCATATCTAGAAACGCCTTAATCGGGCGATATTCTATCCTGGCTTGTCAAAAATTCTGTGTTTTTGCTTCACGATTAAAGTATAACACATATACTTTGGCTTGCCAAACAGTATACAATCATTTCTTTTTTTGTCAAGAATTATTTTCAAGTTTTTTCTTGTTGCAAATAAACAAGTTAAAACTCTACGGAAATGGGGTCAGAATTATTTTTGCAGAGATAGGTTTGTTGAGAAAAAAATAATTCTGACCCCATTTAATGCAGTTTGGTATAACAATAGAGCAGATTCAGGCCTTTGAGGGTTAAATCCCTGTCTATTTTATCGATTTTCCTGCAATAAGGTTTAATTAATTCGATATTTCCGCCCGTACCGATAACCTTTGCCCCCTTGCCTATCCGGCTCTTTAGCCTGTCAACCAAATCATCGCTTAAAGCGGCAAAACCATAAACAACGCCGCTTAAGATACTCTCCTTTGTATCCCTGCCGATAAATTCCCCGGGTTTGTTTAATTTTACCCTGGGCAGCAAGGCAGTTCTTTCGGCAAGCGCGTCCAGAGAAATATCCAGGCCCGGCAGAATCAACCCGCCGAGATATTCCTTCCTTTTAGAGATTGCATCAAAGGTGACTGCGGTGCCGAAATCAATAACGACTAAAGGCGCTCCGTAGAGTTGAATTCCCGCAAAGGCATTGACCAGGCGGTCAGAGCCTACCTGCCTGGGGCGGCGGTAAAGATTCTTTAACGGGACCTTTATATCTTCGCCTAAACAATAAGGCCTTATGCGTAATACCCTTCTCAGGTCGGATTTTAATCTGCTTAATGCAGGCGGGGCAACGCTACAGATAATACATTCATCTATCGCTGTTCCTGCCAGTAATTTCTTCAAATCCCGCAAGGCATAACCACGGGTGGGAATTGAAAAATTTTTTATCAGCACCCTCGCCTTAAACACCCCGAAATTAATACTAGTATTGCCTATGTCGATTGTTAATAGCATTTTATAAATCCGCAACCTGTTAAGGATTAATTTTTTTCAATTCCTTTATCTTATCCCGTAACGCCGCTGCCTTTTCAAACTGCAGATTCCTGGCAGCAAGCTCCATCTCATATTCTAACTCGGAGATATATTTATTCAACTCATATTCATCGCGGTCAAGGCCGGTCAAATCCTGGAGGAAATCCTCTGCCTCGGCTAAATCCTCTATCCCCGCCCTGATTTCCTTCTGGATTGTGCGCGGGCTGATGCGGTGTGTACGGTTAAACTCCAGCTGTATGCCTCGCCTGCGCTCACTCTCCCCTATTGCCCTGCGCATTGAATCTGTCATAATGTCGGCATACATCAATACCGTGCCGTTGATATTCCTGGCGGCACGGCCGGCTACCTGAATCAAGGAAGTACTCGAGCGTAAAAAGCCTTCTTTATCCGCATCAAGAATTGCCACTAAAGATACCTCCGGCAGGTCCAGCCCTTCCCTGAGCAGGTTAATCCCTACCAGGCAATCGAATTCCTTCTTGCGCAGTTCTCTAAGCAGCCTGGAGCGCTGTATAGTGTCAATCTCCGAATGCAGGTATTTTACCTTCAGGCCCTTTTCCTGCAGGAAGCTGGCTAAATCCTCGGCCATTCTCTTGGTCAGGGTGGTAACGAATACGCGCTCGTTATTTCCCGCGCGTTGATTAATCTCGCTGACCAGGTCGTCAATCTGTCCTGCCGTCGGCTTAACGATAATCTGCGGGTCAACCAGCCCCGTAGGACGGATAATCTGCTGGATAACCTTGCCCTTTGACTTTTTAATTTCGAATTCCGAAGGTGTTGCCGATACAAAGATTACCTGATGAAGCAGTTTCTCGAATTCATCGAACCTTAATGGTCGGTTATCCAGGCAGGACGGCATCCGGAATCCGTATTCTACGAGTATCTCCTTACGCGCCCGGTCCCCTTCATACATACCCCTGATTTGCGGAACGCTGACATGCGATTCATCGATAACGGTTAAGAAGTCGCCCTGAAAATAATCAAGCAGACACCAGGGCCTGGTGCCGGCAGGCCTGCCGGAAAGATGGCGTGAATAATTCTCGATTCCGTGACAATAACCCATTTCCTTGAGCATTGCCATGTCATAGCGGGTGCGCTGGCTAAGCCGCTGCGCCTCTAATAATTTATTATTTTGGTTCAGAAACTTCAGGTGTTCCCCTAATTCCTGTTCGATGGATACAATAGCGTTGTTGATTTTATTCTCGCCGACCACAAAGTGCTTGGCTGGATAAAGGGCTAATTTATCCGTTCTTTTCAAGACATCGAGGCTTACGGGGTCCACCTCGGAAATTGCGGTTATCAAGTCGCCGTCAAATTCAACCCTTAGGGCTGCTGTCTCGTAAGCAGGGAATACCTCCAGGCTCTCTCCCCTGACGCGGAACCTGCCCCTGATAAATTCATAATCGTTTCTCTCATACTGCAGCTGCACCAGGCGGCTGAGTAAACTCTCCCTGTCCATTACCTGGCCTTTTTCCAGCAGCAAAATCAGACCCTGGTAGTCTTCGGGAGAGCCCAGATTGTAAATACAGGAAACCGAGGCGACTATAATTACGTCTCTGCGGCACATCAGGCTGCTTGTTGCGGAAAGGCGCAGGCGGTCAAGGCGGTCGTTAATCGAGGCATCCTTTTCAATATAGGTGTCTGTCTGAGGGATATATGCCTCGGGCTGGTAATAGTCGTAATAACTGACAAAGTATTCAACAGCGTTGTCTGGAAAAAATTCCTTGAATTCGCTGTAGAGTTGCGCGGCTAAGGTTTTATTGTGGGAGATTACCAGGGTGGGTTTATTGACTTTGGCGATTACATTGGCGAGGGTAAAAGTCTTCCCTGAGCCCGTTACCCCTAAAAGCGTCTGATATGGCTCCCTCTTCTGGATATTTCTAGTTAACGCTTTAATCGCCTGGGGCTGGTCTCCCCGGGGCTTGAATTTACTGCACAGCTTGAATGCTTCCCGGGAAGGCATCAGATTCCATATTTTTCAAATATCTTAATCAAATAATCAAAGGCGTCTTTATCCTGGAACTCCCCCAGTACATAAGCCGCTGTTGCAACCAGGTCAGGGTCATCTTGCAGCAGTGCCTCACGTAAAGCAGGCAGGGCAAGCTTTGCGCCAAGCCCCTTTAGCACCAATGGGGCATCCGGATACAACGGGCTCTGGGCATCTCTTAAAGCCGAGGTGAATATTAATGTTAAATTTTTGCCATTTACCTGATAGTCAAATTCTATATTATCCAGCAGCGCAAGAACCTGCCGATCGGTTCCTTGCCGAAGAGCCTTTTTTGCAGATTTGACTATACGCGGCCTTAGCATGCTCAGCGCCTTGGCAACTTGTGTTCTTATGATGGTTTGGCTTTCGGCAGAAGTAATTTTCTCCAATAATACCGGCAATATATCCAGCTCGCCAAGAAGCGCCAGGGCCAAACAGGAAGCCGCTGCCAATTCAGGCTCTTCTGCGTTAATTCCTTTTCGAAAAACATCGATTTTTGAGCGTTCTTGGAGCCTGCCCAGCGCTATTATTGCCGCAGCGCGTACTGTTGCGTTGCTATCGCCTAAACTTTGTAAAAGACGGGGTATGCCTTCTTTAGCCCTGATCTTGCCTATGGCAGAACAGGCTGCCCTGCGGACATATTCATGCTTATCCTCCATTGCCTGGAGAATATAAGACAGGGCGGGATTAAATCCGGCATTACCCAAGCCTTCAATCATATTCGCGCGTACGAGGTATTCCTTTTCCGCAGGCAGCATTGCGGTTAATGCGAAGAGGAATTTAGGCCCCAGTCCCTGTGCTTCGTCGGCTATTGCCGACCTTGCTGCCGAGTTTTCATCTTTCAGAAAAGACAAAATTAAATCCCCGGCTTCCTTTTCTCCTAATTCCAGCAAAGCCACAGCTGATAAAATTCTTACTAGATAATTACTATCACTGGTCAGATTTTTTAATAACGGAATAGACTGCTTATCACGGATTCTGCCTAAAGCCTGTGCGGCATAGGCGCGGATGAAAAACTCCTTGCTTTTTAAAGCCTCTTTTAGAACTGTACTGGCTTGCGGGTTGCCGATCTTACCCAAGGCCTCGACCACTTTAGTGGTAACCAGCACCTTGGAACCCTGTTCAGGAGCGGTTGCCTGGACTCCAGCAGCCTCGACTATTGCCGTGAGAAAAAAAACTGCAATAATCATGAATAATAAGGCTCTTCTCATCTCTTACCCTCCTTTAATCTCCAGCGAAAAATCTATACACCGGATTTCCTTTGTAAGAACTCCCAGAGAAATAATATCTACCCCGGTTTGCGCGAAAGCGCGAATATTTTTGAGGTTGATATTTCCCGATGCCTCAAACTTCATTTTATGTTTTATGCCTTCAGTTTCACGCGCTATCGTAACCGCCTTCCTGATATCGCCTGTTTTCATATTGTCGAACATGATAATGTCCGGGCCTGCCTTTAATGCCTGCCTGAACTCCTTCAAATTTTTCACCTCTACTTCCAGCTTGACGCCCGACGGCTTTTTTTCCTTGATGCCCTTGATAATGCTTTTAACGCACAGGGGCTGAGGCGCAAAGCCTAAAGCAGCAAGGTGGTTATCCTTAACCAGCACCATTTCGTCCAGCCTGAAGCGGTGGTTATGTCCGCCTCCGACGCTTACCGCGTATTTCTGCAGCTGCCTTAAACCGGGAATGGTCTTGCGGGTATCCATGATTTTAACATTGCTCTTCCTGACTTTATTCACGAATTCGGCAGAACGCGTAGCTATCCCGCTGAGCAGACCTAAAAAGTTTAAAGCCACCCTTTCGCTGGATAATATGCTCGAGGCCCTGCCGTATATTCTGGCAAGCACCTGACCATTTTTAATCCGCTGGCCATCCTTAACCAGCGCCTTAAATTTAACCTGCCTGTCTTTGAGTTTAAAAACCATACTGGCAACGCCTATCCCGCAAACCACCCCGCTCTCGCCTGCCAGGATAACTGCGCGCACCTTCTTCTTCCCGGTAAACAACAGGCTGTTGGTAATATCGCCTTTGCCGATGTCTTCTGCTAAAGCCCTTTTAATCAGCCCTTTTAGTTTAAAATTTCTAGCGTAACTCATCATATACCTGCTGGAGCCGCTTGATAACATCCTCGATTTCATCCACGTCCTGTTTTTCTTTTTCCACCACTTCCGCAGGAGCCTTACTGGTAAACTCCTTATTCTGCAGCCTGAACTTTTTTGCTTTGAGTATCCCGGCCTGCCTGTCTATATTCTCCTTTATCTTAGCCTGTTCTTTCGCAACATCAATCAGGCCGCGGAAGTGTAAATAAATATCCGCGCTCTTGGTCACCTCGCTGAGCGCCCCCTGCGGCCTCTTGCCTGCCTCCAGGATGTTCAGCCTTTCTGCGTTCGCCAGGTTGATAATCAATCCGCAGTTATCTTTTAGCAGTTCCCGGCTGGCTTTGCCGTGAGGATAAACAGAAACCTCAGCCTTCTGTCCGGGTTTAAGCTCGATGCGGCTGCGCAGATTTCTTACGGATTTAATTATACCAAAAATCAACTCTGTTTGGGAATCTAATTTTTTATCGATCATCTGTTCCTGCAGGTGCGGCCAGGGCTGCACCATGATACCCTCTGCCCCTACCAGGCACTGCCAGATATCCTCAGTAATAAAGGGCATAAACGGATGCAGTACCCTCAGGGTCTTTTCCAGGACTTTATACATAATCAACTGGGTGCCTTTCTCCTGGATGCTGTTTTTGACAATCTCAAGATACCAGTCGCAGAACTCATGCCAGAGAAAGGCGTAGATTAAATTTGCCGCTTCATTAAAGCGAAAGGCAGTTAAGTGCCGGTTTACGCCTTTAAGCATGGTATAGAACCTGCTTAAGATCCAGCGGTCAACCAGTCCGAGTTCCTCGTTCTCATAAAAAACACAGAGGTCGGACTTTGTTTTTTCCCTGTCTAAATTCATCATGATCAAGCGCGAGGCATTCCAGAGTTTATTGGCAAAATTTCTTCCCATTTCAAACTTCTCACGGGCAAGGAACAGGTCGCCCTGGCTGGCGCAAGAGGTAAGCGAAAAACGCAAGGCATCAGTGCCGTATTGCGAGATAATCTCAAGCGGGTCAATGGCATTTCCCAGGGACTTGGACATTTTCTTCCCCTTGATGTCGCGGACTGTTCCGTGTATATACACGTCCCGGAAAGGGATATCTCCGGTAAACTCAAGGCCTGCCATAATCATCCGCGCTACCCAGAAAAAGAGTATCTCCGGAGCAGTAACCAGAACTGAGGTCGGATAAAAATAGTCTAATTCTTTTTTTGTATCCTGCCTGGAGCCTTTAAACGGCCAGCCAAAAGTAGCAAAAGGCCATAACCAGGAAGAAAACCAGGTGTCCAGAACATCCTCATCCTGGATGATGTCAGCCGAACCGCAATCAGGGCATTTTGCGGGCTTAACCCTGGAGGCGATAACGCCTTTTTGCTTATTGCCTTTTTGCGAAATGCAATGATTGCAATAAAAAACCGGGATTCTATGCCCCCACCATATCTGCCTGGATATGCACCAGTCCTGTATATTCTCCATCCAGTTTAAATACACCTTCCTCCAGCGCTTGGGGTGAAACTTGACCCTGTCTTTTTTTACCGCTTCAATTGCCGGCCTGGCCAGGGGCTCCATCTTCACAAACCACTGCCTGGAGAGGTACGGCTCGATAATCGTATGGCAACGGTAGCAATGCCCTGCCGACAGCTTGTGCGGCTGGACCTTATCAATTAACCCCTTTTGGCCTAAATCCTCAAGCACCCGCTCTCTGGCTTGGAACCTGTCCATGCCTTTATAGGCTCCGGCGTTTTCATTAAGGCGGCCGTCCGCAAGCATAATATTTAAGAATTGGAGATTGTGTTTCTTCCCCAGCGCATAATCATTGGGGTCGTGCGCAGGGGTTACCTTAACCGCTCCGGTACCGAACTTTTTATCCACCATATCGTCGGCAATAATCTTTATCCTGCGGTTAATCAGGGGCAGGATTAAAACCCTTCCGACAAGCTTCTTGTAGCGTGAGTCTTTCGGGTTAACTGCCACTGCCGTATCGCCCAGCATTGTCTCCGGACGCGTAGTGGCAACCACCATAAACTTGCCGGGATTATCCTCAAAGGGGTATTTCAAATAATATAAATTGCCTTCTATTTCCTGGTGCGGCGCTTCTTCGTCAGAAAGGGCTGTCTGGCACCTGGGGCACCAGTTAACAATGTAGTTGCCTCTGTAGATAAGCCCCTTTTCGTAGAGCCGGATAAAAACCTCGGTAATCGCTTCCGAATATCCCTCATCCATAGTAAAGCGCGTCCTTGACCAGTCACAGGAAGCGCCCAATTTCTTAAGCTGGTGTATGATGGTGGAGCCGTACTGTTCCCTCCATTGCCAGACGCGCGCCAGGAATTTCTCCCTGCCTAAATCCTGACGCTTCAAGCCCTCTTTGGCAATCGACTTTTCCACGACGTTCTGAGTGGCGATACCCGCGTGGTCAGTGCCCGGCATCCAGAGCGACTCCTCGCCCTTCATGCGGTGGTATCTAATCAGTATATCCTGAATCGTATTATTCAGGGCATGGCCCATATGCAGTATGCCTGTAACATTGGGAGGGGGAATAACTATACAGAAGGATTTTTTATCCGGTTTGACAGCGGCACGGAAATAACCCTGTTCTTCCCAGAATTTATACCATTTATCTTCTATCTGCCCGGGATTGAAGCGGGTGGGGATGTCCATCTCTTAGGCAATGCCGTCTTTCAGCAGTTTATATTCGATAGAGTCCGCCAGGGCCTGCCAGGAAGCCTCGATAATATTCTCCGATACGCCGATAGTATTCCAGGCGTCCTTTTCGTCCTGCGATTGGATGATTACGCGGGTAGCCGCGGCAGTCCCTGCCTTCTCATCCAAAATGCGCACCTTGAAATCAGAAAGATGCATTTTTGCCAGCGTGGGATAAAAATCCTTCAGAGCCTTGCGCAGCGCGTTATCCAGGGCGTTTACCGGGCCGTCTCCGTCAGCGGCAGTATGCTCTAGATTATTTTTGACTTTTAATTTAATGATTGCCTCCGAAGTAATCTTCTTATTCTTTTCTTTGTTCACCACTACCCTGAACCCCTCCAGGTGAAAATACTCTCTTGCCTTACCCATTGCCTTCTTAAGCAAGAGTTCGAATGAACCTTCGGCTGCCTCGAAATGATAACCCTTCAATTCCAGGGACTGTAGCAGCTTGTGTAATTTTTTTGTCTTGGGGTCGTCCTTGGTAAGGTCAAACTTCAAATCCTTAGCGCGGATGAGTATGCCGCTTTTACCGGCTAATTCAGACATTAAAATCCTGCGCCGGTTTCCGACCAGTTCAGGGTTGATATGCTCGTAGGAGCGGGGGGTTTTCATAATTGCGTTGATATGCACGCCGGCTTTATGGGCGAACGCCGAATCCCCCACATAGGGCTGGTTTGCCATGTGCCTGACATTGCTCGTTTCGCTGACAAAGTAGGAAACCTCGGTTAAGCTCTTCAATTTACTGTCGGAAATACAGTCGTATTGCAGTTTTAGTTTCAGGTTTGCGATGATCGGCAGTAAATCCGCGTTGCCGCAACGCTCGCCGTAACCGTTGATTGTACCCTGGACCATGTCGCAGCCGGCTTCAACGGCAAGGATTGAATTTGCCACCGCCAGCCCTGCATCATTGTGGCAGTGAATACCGAGTCCTGTTTTAATCTTCGGCTTTATCTCCTGGATAACCCGGACAATCTGATTAGGCAGTGCGCCGCCATTGGTATCGCAAAGAATCAGGGCGCTTGCTCCGGCATTCTGCGCTGCCTGAAGGCAGCGCAGGGCATAACCGGGGTCATCCTGGTATGCGTCGAAGAAATGCTCGGCGTCGTAAAAAACAAGCATTTTATTCTTCACTAAGAACTCGACGCTGTCGGAAATCATTTTCAGGTTTTCCTGAGGAGTAGTACGCAGAACACTCTTTACGTGCAGCGGCCAGGTCTTTCCGAAAATCGTCACTGCCCTTACCCCGCTCTTGAGCATCTCCTGTAAATTCTTATCGCGGCTTGCGCTTATCCCTGCCCTGCGCGTGGAACCAAAAGCGACCAGCCGCGCATGGGCAAGGCGCTTTTTACTCATGCGCCTGAAAAATTGCATATCCTTGGGATTAGAGCCGGGCCAGCCTCCCTCGATATAATCTATTCCTAACTGGTCAAGTTTCTCGGTAATGCGCATCTTGTCCATAAGAGAGTAGGTGATGCCTTCGCTCTGCGCGCCGTCCCTTAAGGTAGTATCGTATAATTTGATTTTCCGCATTTAGCCCTCCTCACCCCGTCATCTTTTACCCAATTCAAACTGCTTGTGTATCGCTCTTAGCGCTCTTTCCGCATTCCTTTTTTTAATGATACAGGATATGCTGATATCGGAGGTAGAAATCATCTCAATGTTAATCCGGCAGCTGGACAGGGCCTGGAACATCTTGGCTGCCACTCCGGAATGAGTCTTCATGCCCACCCCCACGATTGAAACCCGGGCTATGTCCGTATCTGCGAAGACCGAACCCGCGCGGATTTTACGGCTGATTTTCCTGGTTGCGGAAAGCGCCGGCCTAAGCATAGACCTGGGAACCGTAAAGGAGATATCCGTAATCCGGTCGCGGCTGGTATTCTGTACGATTGTATCCACGTTTATGCCCTGATTGGATATGTCTTTGAATATTACCGCTGCCAATCCCGGTTTATCAGGGACATCGCAAATAGTCAACTTGGCTTCGCTTTTATTTAGGGTAACGCCGCTTACCACTGTCTCTTCCATCAATTTTACCTCCCTTTTTTGGGCTGCCTTAAGGAATTTATTAGGGTCGCAGATAATCGTTCCCTTGTTGTTGTTAAAAGAAGAACGCAGGTGTATTACCACATTAAATTTTTTGGCTACCTCTATAGAGCGGTCCTGCATTACCTGCGCACCGAGTGAAGCCATCTCAAGCATTGCATCATAACTTATGAAATCTATTTTGCGCGCATCCCTGACAATGCGGGGGTCTGCGGTATAAACCCCGTCGACATCGGAATAAATCTCGCAGTCATAAGCAGAAAGCGCCTTGGCTAAGGCAACGGCAGTCAAATCCGAGCCTCCGCGCCCCAAAGTCGTAATATCCTCCTCGGGCGTCCTTCCCTGAAACCCTGCCACTACCACGACCTTGCCCTTTTTGAGCTCCTCTTTGATTTTCTCGGCATCGATTCTGACAATCCTGGCCCGGGTATGGGCAGTATCAGTGATAATCCCGCCCTGCGCTCCGGTAAAAGAGATTGCCTTAACCTTTAGTTTTATCAGGGCAAGGGCCATCAAGGCGCAGGATATCTGTTCGCCCGTAGACAGGAGCATATCCATCTCCCTCCCGTGAGGGTTGCGGCTGATGCGCTGCGCCAGCTTAAGCAGTTCATCGGTGGTATCCCCCAACGCAGAAACTACCACAACCAGCGAATAGCCCCTTCTCTTATATCCGGCTATACGTTTAGCGGCTTTTTGAATGCGGTTTAAATTAGCTACAGAGCTGCCGCCAAATTTTTGGACAATAAGTTTTTTCTCCATACCAAGACCTCTCTGATCATAAAAACCGACAATATAAATAATACTGCGGTTATAAGTAAAAGCAGGTTATTCTGCTCGTGGAAAAACTTAACGCCCTGCCAGCCAAGCGCGGCCAGCGTGGTAATCAGCATAAATATCGCAGGATACAAAACTGTCTTGGTCGGTTTCCTGGCTTTCAATAGATAGGCATAAACCAGCATCAAAGCCAATGCCGCTACCAGCTGATTGGACGCCCCGAAGATGGGCCAGATCGCCTGCCAATTACCCAATGCCAGCCAAAGTGCCAATCCCGTTATCAGGGCAGTTGAAAAAAAACGGTTTTTGAATATTTTGATTTTCAGGGCCTCGCCAAAAAATTCCTCGGCAATGTAGCGGTTAATCCTGGTTGCGGAATCAAGGGTAGTCAAAACAAAGGCATTCAGCATTATGGCAGCAACCGGAGCGCCGAGAGCTCCAAGAATCGGCTTCGTCACCTGGCCGAACCCTTTTGAGAAAGCGCCTATCCAGTCGTTGTTTTGCATGAGCTGGGGGTAAACTAATTCCGCATACCCGGCCCTGCCTGTCCAGTGTAGCCCGGCGGTTACGCACAATAATGCCAAAATTGCCAAAACCCCTTCGAGTATCATACCGCCGTATCCTACTATCTTTGCCTCCCTCTCGTTGGCCAGCTGCTTGGAAGTCGTGCCTGAGGCAATAAGGGAATGAAAACCTGAAATCGCCCCACAGGCAATAATCACACAGAGCATTGGCCATAAATGCCCCAGATTCCCTTTCCATCCGATAAATGCCGGGGTCTGCATGGCAGGGCGCGTAATCACCAGCCCGGCGTATCCGAAGAAAAGCCCGAAGAACAGAATAAAGGTTGATAAATAATCCCGCGGCTGCAGGAGAACATTCACCGGAAGCACGGATGCAAAATAGGCATAGGCAAGCAGAATCAAAATCCACAACCTTAAAGGGCTCACCACCTGAAGAGTAACGGGAAAATAATTACCCAAGAACAGGAGCCCGATAAGCAGGATTACACCGGAGATTGTCGCCAGTAGCTGATTCCACTTCCATCTGTATATCATAAGGCCAACTAACATTGCCACCAGGACCAGGCCGAAGGTAGGGATTACCAGAGTAGGCTCAGTAACCAGAGTCTTGGCAGAAACCACCGCAAAAACCGCCATAACCAAAAGCAGGCTCAGTAAAATAAATGCCGCGAATATTACCTTTGACCTGAAATTCAATATCTTCTCTGCGACGTCTGCCATTGACTTGCTTTCGTTCCTTAAGGAAATCATCAATGCGGAAAAATCGTGCACCCCTCCCAGGAATATGGAGCCCAGGACTATCCAGATTACGGCAGGCAGCCAGCCCCAAACCACAGCCGCGATAACCGGCCCGAGAATCGGCCCGGCGCCGGCTATGGAAGCAAAATGATGCCCGAACAATATTGTCCAATGCCTGGCAGGCACATAATCTACGCCGTCGGATTTCGTAAATGCTGGTGTCTGACGTGCGGGGTCTACCTGCCAGAGTATCTCCAGCTTTCGGCCGTAGAAACAATAGCCAATGATGAATAAAACCCCGGAAATAAGAACAACAATCAAAGCGTTCATTGCGTTGACTTCAGGAAATAATCAATCAACTCGCAACCCTGATGAAAAAATAGCGTGCTTTTTGCCGCCTCTTTTTCGCTGTAGCCCGGAGAGCCGCCGCCAAAAATATCCTTGCCGATAATTGCGAAAGGCACGGGCTCGGGAGTATGGGTCTTTACCGACAGCGGAGTGAGATGGTCGGGTAAAACCAGGATACGAAAATTCTTCTTGTGCTTGTAAGCCGTAAGCAATTTACCGACCACAAAATTGTCAAACCGCTCAATAGCAGTAATCTTTTCTCTCAAGTCACCGTTATGCCCGGCCTCGTCAGGGGCCTCCACATGCACAAAGACAAAGTCCTTGTCCTTTAAAGCCCTGATCGCCGCCCTCCCCTTGCCTTCATAGTCCGTGTCATAAAATCCCGTTGCCCCCGGCACATTGATTACCTCCAAGCCAATCAGCTTTCCCAGGCCCTTGATTAAATCCACTGCAGAGATTATGCTTCCGGTAAGGTTGTATTTGTCTTTATATAACGGCAGGTTGGGTTTCCTGCCCTGGCCCCAGAGCCAAATCATATCCGCGGGGTTTTCTCGCAAATCAATACGCACCTGATTTATCTCGTGAGAGGCCAGAATCTTTGAAGATTCCCTCATCAGGCGGGTCAGGAATTCTCCTGCCGCGCCGGAGGGTAAATGCCGTGCAACGCTCTTGCCGATAATGTCGTGCGGCGGATAACAGCTGACAGCCAGTAAGGCCGGGTCGGCATTTCTTATCACCAGGAGGTTACGGTAACTTACCCCGGAATAAAATTTAAGCTCATTTGTTCCCAGCTTCTTATTCAGGGAATTAATCAGTATGCCTGCCTCTTTAACGGTTATATGCCCGGCGCTGTAATCGGTGAGGATATCTTTATCAGTGGTAACGAAATTACAACGGAAGGCTATATCGTCCTCTTTGAGCTCAATCCCCAAATTTGCCGCTTCCAGCGGCCCGCGCCCTGTATAATACTGCTTTGGGTCATAACCCATAATAGACATATTCGCTACATCAGAGGCCGGCACCATTTTATCCGGGATGGTTTTTACCCTTCCCAGGCTTCCGTAACGGGCAATAAAATCCATATTCGGAG
>JBHPGP010000031.1:0-15961 GCA_042570305.1 Candidatus Omnitrophota bacterium
TCTCAATCAGTTCTTCTTTCATTTAATGAGCACGCAACTTACGTTCACTTGCGTTCCATAAGTCGCGTGCTCATTAAATGAAAGAAGAACTGATTGAGACAGAGGGGACGGTAACTGAAACACTTCCGAATGCAGTTTTCAAGGTTGAATTGGAAAACGGGCATCAAGTCTTAGCTCACGTTTGTGGCAAGATGCGCATGCACTTTATCAGGATATTGCCGGGAGATAAAGTAAAATTGGAATTATCTCCTTATGATTTGACACGGGGAAGAATCACTTACAGGTATAAATAACCATGAAAGTAAAGTCATCGGTAAGGGTAATCTGTGACCACTGCAAAATCGTAAAAAGAAAAGGGGTTGTGCGCGTGGTCTGTTCCAATCCGAAACACAAACAGCGGCAAGGTTAAAAGGAGCGAAATAGATGCCAAGGATTTTAGGCGTAGATATCCCCAAGGAAAAAAGGATAGAGATAGCATTGACCTATCTCTATGGTGTCGGCAGGAAGACTTCCAATAAAATTCTTCAAATGGCTCAGATTAATCCCGGAACCAGGGCGAAAGATTTGACAGAGGAAGAGGTTTCGCGCATAATCGGCTCTATACAAAAGGGTAATTTTAAACTTGAGGGTGATTTGCGCAGGGATTTATCCCAGAATATCAGGCGCCTGATCGATATCGGTTCCTGGAGAGGGCTGCGCCACCGCAGGGGGCTGCCCGTGAGAGGGCAGCGTACCCGTACTAACGCACGTACCCGCAAGGGGCCGCGCAAAGGCGGTATGGCAGTAATTAAAAAAGAGCCTGCTAAAAAAGCAGCTGCTCCAACTAAGTGAGGCAAAATGGCTACTAAAGAGAAGGCTAAGAAAAAAAAGATTGCACGGGGAGTAACTTCCGGCATAGCCCATATTCAGGCAACCTTCAACAATACGATTATTACCATTACCGATAGGCAGGGCAATGTGCTGGTCTGGTCAGCTCCTGGCATAGTAGGTTACAGCGGCTCTAAAAAATCTACTCCTTTTGCGGCCCAGGTTGCAGCCACTGATGCTGCCAAGAAGGCCAAGGAAATCGGAATAAAGGAAGTAGAGGTCCGCGTTAAAGGGCCTGGTTCAGGCAGGGAGTCGGCGATCAGGGCAATACAGGCCGCCGGCGTTACCGTAACCTCAATCAAGGATGTTACGCCTGTTCCCCATAATGGATGTAGGCCCAAAAAACAGAGAAGGGTTTAAGATTAACTAAAAACTTTGAACCGAGAGAGGCAAAATGGCTAGATACATAGGCGCTGTTTGCAGGTTGTGCCGCAGGGAAAAGGAAAAACTATTTTTAAAAGGCACCAGGTGTTTTACCGAAAAATGCCCTTTAAGCCGCAGGGCCTATGTTCCCGGGCAGCACGGGCAGCGGAGCCGTTATAAACTTTCCAATTACGGCATGCAGCTTAGGGAAAAGCAGAAGGTAAAGAGGATGTACGGCGTTCTGGAAAAGCAATTCCGGCGTTACTTCCATATTGCGTCCAAATCCAAAGGCGTAACCGGAAAACTCCTGCTGCAACTATTGGAGCGCAGGTTAGACAATGTCGTTTTCAGGTCAGACTTCGGGTTATCGCATGCGCAGGCGCGGCAAATTGTCCGGCATAATTTTGTTTTCATTAATTCAAGGCGCGTGAATATACCTTCCTATTCTGTGAAGGCAGGAGACGTAATTATCATAAAAACAAAAGAAAAGGCGGAAAAGTTCATCAGGGACAACATTGAGCTTGCCAAAGATAGAACCAAACCCGGCTGGCTCCAGGTAAACGCAGAAAAGCTGGAAATCAAGGTTTTACGCCTGCCGGAAAAGGAAGATATTCAACAACCGATACGCGAACAGATGATCGTAGAGCTTTATTCTAAATAAACGGAGGAAGCGGAATGGGTATAAAATGGAAAGATTTTCAATTGCCGAAGAGGCTGGAATGCGAAGAATCAACCTACACCAGTACTTACGGCAGATTTTTCGCGGCGCCTTTTGAAAAAGGTTACGGCGTTACGCTAGGTAATTCTCTGAGAAGAACGCTGCTTTCTTCCATTGAGGGAAGCGCGGTTACCTGGATAAAATTGGACGGTGCGCAGCACGAATTTTCAACCCTGAACGGAGTAACGGAAGATGTTCCGGAGATTATCCTGAATATCAAAAACCTCGTGCTTACTTCTCATTCCAAGATCCCCAGGAGCATCTTTATTAAAAAAGACTCAAAGGGTGCCATAAAGGCATCGGATATCTCTACCGATGAGACCGTGGAAATAATTAACCCGGACCTGCATATCGCTACCTTAACGCAGAGCCGTAAATTCAGCCTTGAGATGGAGGTGGCCAGGGGACGCGGCTATGTCTCCGCAGAGCTGAACCGTAAAGAGAGCCAGCCTATAGGCGTAATTCCCGTAGACTCCATATTCAGCCCGGTAAAACAGGTGAATTTCAGCGTTGAGAATACCCGCGTGGGCCAAAGAATGGACTATGAAAAGTTAATCCTGGACATCTGGACCAACGGTGGGATTAGTCCGAAAGATGCGCTTCTCTACGCATCAAACATTCTGCAGAGGCACCTTGATATCTTTGTCAATTTCGGGCAGCTTCCCGAAGAAGAGGAAGAAGTGGAATTAACCAAGGAAGAGACGGAATTGTATGAAAAGCTCAGGTTGCCGATTTCAGAGCTGGAATTGTCAGTAAGGTCTTCTAACTGCCTGCGCGAAGCAGAGATTAAGGTAATTTCCGATTTGGTAGTCAAGACCGAAGAGCAGCTTTTGAGTTTCAAGAATTTTGGCAAGAAATCCCTGAGCGAAATCAAAGAACTGCTAATCAAAATGGGTTTGACCTTGGGGATGAAGGTTGATTCGGATAAGCTTAAGAAGATATGAGGCATAGAGTAAAAAAATCGAGATTGAACCGTTTCACCAGCTGGCGGAAAGCGACATTAAACTCTATGAGCAGGAATCTATTGATTCATCAGAGTGTTCGTACCACCAAGACAAAGGCAAAGGCGGTGAAGCCCTTAGTGGAAAGGCTGATTACCTTAGCCAAGAAGGACAGCCTCAAATCCAAGAGGCTGGCATTTGCCGTCCTGCAGGACCACAGCCTGGTGAAATTATTATTCTCAGAGATAGCGCCGCGTTTTCACAAGTTCAACGGAGGCTACTGCCGCATCCTGCCCGCAGGTTTTCGCAGGGGAGACGGGGCAAGCCTGGTAATCCTTGAGCTTACGCAGAGAATCGAGAAAAAGAAGCCGCTTAAAAAAGAAGAAGCAAAAGAGAAACCCAAAGAAGAAGCTGCGAAACCTACAGATAAACCTACGGAAAAACCGCCCTCAACCATAAAGCCAAAGCGAAAGTTCATGAAGGGGCTAAGGAAGATATTTAAAAAGGAAAGAGATTCCCTTTAACCGGAATCTTCCCGATGGCAAAGACCATAGCTGAGAAAATCTTAAGCCGGCATGCACGCAAGGACTTGCGGGCAGGAGATTTTTCAGTCTGCCGGGTGGATTTTGCTTTCGGCCAGGACGGCACCTCTTCAATAATCATTGACCAGTTAAAAAAATTAAAAGTGAAGAAGCCGAAATCTGGCTTTTGCATGGTTATAGACCATAGCTCGCCCTCTCCCAAAGAAGGGGTCTCCCGCGTGCATAAAAAGATGCGCGATTTCGCTTCCGGAATAAATGCCCCGCTCTTTGACGTTGGTTGCGGTATATGCCACCAGGTTATTCCTGAATCCGGCATGATTCGCCCCGGAGACCTGGTTTTGGGAGCTGACTCTCATACCTCTACCTACGGTGCAATAGGCTGTTTTTCCAGCGGCGTAGGCTCCACTGATTTAGCTATGACCGTGGCTACCGGCAAAAACTGGTTCCGTGTACCGAAAACCGTAAAAATAATCGTCGAAGGAAGGCTTCCCGGCGGAGTTTTTGCAAAAGACATCATACTTTCCATTATCCGTGATTTAAGAGCAGACGGGGCGACTTATAAAGCGATAGAGTTTTACGGAACTGCGGTTAAACGCCTGGATATGGACGCAAGGTTTACCATTTGCAATATGGTGGTGGAGATGGGTGCTAAATGCGCCTTTATGCCGCTGGATAAGAAAACATTCTCCTGGTTTAAATCAAGAAAAATTAAATTCAACAGTGCCTCAATTGCCAAGGCTGACAACGGCGCAGAATACTGCCTGACCAAGAAATACGATATTTCCAAATTGACTCCGCAGGTTTCCTGTCCCCATAGCGTAGATAACGTGGTTTCGGCTTCAAGCCTTAAGGGTATCAAGATAGACGAGGCGTTCCTAGGGACTTGCACTAACGGAAGGCTAGAGGATTTAAAGGTAGCAGCAGGAATTTTGAAGTCTCGGAAGATTAAGGCCGGCGTAAAATTTATTGTTGCCCCGGCCTCCAGGCCCATATTTATCGAGGCCATGCAAAGCGGAATAATTTCGGCATTCGTAAAAGCCGGGGCAGTGGTAGTCAGCCCGGGCTGCGGTCCCTGCGTAGGCACTCATAACGGAGTTCCCGCAGACGGAGAAGTGGTAATCTCTTCGGCAAACCGCAATTTTAAAGGACGCATGGGTAACCCAAGGGCATTTATTTATCTTTCCTCTCCGGCGACCGTTGCTGCTTCGGCGATAGAGGGCAGGATTGTTGACCCGAGAAAATATTTCAAATAAGGAGGAAAAGAATGGATTTAAAGGAATTACTGGTATTGACCGTTGAAAAAAAGGCCTCGGATTTACATATTACCGAGAATGAGCCGCCTGTTCTGCGTATCGACGGAAGGCTGCAGCGTACCAAGTTTCCCGCGCTCTCCAAGGAAGACACCAAACGCCTGATTTACGCGGTGTTGACTACCGAGCAAAAGGAAAAGTTCGAAAAAGATTTGGAGCTTGATTTTTCTTTAGCCATATCAGGCCTGGACCGCTTCCGCGTTAACGCCCATATGCAACGCAGTACAGTAGAGGCTGCCCTGCGCCGGGTGCCGTCAAAGATACCCACTCCGCAGGATCTGGGGCTGCCGCAGATAACTATAGAATTGGTGCGCAGGCCCAATGGCCTGGTTCTCTTTACCGGGCCAACAGGAGTAGGCAAGACGACTACCCTGGCTTCGCTGATTGACGTGATTAACAGCGAAAGGGAATGCCTGATTATCAGCATCGAGGACCCGATCGAGTTTATACACAAGAATAAAAAGGCGCTAATTAAGCAAAGGCAGGTTTATTCTGACACGCATTCTTTTGCCGAGGCATTAAGGCATGTTTTAAGGCAGGATCCGGACGTAATTATGGTCGGGGAGATGCGCGATTTGGAGACTATCTCCACGGCGCTGACTGCGGCAGAAACAGGTCATCTGGTTCTGGCTACCCTGCACACGCCGGATGCACCGCAAACCGTAGAGAGGATTATCGACGTATTTCCGCCATATCAGCAACAGCAGGTGAAGCTGCAGCTGGCCAACAGTTTACGCGGAGTGGTCTCCCAACTCCTCCTGCCGCATATTAGCGGCAAGGGGCAGGTTCTGGCAACTGAAATTATGATTGCTACACCGGGCATCCGCAACCTTATTCGTGAGCAGGAGAGCGAACAGATACCTACTTTAATGCAGACCGGAAGCCAGTACGGAATGAAGACTATGGATAAGTCCCTGAAAGAACTCTTGAATAAGGGCTTGATTGATTTGGATTCGGCAATGGCCAAGGTGAAGAACGTCGAGGAATTCCGTCAACTCTAACCCCAACTTCAGGACCGGTTCTTCTCCTAATCCAGGACCGGTTCTTGCGTTGAACGGGGAAGTGTCCCCGAACTACTATGAAGTTAAAAGGAAAAGCAATAAAATTAGGAGACGACATCAATACGGATTTTATTATTTCCGGAAGATATAAATTTGCCATAACAGATATTAAAGAGCTGGCTAAGCATATCATGGAAGACATTGACCCGGGTTTTTCCAAAAAGATAAAACCTGGTAAAACGATTCTGGTTTGCGGCAGGAATTTCGGTATGGGTTCTTCACGCGAGCAGGCACCTCTGGTAATTAAGGAGTCCGGCATAATTGCGGTTGTCGCAGAATCATTTGCCAGAATTTTCTACCGCAACAGTTTTAATATCGGGCTTGCCTTAATCGAGGCAAATACGGCAAAAATCAAGGAAGGGGATTCCCTGGAAATAGATTTAAAGAAAGGCCTCCTGAAGGACCTAAGCCGGAATTTGCAATTGCAGGCTGAACCACTGGGAAGAATTATGCAGGAATTATTAAAAGCCGGCGGGTTAATCAACTATTACAAGAAACACAAGAGGCTGCCGTTATGAAAGAAAAGCATTCGGTTACTTTAATTCCGGGAGACGGAATCGGTCCTGAGGTAACGCAAGCCGCCCAAAGATGCATTGATGCAACGGGAGTAAAAATCGAATGGGAGCAGGCTATTGCCGGACAGGATGCCAAAGAGAAATACGGAGAGTTATTACCTGATTCTACGCTGGAATCGATTAAGCGTAATAAGGTAGCGCTAAAGGGGCCGATTATTACCCCCATTGCAGGCGGTTTCCGTTCGGTGAATGTTGCCCTGAGGCAGTTGCTTGATTTGTATGCCTGCCTGCGTCCGGCAAAGTCCTATCCAGGAGTCAGGAGTCTGGCGAAGGACATAGATTTAGTAGTTGTACGCGAAAATACCGAAGATCTCTATGCCGGCATTGAGTTTGAGGTCGGCGAGCCCAAGACAAAAGAGCTTATAAAAATAGTCAAGAAATACGGCGGTAAAGATATTTTAGCAGATTCTGCGATTTCCTTGAAACCGATTTCAAAGACTGCCTCCGAGAGGATTGTGCGTTTTGCCTTCGAATATGCCCTGAAAAATAAAAGGAAGAAGGTTACAGCCGTGCATAAAGCCAACATCATGAAGTTTACCGACGGGCTGTTCCTGAACGTTGCCCGCGAAATCGGAAAAGAATATTCCGGCAGGGTTGAGTTTGAAGAAAGGATAGTCGACAATATGGCAATGCAACTGGTGCTCCGGCCTCAGGAATACGACGTATTTGTCCTGCCTAATTTATACGGCGACATTATATCTGATTTGTGCGCAGGGCTTGTCGGAGGGCTGGGTGTTGCCCCCGGAGCCAATATCGGAGAAGGCATTGCCGTTTTTGAGGCAGTGCACGGAGCAGCCCCCAAATACAGAGGCAAAAACAAGGTCAATCCTACTGCAATGATACTCTCCGGAGTGATGATGCTAAAATATTTAAATGAGGAATCTGCCGCGGCACGGCTTGAGCAGGCCTTAGTCAGCGTTCTTTCCGAAGGCAAGAAGGTTACTTATGACTTGAAGCCGCAACGTAACGACCCCCAGGCAGTCGGCACCAGGGAAATGACCGAAGCAATAATTAAAAAATTATGAAGGTATCAATCATCGGAGCTGGTAACGTAGGCGGATTAACTGCCTCCGGTCTTTGCGCTTTTGGGGTTTCTGAGATTGTACTGGTTGACGCTTTAGGCAATCTTGCGCGGGCAAAGGCACTGGACTTAAACGATGCCGCTTTCCTGTACAAGCAGAGTTATCGTGTCGCCGGCACCGATGATATAAGCAGCATAGCCGGTTCGGATATACTGGTAATTACCGCGGGTATACCAAGAAGGCCTGGCATGAAACGCGAGGAGCTAGTGCTTAAAAACAGCCAGATAATTAAAGGCATCAGCGTAAAGATTAAGTCCTTATGTCCCGAGGCGGTGGTGATCGTAGTTACCAATCCGCTGGATGCGATGACTTATCAGGTTATCAAGGAAACCGGTTTTCTGGCTCGCCGCGTTTTAGGCATGGGGTTGACGCTCGATTGTTCGCGCCTTGCCAATCTGCTTGCGGAAAAACTGGGCGTTGCCGTAACTGAGATAGAGCCATACATAATCGGAGCCCACGGCGAAGGGATGCTGCCGTTGGCCCGCTACACA
This sequence comes from Candidatus Omnitrophota bacterium, assembly GCA_042570305.1. Taxonomy (GTDB): domain Bacteria; phylum Omnitrophota; class Gorgyraeia; order Gygaellales; family JAHJCI01; genus JASFIK01. The sequence goes on from JBHPGP010000031.1 coordinate 7,951, forward strand.
AAGATAAAGGGCAAACCTCTTGATAAATACCTTAAGCCAGAAGAAATCAATAAAATTTTTCAGCGTACGGTTGGCCGCGGCGCTGAGATTGTTTCTTTTCTGGGAAGCGGCAGTGCTTATTTTGCTCCTTCAGCGGCAATTGCAGGATTAGTCAGAGCCATCGCAAAAAATACAAAGGAGGTTTTGCCGGTTTCCGCTTATTTAAACGGAGAATGCGGCTTAAAAGACCTTTGCATCGGCCTGCCTTGCTCTCTGGGAAGGAGCGGCATCGAAAAGATAATCGAACCGGAATTAAACGACAGGGAGAAACAGGATTTCCTGGAGTCAGCAGAGTCAATTAAAAAACAGCTAATAAAATACAATGTTTGACCTTGCCGTAATTGGCGCAGGATGGGCAGGTTTTAGCGCGGCGCAGGAAGCAAAGAGGCTGGGGTTGCAAGTTGCCCTAATCGAAAAGGGCAAGATTGGCGGCACCTGCCTTAATTACGGCTGTATCCCTACCAAGGCATTAATTCAGTCCGCGAAAATCTATTCACTTTCCGCGAAATCAGCAAAATTCGGGATTGAAATCCCCACCACAAAAGTAAATTTTCAGGCAATTCAGAAAAGAAAAGAAGCGATTATCGAACAGTTGGGCCGGGGTATGCAGTTTTTGCTCAAGGATATCAAGGTTTTTAACTCAGAGGCCCAGCTCCTCTCTGAGAATGAGTTGTCTGTCGGTGAAGAGAAGATTAAGGCAAAAAACATACTTATCGCTACGGGTTCAAATCCTATTCAGTTGCCGGGCCTGGGTTTCGACGGCAAAAAAATAATTTCCAGCAGCGATATCCTTGACATAAAAAGCCTTCCCGGCTCGCTATTGATAATCGGAGGCGGGGTGATTGGATGCGAATTCGCATGCCTGTTTTCTATGCTGGGGGTCAAGGTAACTATTGTTGAATTGATGCCGCAGCTGCTGCCTCAGGAGGATTCAGCAATCGCCAGAAAATTAGAGTCGATCTTTAAGAAAAAGGGGATTCAGGTTCATGCGAATACCAATGCCAAGACCGCAAATTTAGATGATTTCGATTTAGTGCTTTTGTGTATAGGCAGGGAGCCTGAGCTAGGAGGGCTTGATTTAAATAAGCTATTGCTGAAAACCGATAAAAATAGAATCATCACCGACGAATATTCGCTTACGAATATTCCCAATATATATGCCGCGGGAGATTGTACGGGCAAAAAGCTCTTAGCGCATTTTGCCGCTCATCAGGGAACAATCGCAGCCGGGAACATAGCCAAACCCGCTTCTTTAAGACAGCTGGAGCCTGAGCTTATCCCGAACTGTATATTCACCGATCCGGAGATAGCCAGTATAGGCATTACCGAAGAAGAGGCAAAGAAAAAAGGCATTAAGTTAAGGGTCAGTAAATTCGATTTTCTCGGCTCAGGCATGGCGCGCATCATTGAAGAGGCAGAGGGTTTTATCAAGATAATCTCTGACCAGGAAAAGGGCTCATTGCTTGGAGCGTCGATTATCGGGCCCAAGGCAACCGAGCTTATCGGAATCTTTACCGTAGCTATTCAATCCGGTCTTAATTTAGAACAACTTCGCAATATCGTATTTGCCCACCCAACTCTATCAGAGTCTATCCACGAAGCAGCCAGGGGCTGAAATGCAGTTTAAGCTGTTTGACCTCGGCTTAATCGACTTCCAATCTGCCTGGGAATTCCAAAAAAATTTATTTTTACAGGTAAAGCGAAAAGAATTAATTTCCGCCCTTGTCATTTGCAGGCATCTGCCGGTAATCACTATGGGCAGGCAGGCCCGGGAAGAAAACCTTCTGTCAGGCAAAGAAGGGCTGGAAAAGCGGAAAATTAAGCTATACAGAATTGAGCGGGGAGGAGATATAACTTACCATGGGCCCGGCCAGCTGTGCGTATATCCGATTTTAAACCTTGCGCTTTACAGAAAAGACATAAACTGGTACTTAAGAAGCCTGGAGTCTCTGCTTTTGGATGTTTTTTCCGAATTCGGGATTAAGGCGCGAACAAGGCAGGGCCTGACAGGGATTTGGGTAAAGGAGCAAAAAATCGCATCCATAGGCATAGCAATAAAGAGCTGGATTACCCTGCATGGGATGAGCCTGAACGTCAAAGCAAGCGATTTAGCCAATTTTTCCTTGATTCGCCCTTGCGGCATGGATATAATAATGACATCAATGGAGGATATTTTGAAGGAAAATGTTGAAGTTAAAAGGGTTGGAGAAACTTTAACAAGGAGATGGCATGAAGCCAGTAATTTTACCGGAATTGGGTGAGGGGATTAAGGCAGCTAGTATTACCTTTTGGTATTTTAAGGAGGGCGATAAGGTCAAGGAAAAGGATGACCTCGTCGAGCTTGCCACTGACAAAGCCACTTTTAACCTTCCTTCGCCTTGCTCAGGCAAATTAAGCAAAATATTGCTTAAAGAAGGAGTTTCGGCAAAGGTAGGAGAAGCTTTAGCTGAAATCGAGGAAGCGGCAGCTTAATAATCAAACTATAACTATTTGTAATATTTATAGTTATGCATAAAAATTCTTTTAAAATTTACCATGTGGTATTGGTTATTTAAGCTGAGCGCTATCATTATCCTGAAATTGCTCTTTAGGTTAAAGGTGGAAGGCTTAAGCAATCTGCCGAAGAAGAATAATTTTATTGTGGTTTCCAACCACGCGAGCTTCCTTGATTCTTTTGTGATTGCCGCCGCAATTCCAAATAAAATTTACTGTATTTCTTCCAGGTACCTTTATAAAATCGCCTGGTTACGATGGGCCTTGCGCAGGTTAGAGGCATTGCCAACCGGAGGCTCATCAAAGAAGGCAGTTGATTATTTGTTGAACAACAAGATTGTGGGTTTATTCCCGGAAGGCGGGTGTTCCCGCGATGGAAAATTACGAAGGTTTAGAAAGGGAGCAGCTTTACTTGCTCTTAAAACCGGAAGGCCGATAGTGCCTTGTGCGATTTTGGGTTCTTTTCAGGCATTGCCGGTATGGGCAAAATTTCCCAAATTTTTGCCGGTAAAGGTGAGAATTAGCAAGCCGATATATTTGTTAAAGGAGTTTGATGAGGTAGTTGACGACATCCATCTGCAGGAAGGAATTCAGAAGATTAAAAATACAATCCAGGGAATGCTCGATGCGGGATAAGGACTTGATAGAAATAGAGATTTCCAGGTTAATCCCCGCCCAGAAATGGAGGGTGATTCGCCTGATCACCAAGGTCGCCGACTTCCCGAAATATATATCCTGCGTTAAAGAGGCTTCGGTCATCCAGAAAAGCCGCCACAGCATGAAGACCAAATGGCGCGTGGAGATTGAAAATATCCCCATAAGCTGGACAGAGGAAGATACACTGGAGTTTGACCGGGATACCATCCATTTTAAATCCGTCGAGGGAGACCTGCAGGAGTTTAGCGGTAAATGGAAATTCCAGACAGTTAAACAGGGAACAAGGGTTACGGTAAACGCCTATCTGAAAGTCGGCATCCCCATCATTAAGGATTTTGCCGATGTTTACATGAAAAAACTGCTTACCAGGAATTTTACCGCCATCCTGGATGCGGTTGAGCGCCGCTTGATTTCCGTAAGGTATACCAGCTTCAAAGGCGGGGATAAGCAAAAGGTCGCAGGATTCGGCATTATCGGACACCCCTATAATTTCAACCACCTGGGCAGGTGCCTTAAGGAACTAAACCCTGATTTTAACCTTCCTTCGCGGGAGTTCCTCGGACAAATTTTTAACACCACGCCGTCTTTTAAGCTTTACGACATTTTAAATTTTAAATCCAAAACCGGTCAGCTTGCCAACGGCTGCTTTATCCTGGCTACCTTTATTCCCGATATGCTGGGAAGCGATATGTGGGCGGTATTCTCCAAGGTTGTCAGGGCCTGCAAGGTTGCCGAGAAAAACGGAGTGGGAATAGTAGCGTTGAGCGGGTTTGCTTCAATCGTTGCTGAGAGGATAGGCTCGGAAATCTCCGACCAGGTTGATGTGCCGGTAACTACAGGTAATGCCTTTACCGCGGCAACGGCTTTGGACGGAATATTCAAGGCAGCCGCAGTCTTAAATCTTGAATTATCTTCTGCTAAAGTAGCCATTATCGGAGGGGCAGGGGATGTTGGCAGCGCCTGTGCCAGGGTCCTGGTTGAAAAGGTCAAGGAACTTAACCTTACCGATTGCGAGAAAGCAAATCTCAATAATTTAAAAAATGAATTGTCAAAAAACCGCAAGGCTAAAATAGTCATTGCCACAGAGGCAGGTAACGAAACAGCAGTGCGGGATGCGGATATCGTGATAGCAACTGCCAGCGTTACGGAATCCGTTTTAAAAATTGAATGGTTTAAGCCGGGTTCTATTGTCTGCGACATAGGCTATCCCAAGAACATTCCCTATACCGAATCGCGCAAAGACATACTTATCTTTTCCGGCGGGCTTGTAAAGTCTCCTACACCGATTTCCTTCCCCATGGATATCGGATTGCCTTCTCCTGAAATAATCTATGCCAGCTTTGCCGAGGGAATTATCCTTGACCTGGAGAAAGACTTCGAGAATTTCAGTTTTGGCAAGGGAGGCATCACGCCCGAAAAGATAGAGCAAATAAGGCAATTGGGAGCAAAGCACGGTTTCCAAACCTCTGATTTCTACTGGGGCAATGAAAAGACCCCATTAGAAAATATAAGGGAGCTGGTTAATGTCAGTGAAAAAAACAAATAATTTTGCTTTTTTAATACATCCTCCTGAACTCAAGGATGTTGCCAAGAAATACCCATTCTCAAAATTTTTACCGGCATTCCTGCTTAAGCCGATCCTCAGGATTTTACCGCCAATAACCGGCTCTCAGATTACCGGCTTTAATTTACCGACAGGAGAAGAGTTGAGAGGAAGAATAGTGATTTGTCCTTTGACAGCCCAGCAGATATTAGATAACCCCGCGCAGGGGCAGAGAAAGGTTTTACAAGCCGTTCGCCGCGCTGAACAGCTGGGATGCGAATATATCGGATTAGGCGCTTTTACCTCAATTGCTACGGACGCAGGACAGTATTTAGTAGATAGAGTAAAAAGAATAAGCCTGACCTCAGGAAATGCTTATGCCGCAGCTTTGATAATCGAAAATTTAGAAAAATCCTGCGCAATAATAGGAATAGGCTTATCTGATTCTGTTTTGGCAATTGTCGGGGCTGCCGGCTCAGTAGGTTTCGCCTGCTCAAAAATTTTGTCAAAAAAAGCAAAAAAGATTATATTTATTGACCAGAGAAAAGAGGAATTGGCAAATTTAGTGGATGAAGTAAGGGCTTCTCTCGGAAATAGCAACAAGCAAATAGAATCTTATGCTCAACCAAACAGCCCTATACAAGCGGATATAGTTGTTACGGTTGCCAGCGCTTCCGAAGGGATTATAAAATCAGAACATCTTCTTCCGGGCACAATTGTCATAGATGCTGCTCAGCCGCATAATGTTGCAAAAGAGGTAATAGAAGAGCGCCGCGATGTGTTAGTGATGCATTCAGGAATAGCCTTTATGCCAGGAATAAATTTACATATGGATGTGGGTATAGGCAAGGAAGAGGTTTACGCCTGTTTGGGCGAGGTGCTTATTTTAGCTTGGCGGGGGCGCAAGGGTCATTATAGCCTCGGAAAAGTTGACCCACGCCATGTAGAAGAAATACTGGAATTTGCCCCCAGGGTAGGCTTAAGAGTTGCCAGCTTTCGGAATCAAAAAGGAAAAATAACCGAAGATGATTTCCAAAAAATAAAAACCTTTAGAAGCAAATCAAAATGAACATTTATTCTCTCCCCAATTTAATAGCGGGAATTTTTTGTTCTGTTGTGGGTTTTTTTGTTTTTTTCAAGAACCGCAAGTCTCCGGTTAACAGGGCATTCCTTGTTTTAACCACAAGCGCTTCAATCTGGCAGATCGGGACATTCGGCGTAATAGGCGCTTCCTCTCCCGGGATCGCTTACGCCTGGTGCAAGATTACTTATTGGGGGGCGATTTTTATCCCTGTTGCGACTTACCATTTCGTGGTAAATTTCCTGAAAAAATGGAACCAGAGAAGATTCGTTGTGCTCAGTTATTTAATCGGCGCTTTTGTAATTCTACCTTTAAGCCAGACCCGGTTTTTTCTCTCAGGGGTAAACAGGTATTTTTGGGGGTTTTGGTTTAAAGCAAACTTCCTCCATCCTGTATATTTGTTATTTTTTGGTTTTCTTATGCTGGTGAGTTTTGCGAATTTATATTTTTCTTACAGGAAAGAGCGCCTCCCCTTAGAAAGATTACGCATAAAATTTCTTTTTGTGCCGTTTATCATAGCTTATATCGGCTCAGTGGATTTACTGCCGAATTACGGAATCAGCGTTTATCCCTTCGGATATATCCCCTTGATAACTTATCTGTCCATTATCTCTTACGCTATCCTGAAATACCGCCTGATGGACATAACCCTCACAATTACGCGCACCGGCATATTTGTAACGCTTTATACTCTGGTTTTAGGGCTGCCGTTTGTGCTGGCTACTCTGGGAAAGTCATGGTTATCCGGTCTATTGGGAGCGAATTGGTGGATTGGGCCTTTGGCATTAATGGCGGCCTTAGCTACCGCCGGGCCGTTTATCTACATCTTTCTGCAGAGCAGGGCGGAGGCCGTATTACTACGGGAACAGCGTTCTTATCAGGAAACCTTAAAACAGGCAGCCAGGGAACTCGCGCGCATCCATAACTTAAAGAGGCTATTAAATTTGATTGCTCACATCGTTACCAAAACAGTGCGCATTTCTCATTCGGCAATATATTTATACGAAGACAGCTCCGGGAAGTTCATTTTAAAGGCATTTCGTAATCCCAGGCAAAAACCAACAGAGTCCATAAGCGCAGAGGATAGATTAATCGACTGGCTTAAAACACAGAAGGAATCATTGGTTTATGAGGAGATAAACCGCAAGAGCCAGGATAGCTCCGGTTCTGTATTCGGCGAATTAGCAGAACAGATGCGTTTTTTAAATGCCCAAGTGATTGTCCCGGGCTTCCTCAAAGATAAGTTGTTAGGTTTCCTTGTATTGGGCAGTAAGCGCGATGCAGGATTTTATACCACCGAAGACTTAAATACCTTTTCTGTTTTGGCCAACCAGGCTGCGCTGGCAATCGAAAATGCCCTGCTTTATGAAAACATAGAGGAGCAGGTCAGACAGAGGACTAAGGAGCTGATAGAGGTACAGAAACAGCTCGTACAAGCGGAGAAATTAGCCACTGTGGGTACTTTGGCCGGCGGAGTAGCCCATGAAATAAACAATCCCCTGACCGCTATATTAACCAATATTCAGATGCTCTTAGCGGATAGCGGCACAGCCAATGATAGAGAATCCCTTGAGTTAATAGAAGAGGCAACCAAGCGTTGCCGGATGATAGTGAAGAAATTAATGACTTATGCCAGGAAGCCCCTGGAGTCAGCCGAGATAACAAAAGTAGATTTCATGGACGTTACCAGCAGCGTCACTAACTTTTTGGGCTATCAATTAGAGCAGGAGAATGTTAAAATATTGACCGAAGCAAAAAAAGACAGCTATGAGGTTATGGGGAATCATAATGAGTTGGAGCAGGTATTGACAAACCTGATCTTAAACGCGAAAGACGCCATAAAACGGGTAAAAAAAAGCGGCAAAATACATATTTCTTTATCAAGAGAGCCTGAATGGATAATAGTTAAGGTTAAGGATGAGGGAGCAGGAATACCAAAAGAGATAATTTCCAGGATATTCGACCCATTTTTCACTACCAAAGACGTGGGCAAGGGGGTAGGGCTGGGGCTTTCCATCTGCCAATCCATTATCGAAAAATATAACGGCTTAATGTTAGTCAAATCCGAACCCGGTAACGGCTCTGTTTTTACAGTTAAACTTCCTAAAGCCAAACAGAAAAGCATGGTTAAAACAAAAATTTAACTATAATATACAGGATGGAGGAAGTTTGCTTTAAACCAAAACCCCCAAAAATAC
>JBHPGP010000032.1:0-14522 GCA_042570305.1 Candidatus Omnitrophota bacterium
ATTTTGAATAAGATTATGAAAAAGAATATCCGCCCGCTTCATCTTGCAATCAGGCCGGGTGATGTATTCAAGACTCAGGCCGCTATAGCAAAGGCAAAGAAATACCTGCGGTTTAAGCCGTTAATCGATTTTCCGGAAGGATTGACAAGGGTTGTGGAATGGTTTAAACAGGCGGAGGTAATTTAAATAACATGCAGAAATTAGGAATTATCGGCACGGGCTATGTGGGGCTGGTTACCGCGGCAGTATTTGCGGACTTGGGCAATAAGGTAATCTGTCAGGACAGCGACTATAACAAGATTAAAAAGCTGCAGAAAGGCACTATGCCGATTTATGAGCCAGGGCTTAAAAGAATGGTTAAGAAAAACCTGAAAGCCAAGAGGCTCATTTTTACCCATAACCTGCCTGATGTCGTGAATAAATCACTGATTATTTTTATTTGCGTAGGCACTCCCCCGAGGCCTGACGGAAGCGCTGATTTGTCTTGCGTAGAGGCTGTGGCACGCCGCATGGCAGGGACCATGAAGGACTATAAGGTCATCGTTGGCAAGAGTACGGTGCCTGTAGAGACCGGAGAGCGAATCCGGCAGACAATCCGCAGGTATAACCGGCGGGGGGCAATTTTTAGCATTGTTTCCAATCCGGAGTTCCTGCGCGAAGGCTCTGCCATAGAGGATACGCTGCACCCCGACCGTATTATATTGGGAGTGGAAGATAAACAGGCAGAGAAGATTATGCGCGCCCTTTTTAAGCCAATCAAAGCGCCAATCGTGGTTACCGATATTAAGACTTCAGAGATGATAAAGCATGCATCAAATTCTTTCCTTGCCACCAAGATTTCTTTTATCAATGCGGTTGCACAGATTTGCGAGAACGTGGGAGCAGACGTGGTTAAGGTGGCCGAGGGCATGGGCCTGGATAAGCGGATAGGCAGGGCCTTTCTTAATGCAGGCTGCGGGTTCGGAGGGTTCTGCTTCCCGAAAGATTTGGAGGCCTTTATTTATATTGCGAAAAAATCCGGGTATGATTTCGGTCTGCTTAATGAGGTAGCAGGCATAAACAAAGAGCAAAAGCAGCTTCTTTTGAAAAAGGTTGAGGAGGCAGTCTGGATAATACGCGGTAAGACAATCGGGGTACTGGGTTTGAGTTTTAAGCCGAACACCGACGATATTCGATTCTCTGTTTCCCTGGATGTAATCAGGATGCTTATGGATGAAGGTGCAAAGATAAAGGCCTATGATCCCCAGGCAATGCCAAAAGTTAAAAAGGAATTCAAAAAAATCAGGCTTTGCAAAGGCCCTTATGAGGCAGCCAGAAACAGCGATTGCCTTTTGATTATGACTGAATGGGAAGAATTCGGCAGCCTTGATTTAAGCAGGATAAAAAAATTGTTGCGCCAGCCGATTATCGTGGACGGGAGAAATATATTTGCGCCAAAGCAGATGAAGAAACTCGGCTTTATTTATAAATCAATCGGCAGGTAAGGCTTAAGCTAAAGGGCCAGTTCCCGAAAGGGAACCGGCAGGATGAAGATGAGGATTTTAATTACTGGCGGAGCGGGGTTTATCGGCTCACATCTATGCAGGAGGCTGTTAAGCGAGGGTAATTTTATTATCTGCGTAGATAACTTCATTACCGGACACAAAAAAAACATCGAGGAATTATTAAACCGCCCAGACTTTAGATTAATAGAGCACGATATTTCCCAGCCATTAGAAGTCGAAGGAGATTTAGACTGGGTAATGCATTTTGCCTCGCCTGCTTCTCCCAAGGATTATCTGGAGCAGCCCATAAAGACCCTGAAGGTCGGGACATTGGGTACGCATAACTGCCTGGGGATTAGCAAGAGCAAAAAATGCAAGTTTTTCCTGGCTTCTACATCGGAGATTTACGGAGATCCCCTGGTTCACCCCCAGAGCGAGGAGTACTTCGGTAACGTAAATCCCATCGGTCCGCGCTCCTGTTATGACGAAGCAAAGCGCGCAGCCGAAGCCCTGACCTTTGCCTACCGCAGGCAGCATAATATTGATATAAGAGTGGTAAGAATCTTCAATACCTACGGGCCGTTTATGCGTATTAATGACGGCAGGGTGGTTTCTAATCTGGTTTGCCAGGCATTAACCGGCAAAGACCTGACTGTTTACGGTAAGGGTTCTCAGACGCGCTCATTCTGTTACGTAGATGACCTGATAGAGGGGATTATAAAATTTATGGGAGTCTATTTTACAGGACCCCTGAATTTAGGCAATCCGGGCGAATTTACTGTTATGGATTTAGCGAAAAAGATACTGCGCTTAAGTCAATCAAAATCCAAGATTACGTTCTCGAGCCTACCGCAAGACGATCCCAAGCAGAGGCAGCCGGATATCGCTAAAGCCAGAAAATTACTCCGTTGGCAGCCGAAGATATCTTTGGATGAGGGGCTTGAGAAAACGATTTCCTGGTTCAAGCAGAAGATCAAGGAGTGCGGGATTGATTGAGGGGGTTGGAGTCAAGATATTGAAAGTGATTCCCGATGACCGCGGCAGGTTAATGGAGATTTTTCGCTGCGATGATGAATGCTTCGAGCAGTTTGGTCAGGTATATATGACTACTGCTTACCCCGGGATAGTCAAGGCCTGGCACTACCACAAATTACAGGCAGATAATTTTACTTGCGTATCCGGGAAGATGCTCCTGGCATTATATGATGCCAGGCAGGGTTCTTCTACCTACGGAGAAATAAACGATTTTGTAATCAGCCTCCAAGAGCCGAAGCTGGTTCATATACCGAAAGGAGTTTATCACGGATTCAAGAATATCGGCGATACCGAGGCAATCATAATAAATACGGTTACCAGCCCCTATAATCATAAGAATCCCGATGAATATCGAGTCGACGCCTTGGATAAAAGAATAGGCTATAAGTGGGATAGGAGGGAATAGCATAATGAAAGGCGTAGTCTTGGCAGGCGGTCTCGGCAGGCGGCTTGGGCCGCTGACGCGAATTACCAATAAGCACCTGCTCCCGGTTTATGACAGGCCGATGATATATTACCCTATTCAAACACTGGTTGATGCGGGAATAAGGGATATAATGATTGTTACCGGAGGTAATAATGCCGGAGATTTCCTGCGGCTTTTAGGAAACGGCCGTGAGTTCGGCCTAAAGCATATCAACTATACTTACCAGAACGGTGAGGGAGGTATAGCCGATGCCTTAAGCCTGGCAGAGCACTTTGCCGACAAACAGAAGATAGTAGTAATTCTTGGGGATAATCTTTTAGAAAAGCCGATTAAGAAACACGTAGAGAAGTTTTCCCTTCAGCCTCAGGGAGCGAGAATACTGATAAAAGAGGTGCCTGATCCGGAGAGATTCGGGGTAGTCGAGTTTCAGGGAAAGAAGATTACGAAAATCAGCGAAAAGCCCAGGAAACCTGTCACGAAATACATCGTTACCGGAGTTTATATGTATGATTCCAGGGTTTTTGATATTATCCGCACGCTCAAGCCTTCCCGCAGGGGGGAAATGGAAATAACCGACGTTAATAACACCTATCTCAAGAGGGGGCAACTCTACTACGATATCCTCGAAGGTTTTTGGACGGATTGCGGCCTGCCAGAGACATTATACAGAGCAACTACTTTGGCACGAAAAAAAATAAAAAATAAAACCTAAGCATACAGGAATAACCATGAATCAGTTAGCCTTAGTTACAGGTTCAGCTGGATTAATCGGTTCGCAATGCGTACGCTTCCTTTCCCAAAAGAAATTTGAAGTGATAGGGATTGATAATGATATGAGAAAAACCTTTTTTGGAGAAAAGGGTTCTGTTGCATGGAATAAGAATCTATTGCTGGAGGAAGTCCCCGGGTATGTCCACTGCGATATTGATATAAGGGATAGGGAGAATATAGAAAAAATATTTAATCAATACAGGTTTGATTTGGTAATTCATGCTGCTGCCCAGCCTTCTCATGATTGGGCGGCAAGGCAGCCATATACTGATTTTAGCATTAATGCCGAGGCAACCCTGATCCTTCTGGAGTCTCTGAGAAGATATGCCCCTGAGGCGGTTTTCATCTTTACGTCCACCAATAAGGTCTATGGAGACAGGCCAAACGAGCTCACCTTTTTAGAAAGCGAGAAGAGGTATGATTTGCCTAGCGGGCACAGGTATTATCAGGGGATAGACGAATCAATGAGCATAGATAATTGCCTGCACAGCCTATTCGGAGCTTCCAAGGCCGCTGCAGATATACTGGTACAGGAGTACGGAAAATATTTCCAGCTGAAGACTGCCGTGTTCAGGGCAGGATGCCTTACGGGTCCTGCTCACTCGGGAACAGAGCTCCACGGTTTCTTATCCTACCTTCTGAGGTGCTGCATAGCAGGGCAAAGATATGCTATTTATGGATATAAGGGCAAACAGGTCAGGGATAATCTGCATGCTTACGATCTAGTGAATGCATTTTATCATTTTTACCTCAAACCGCGTTGCGGAGAAGTTTATAACATAGGGGGAGGAAGATTTTCCAATATCTCTGTGCTAGAAGCTATTGATCTCTGCGAGAAGATATCCAATAGAAAAATCAATTATCAATACGTAGAGGAAAACAGGAAAGGCGACCATATATGGTGGATAAGCGATAATTCTAAATTCAAGAGCCATTATCCGGGATGGAAAATTACTTATAACATCGGTAAAATTATAGAGGAGATGTTTAACCAGCAGTTAAAGATGCAGAAAGCATATGCAAGGTAAAAGAATATTGATTACCGGAGGGGCGGGTTTTATCGGTTCTAACTTCATCCGTTATATTTTAAATAAATATCCGAAATACAAACTTACCAATCTCGATAAGCTCACCTATTGCGGCAATCTGAATAACCTGACCGACATACAAAAGAATCCCAACTACGAATTCATTAAAGGTGATATCTGCGAGGCCGGTACTGTGAATGATATCGCTAAGGGCTGCGAAGCAATCATAAACTTTGCCGCTCAGACTCACGTAGACAGGTCAATTGCCGATGCCTCGGAGTTCATTCGGACGAATGTTTACGGAACCTATATTCTCTTGGAAGCGGCAAAAAAATATAACCTTTCTAAATTCATTCATATTTCCACCGATGAAGTTTATGGCTCAAGGCAGAGCGGTTCATTTAAGGAAGATGATGCCTTGTGCCCCAATAGCCCATACGCCGCAAGCAAGGCTGCTGCCGACCACCTGGTGCATTCCTACAATATTACTTATAAACTGCCAGTAATAATTATCAGAAGCAGCAATAATTTCGGGCCTTATCAATTTCCGGAAAAGGTGATTCCTTTATTTATTACAAATGCTTTACAGGATAAGGGGCTGCCTTTGTACGGAGACGGGCTGAATGTACGCGACTGGCTATATGTTCTGGATAATTGCCGGGCAATAGACCTCATCCTGCATAAGGGAGAGACAGGTCAAATTTATAATGTGGCTGCAGAAAACGAATTGACCAATCTAGAGCTTACCCGCTTGATTCTCAAGATAATGCAAAAGCCAGAGGGGCTGATTAAATATGTAAAGGACCGCCCCGGACATGACCGGCGTTACAGTATAGATTCCGCTAAAATCAGAAGTTTAGGCTGGCAGCCCCAGGCTGAATTCCAGGAATCGTTAAAAGAAACATTAAAATGGTATCAGGATAATCAACAGTGGTGGGAGAAACTAAAGTCTTAATTACTGGTTCAAGGGGCATGTTAGGCCTGGTATTGGTTGAGGCCTTATCTTCAGGGTATGCAGTTAAGAAAATTGATATAGATAACTGCGATATAACCAAGAGAGAAGATACGCTAAAAACGATAAAGGATTACCAGCCTGATTTTATCATCCATACCGCTGCCTATACAGATGTGGATGGCTGCGAGTTGAATCAGAAGCAGGCCTTTGCGGCAAATGCCGCAGGTACGGAAAATGTCGCTCAGGCAGCAAAGGCAAGCGGCGCTGTCTTGTTTTACATCAGCACCGACTATGTATTTGACGGCACTAAAGATAGGCCTTACGCTGAGCAGGATAAGCCTCATCCGGTTAATATTTACGGAGAGTCGAAATTAGAGGGCGAGAAGATTATTCAATCCCTTTTGAGCAAATATTTTATCCTTCGTACCAGCTGGCTGTTTGGCCCCGGAGGGAAAAATTTCGTTACCTCTATCCTCAAGGCGTGCAGAGAGAAAGAAACCTTGGAGGTTGTCAGCGACCAGGCAGGTTCGCCAACCTATACCCTGGATTTAGCCGAAGCAATCATCTCGCTGCTTGCCGGACGCTGCTGGCAAACAGCTGATAAGTTCGGAATTTATCATATTACCAATAGCGGCAGCTGTTCCTGGTATGAGTTTGCCAAGAGGATAATCGCATTAAAAAAGCTAAAAACAAAAATTTTGCCAATTTCCTCTTCTGAAAGTAGGCGCCCTGCTCCGCGCCCGAAAATGTCTATTCTTGATAATTCCAAGCTTATATCCACCTTTAAATTAAGTTTAAGGCCCTGGCCAGAAGCATTGAACCACTTCTTACTTAATTATGAAAAAAATTAATTATAATTATGCTGTTGTATTGGCCGGCGGCCAGGGCAGCCGTTTCTGGCCCTTAAGCCGCAGCCTTGAGCCCAAGCAGTTCCTTTCTCTATTTACTTCCAAGAGCCTTTTTCATAATACTCTCTTGCGTATTAAGACCATAGTGCCTGCCAAAAATATTTTTGTGGTTACTAACCAGTTATACTTTCCCGGAATATTCAGTTATACCGCCAAGTTTAAAATTCCCCGGGAAAACATTATCTTTGAGTCAGAAAGCAAGAATACCGCTCCCTCAATCGCTGTTGCCTGCCGGTTGATCAGCCTTATTAACCCTGAAGCCAGAATTGTTGTTTTACCTTCCGACCACCTGGTTAGAAATCAAGGGAGATTTATCAGCCTGCTTAGACGCGCCTTTTCTTTGAAGGGTCTTAAGAATAGTTTGCTTGTCTTTGGTATTTCTCCCGGTTATCCTGCAACAGGGTACGGTTATATCAAAATAAAGTCGCAAGGCCTCAGGGTTACAAGTTCCCGTTTAAGAGTATATCAAGTGGAAAAATTTTTAGAAAAGCCTGACCTGAAAACAGCGAAAGTTATTTTCAGGGATAAGCGTTATCTCTGGAACAGCGGAATGGTTATGGGTAACGTAGGCGTTTTCCTCCGGGAGATTAAGGAGAATATTCCCGGGCTCTACCGTTCAATCTCCAGAGTATACGGTCCGCAGGACATCAATAATATCTGGAGAGGCCTTAAGCCTGTTTCTTTTGATTACGGAGTATTGGAGAAGGCGGAAAATCTGTTTGTTATGCCGGCAGTAAACTTAGGCTGGTCTGATTTAGGTACCTGGGCTGCCCTGGATAAGATATTACCCAAGGATAAATTCGCAAATACCCTAAATGCAGATACGATAAATTTTGACAGCAGCAATATAACCGTGTTTGGCAAGGACCGGCTGGTTGCCTGCCTGGGGTTGGAGGATTTGATCATCGTAGATACTCCCGATGCCTTATTAATTACCCGTAAGCATAAGAGCGAAGAGGTAAAAAGGGTAGTAGAAAAGCTCAAAAAAAGCAAGCGCCAGGAATATTATCTGCACAAAACGGTAAAAAGGCCATGGGGCAGATATACTGTTCTGGATAAGGGTTCGGGTTTTAAGATAAAACTGGTTGAGGTAGCGCCGCAAAAGTCATTAAGTTTACAGCGTCATAATCGTCGTAGCGAACACTGGGTTGTGGTGGAAGGAAAGGCCAAGGTAACCAAAGGAAAAAAAAGTTATTATGTTAACAGTAACGAAAGTACTTATATACCGTTGCGTTATGCTCACCGGCTAACTAATCCCACCAGCTATCCCTTAAAAATTGTCGAGGTGCAAAGCGGGGATTATTTAGAAGAGGATGATATCGTGAGAATCAGGGATGATTTCGAAAGAATCTAGCCGCGCTCATACTTGACAACTAATCAAATCTTTTTATAATGCGGAAGCACTTAGAGAGTATTTTCTAAAACAAGAGCTGTCTCTAGGCAAATTGGTTAAAATTAAAAGGAGTCAGGCAGGATGCAAAATAAAAGAATCTTAGTAACTGGCGCAGGAGGTTTTATCGGATCGCATTTAGCAAGGGAACTTCTTAAAAAAAATAATTTCGTGAGAGTAGTAGATTGTAAATGGGATGAATATATCAAAGAGCCGTATTATTCTGAAAAATTAACCCTTGATTTAAGGGAACCTCTAAACTGCCTGAAGGCAACAGAAGGCATTGATTATGTTTTTAACTTAGCTGCCAACATGGGGGGTATCGGATTTATTACAGAAGTAGGGGCGGATGTAATGTTTGATAATGTGCTTATAAATGCTTATATAGCAAAGGCTTGTGTAGAAAATAGAATTAAGCTCCTATTTTTTTCCTCATCTGCCTGCGTTTATCCTACCTATAAACAAGTTCATTCAGATGTAAGGCCTCTTAAAGAAAATGATGCCTATCCTGCAGATCCAGATAATTTCTATGGTTGGGAAAAAATTTACACTGAAAAGATGCTGGAGGCCTTTAGAAGGGATTATGGATTGAATATAAGGATAGCACGTTATCATAATATCTATGGTCCCGAAGGGACATATAAGGGAGGAAGAGAGAAGTCGCCAGCTGCGCTATGTCGCAAAGTAGCAGAAGCGGAAGACCCGGGAGAGATAGAAATCTGGGGAGATGGAAAACAGACGCGCTCTTACTGCTATATAGATGACTGTGTTAAAGGAACAATTATGCTTGCGGAATCTGAGTTTACTCAGCCGCTTAATATAGGCTCAGATAGATTAGTAACTATTAATCAGCTGGCAGATATAATTATAAAAATATCTGGTAAGAAAATAACAAAAAAATATAATTTAGATGCTCCTCAGGGAGTGAGGGGCAGAAACAGCGATAATGCAGAACTCTGTAAGGTATTGGGTTGGCAACCTCAATTTAGCCTAGAAGATGGTTTAAGCAAAACATACAGATGGATTGAGAAACAAGTCTCCAGTTTAAAAGGATGCTTGCAGGAATGACAGACAGAAACTACTTATGAATCACTTAGACAAGCTAGAGAATCAAAGTATTTTCATTATTCGCGAGGCATACAGTCAATTCAGAAAAGTGGCTATGCTATGGTCCATAGGCAAAGATTCCACGACTCTTCTCTGGCTGATCAGGAAGGCGTTTTTCGGAAAAATTAATTTCCCCGTCGTGCATATCGATACTACTTATAAATTCAAAGAAATCTATGAATTCAGGGATAAATATGCAAAGGAATGGGGATTAAATTTAATTATTGCCAAGAATCAGGAGGCCATCACCAAAGGGATAGGGCCAAAGACAGGAAAATTTCAGTGCTGCACCGAATTAAAAACCAATGCCTTAAAGAAGGCAATCGCAGAATACGGCTTCAAGGCTTTATATCTGGCCATCAGAAGGGACGAGCACGGAATCAGGGCAAAGGAGAGGATTTTCAGCCCCAGAGACGTTGACTTTGAATGGAACTACCTGGAGCAGCCTCCAGAACTATGGGATCAGTATAAGACTAAGGCCACGCAAGAGGAGCACTTAAGGATTCATCCCCTGCTGGGATGGCGCGAAGTGGATGTATGGGAATATATTAGGCGAGAGAATATCCCCATAGTCTCTTTATACTTTGCCAAGAAAGGTAAACGTTTTCGCAGTATCGGATGCGAATGCTGCTGCGGTCCGGTAGATTCTGAAGCCGACAGCATAGATCAAATAATCGAAGAGCTGAAGACCTCAAAAGTCTCCGAGAGGTCCGGGCGCGCCCAGGATAAAGAGCAGGCTTATATGATGCAGAAATTAAGGTCATTGGGGTACATGTAACAAAATCGCCTGTTTGTATATTAAACCAAAGGATTTTAAAACGAGAAAGGGATAGCGATGCTGGAGTTGTCTTTAGGCGTAATCGTTGGCATAATTTTGTTTGCTTTTCTCTGCGAGTATCTGGATTCGACACTGGGTATGGGTTACGGGACAACCTTGACGCCTGTCCTTTTAATACTGGGTTTTAAGCCGCTGCAAATAGTCCCCGTAGTTTTACTCTCAGAATTGATTTCCGGATTATTAGCCGCATTTTTCCATCATCGTGAAGGCAATGTCAATCTCATGCCAAGGACTACAAAGTTATCGATCATTGTCAGGAAACTCAAATCATTAGGGTATATTGAGAGTTTTAAAAGGGGGATACCCGCACACTTAAAGGTTGCCCTGCTTCTGGCGACTTGCAGTATCATAGGCACAGTTACCGCTGTTTTTATTGCAGTTAATATTCCCAAATTCTGGCTTCAGCTTTACATCGGCTGCCTGGTGCTTGTGATGGGAATAATCATCCTGGTTACATTAAACAGGAATTATGGTTTTTCCTGGAAAAAGGTTACTATGTTAGGCTTGATTGCTTCATTCAATAAAGGGATGAGCGGAGGGGGTTATGGGCCGGTGGTTACAGGCGGCCAGATTCTTACCGGGGTAGAAGGCAGGAGCGCTATAGGGATTACTTCTTTAGCCGAAGGGCTGACTTGCGCAGTGGGCGTAATTGCCTATATGTTTATCGCCAGGAATCCCGTTGATTGGAAATTAGCCCCTTATATAATCATCGGGGCAGTATTATCAGTCCCTTTTTCTGCGAAAAGTGTGAAGATTTTAACCGAGAGAAAATTAAAATTAGCAATTGCCGTGCTTACTATAATCTTAGGTCTATTTACCCTTGCAAAGACTTTCAAAATATTGGGATAGGCAATGGATGAGTCTAATCTTAAATTTGTAATTGTCGGACACGTTGACCACGGAAAATCCACCCTTATCGGGAGGCTTCTTTATGATACCGATTCTTTGCCTCCGGACAAAATCGAGGAGATTAAAAAGACTTCCCAGGATTTAGGCAGGCAGACGGAATTTGCTTATCTGCTTGACCATTTGGAGGAAGAACGCCAGCAGCGGGTTACAATTGATATTACCCAGGTTTTCTTTAAGACAAAAAAGAGGCAGTATGTGATAATCGATGCCCCCGGCCATGTAGAATTTGTGAAGAACATGATTACCGGCGCCTCCCAGGCAGAGGCGGCAGTCTTAATCGTTGATGTTCAAGAGGGCATTCAGGAGCAAACCAAACGCCACGCATATATTCTGTCTCTTCTGGGCCTGAACCAGGTCATAGTGGTTTTAAACAAGATGGACCTGGCTGGCTTTAAAGAGGAAAGGTTTAATGAGGTGAAGAGGAAAATTCAGGGATTACTCAATACCCTGAATATAAAACCGGATTTTTTTGTCCCAATATCTGCGATTGGCGGAGAGAATATTGCCCAAAAATCCAAAAAGATGGGTTGGTATACAGGGCCGAACTTTTTGGAAATCCTCGACACATTGAAAAACAGAGAGTCGGTTGAGGGTAAGCCTTTAATTTTCCCTGTCCAGGATGTTTACAGCTTGGACGCAAAAAAAAGGATCATCGTGGGAAGAATAGAGGCAGGCATGGTTAAGCAGGGAGGTACTATAAAAATTTTACCGAGCAATTATACAACCAGAGTTGTTTCTATCGAGAAATATTTAGATAAGAGAGATTTAGCCTACGCAGGAGAAAGTACAGGCATTACGATAGAAGACCCGGCTTTCCTAAACCGGGGAGATGTGATTTGTCTGCCCCATAAAGAACCGGTTCTCACCGAGAGGTTTTCTGGCAATATCTTCTGGATGGCGAAGCAGGATTTCCGAAAAGAACAAAGAATAACCATACGCTGCGCTACGCAGGAGACGAGCTGCCAGATAGAGAGTATCAGAAGAAGGGTAAACTCTTCAACCTTCGAACTGATTGAAGAGGATGCAAAAATATTAAAAAACCTCGAGGTGGGAGAGGTTATTATTAAAACAAAAAAACCGCTTGTAATAAAAACCTTTAATGACGTTCAGGAGTTAGGAAGATTTGTTCTTGTGCAGGGTGACAATATTTGCGCAGGGGGCATTATTACGACTGTAAATTAGGTGAGAAACAATAGCAAAACTATAATTATTGGCTTAGATGGTGTTCCTTTGAGGCTGCTTAAGGATCTCGCAGATAAAGGGGTTATGCCGAATACCAGAGGAATCATCTCTAAAGGAATATTGAAAAAAATGCAATCCTCTATCCCTGAGATTTCATCTGTTGCCTGGTCATCAATTATAACCGGCAAAAAGCCTGCTGAACACGGAATTTTCGGATTTACTGATTTATACCCCAATTCTTATGAATTAATGTTTCCCAATTTTAATGATTTAAAAACACCGCCTTTCTGGAACTCAATAGATGGGGAGTCAATCATCATAAATGTCCCCAGCACATATCCCGTCAGGGAGATAAACGGAGTGCATATCTCTGGCTTTGTCTCCATAGATTTCGATAAAAGTGTTTATCCTAAGACGCTAATCACTAAATTAAAAGAATTGGATTATTGCCTGGATGTTGATTCCCGGAAAGCTCATAAATCAGCGGATTTATTCTTAGCAGATTTAGATAAAACATTAAAATCTCGAATTCAAGCCTACAGATACCTGTGGGGTTTTCCTGACTGGCACGTTTTTATGCTTGTATTTACCGGAACAGACAGGCTTATGCATTTCCTCTGGGATGCCTATGAAGACCCAAATCATAAATACCATAAAGATTTCTTAGGGCATTTTCATATGATTGATGAAGTAATCGGTGAGATTAACGCAAATATCAGCGAGGAAGATTCGCTGATTATGCTTTCCGACCATGGATTTGAAAGGCTTGATAAAGATGTTTACATAAATTATATTTTAAGAAAAGAAGGTTTTTTAAAACTTAAAGAAACAAACGAACCAAGTATAAGCAGTATTGATTACCCTACGAAGGCCTTTGCCCTTGACCCGGCAAGGATTTATATCAATTGGAAAGATAAATATCCCTGCGGAAGCGTCGATAGACAAGATAAGCAGAGGGTATTAAAGGATTTAGTAGAATTATTTAGTTCATTGGAAATAGATAATAAAAATGTAGTAAGGGATGTGTATAGAAAAGAGGAGATTTATTCAGGGTCTTTACTGGAGCAAGCCCCGGATTTAGTTTTGGTAGGAAACCAAGGCTTTAACCTAAAGGCGAATATTAAGGCAGATAAATTAGCAGATAAAACAATCTTCACTGGCAAACATACTCAATCCGACGCCTTTTTATTCATTAATCAGAGTTTACCGGAGCCTTCTTCATTAGATAAGGTTGAGGTTTCTGATGTAGTAAATATATTAAAGAATATGATCTATCGCCAGAAATGAAGAGTAATATTGTCTTATATGTTTCTGATTCTTTAAGGCAAGATTTCGTCGGGTTATACAATCCTGAGCATATAGATTCGACCCCCTGCATTAATAAATTTGGGGAAGAAAGTATTATTTTTGATAACGCATATTCTCCTTCAAGTTGGACAAGGCCGTCTTTAAATTCTTTGTTGATGGGACTATATCCCGGAGGCCTTAACATTCGTTCTCCCCTTTCACCTTATCCTAAAAATATCCCTTCACTACTTAAGATATTAAAAGACAATGGTTATTTTACATGCATTATAACTTCTTGTCCCTTTGTTCATTTAAGGCCTTTTCTTGATTCTGAATGTGATTCATATATCTATTTAAATCGTAAGCAATTAGGAAAATACCGCGCCGTAGGAGATTTAATATTTGAAAATTTAAAACCCAAGAATCTTAAAATAAAACAGCCTTTTTTTGTTTTAATCTGGAATAGCGATACCCACGATCCTTATTTCAACGGATGGGAAAAGAATTGCAAAGATTTTATCCCTGTTCAAAAGCTTTATCTTAATAAAAACAAAATTCCGAAATTAAAAGAACTATATAAAAGCAAGGTAAACCATACTGATTATTTTTTTGGTAAGTTTATAGAACAGTTAAAGACAGATTCAATTTTTGATAATTCCCTGATTGTCTTTACCAGCGACCACGGAGAGGGATTTAACGAGCACGGGTTTTTATCGCACAGAGGTATCGTTTTCCAGGAAATGATAAAGATTCCGCTGATCATTAAATTTCCTTATACTAAATCTAAGGGTTTACGTATTAAATCCAATGTATCCCTGGTTGATTTATTTCCTACTATCTTGGAAATAGGTCAAATGACTTCCAATTACCCCGTAGACGGCATATCCCTCCTTGAAACAGTCAATAAAAATGATTCACAAAGAATTATTGTTTCTGAATGCAGCTATCCTTATAGTAAAGACAATATTTCATTAGCGCTCATACATAAAAATTACAAAGTAGTCTATAAAATAGAATCAACGAGCAAAATTTCCGGAAAAATCAAATACAATAGTAATAAAATGCTTAATAACAAACTTGTATTTTTGGGGAGAGGCTTTCTATTCCGCCTGAAGGCTAATTCTTTCGACATTAGGAGAACGTTGGGGAGTTTTGTCAATGCTTGGTTTAGAAGAAGATGCTGGGAATATTGGCTAAAGAA
>JBHPGP010000033.1:0-13336 GCA_042570305.1 Candidatus Omnitrophota bacterium
ACGCAAAAGCGAAGAAGGGCCAGTTTGTCTTAAGGATTGAAGATACTGACCAGGGGCGTTCAAAAGGTGAATACCTTGATGAAATTTTGCAAAGCCTTAAGTGGCTGCGGTTTGATTGGGATGAAATATATTTTCAGAGTAAGCGCATAGATATCTATAAGGAGCATGCGCAAAGACTGTTGAGCCAAGGCAAGGCATACCTAGAGAAGCCCAGGGTAAGTCAGGAGACATAAGCAATCTTAAGGAGGCAGTGATTTTTAAGGTTCTTCCGGAGAAAATTAAGCTGCAGGATTTGATTCACAAAGAGATAGAGTTCGATGCCAGCCTGATTAAAGACCAGGTATTGATTAAATCAGACGGCATGCCGACCTATAATTTTGCCTGCGTAGTGGATGATTGCCTGATGAAGATTACCCACGTAATCAGGGGGGACGACCATATTTCCAATACACCCAAACAGCTGATTTTATGTCAGGCCCTGGGATTTCCGATCCCGCAGTTTGCTCATCTGCCTTTGATTTTGGGCAAGGAGGGGGGGAGGCTTTCCAAGAGGACAGGCGCAACCTCCATATCCGAATTCCGAGAGCTAGGGTTTCTCTCAGAGGCACTGGTGAATTACCTTCTCTGTCTAGGCTGGTCTCCAGGAGATAATCGCGAGATTATCGATATAGATGAGGCAGCCGCTGGTTTTGATATTGTTGACGCTAATAAAACAGCGGCAGTTTTTGACCGGGATAAGCTCAACTGGATGAATAACCAGTATATTAAGCAGACCCCTGTCGGGAAACTCGCTGACTTGCTCATTCCGTTGATTAAGGAGAAATTCCCACTGGCAGAAGATTATTATGCGCACAGAGAGAAGCTGGAGGCATTGATAAGATTGTACCAGGGCCGGATTAATACGCTCGGGGATTTCCTGGATTGGGCAGATTTCTTTTTTGCGGAAGAAGTCAAGGTAGACGAGAAATTAAGAGTCAAGTTTTTCGCAGAGGATTTATCAAAAGAATTCAGCATGTTTATAGAAAGACTGGATAGAGTAGAGCAGTTTACGGTTGAAGGCATTGAAAGGGCTTTCAGGGACCTCGTCAAAGAGCTGAACATCGCTTCCCGTAAACTCATCCATCCTATCAGGGTAGCTTTAACGGGTAAAACCGTCGGGCCCGGGCTTTTTGAAGCGATATTTTATTTGGGCAGGGACAAAACAAAGGCAAGATTGGCAAGATACGTTAAAAACGGAGGCTAACGTGCGCTTTTGGCCAGCCATAACAATCTGCGGATTGTGCATTTTGCTGTTTGCTCTTAGCGGCTGCGAGACGCTCAAAGGGGCAGCCGAGGGGTTCTCCCAAGATTGGCAGAATGCCAAGAAAGTGGATAACTGGCTGCAGGAACATCTCTGGTAGATTAGTTTGCCCTGTCGTCTAATGGTAGGACACTAGATTCTGGATCTAGGTATCTTGGTTCGAGTCCAAGCGGGGCAGTATATGCGTTGCTAGACGAGAATCTCTAATCTGCGCGGGTGGTGGAACGGCAGACACGCTACTTTGAGGGGGTAGTGGGGCAACCCGTAGGAGTTCAAATCTCCTCCCGCGCACCATTTAAGCTTGAAAAAAGGCATCCATGTATATTATTCCGGCAGGGTCCAGGGCGTGGGTTTCCGCTTTACTGCTCGGGAACTCGCAGGTGATTACAATCTTGCCGGCTGGATTCGCAATCTGCACGACGGGCGCGTAGAACTGGCTGCTGAAGCAGAAGAAGAGGAATTACAGGCTTTCCTTGCCAGTATTGAGCGGCATTTCCACAGCTATATACAGGATATAGATGTCAAATGGCAGGAGTCAAGCGGAGAATGCAAGGGCTTCAGGATAAGATTTTAAGATGCGCTGGGGAATCTTTTCGGATGTACATTCCAATCTCGAGGCATTGCAGGCGGTAGTCAAGGCATATAAGCCTGAGCGTGTTGATACATATTTATGCCTTGGTGATATTGTAGGTTACGGAGCCAATCCCCTTGAATGCATACAGATAACCAGAGAAATTTCCAGAAATACTATTGCCGGCAATCACGATCGGGCAACAGCCGGTTTATTCTCTCTGGAATATTTTAATCATTGGGCTAAAGAGGCTGTACTCTGGACAAGGCAAAGATTAGATTCGCCCAGCCGTAACTTTCTGGCATCCTTGCAGCTAATCAATCAAAATGACGACTTTATCCTTGTGCACGGCAGCTTAAACCAGCCCGAAGAATTTAATTATATCTTCGACTTATTCGAAGCCTCTGCGACTTTCTCTCTGCTGGAGCGGAAAATCTGTTTTATCGGACACACCCATATTGCGGGCGCCTTCATTCAGGACAGGAAACAAAAGGCATTTTATCAAAACGAAGTAAGCCTGAAGCTCAGGCAGGATTATCGTTATATTATTAATGTTGGCAGCGTTGGCCAGCCGCGCGACGGCAACAATCAGGCCAGCTACTGTGTATTTGATAGCGAGAAACAGGAGGTAGCGGTCAAGAGGATAGATTACGATATTAAATCCGCTCAAGAGAAGATTCTTGCCGCCGGCCTGCCCCCACTTTTAGCTAGCCGACTTTCCGCAGGAAGGTAGAGTTGTTCAGGATAAAAGCGTATGTTCCGGGAGAATACTGTTTGCATTGCCTGGGCTGTTGCCGCTATAATTGCAATCCCAGCATCTGGGCGGCCGGTCTCCTGGGAAAAGAAAAAATAAAATTAAATTTAAAAAAGATCAGGCTGATTGCCTATCGCGATTATTATATTTGCCGCTTTTTGCATCCAGAAAGCAGCCGCTGTAAAATTTATACTCAAAGGCCCTTGGAATGCCGACTCTATCCGTTTCTGCTCCATCGCTTGCAAGGCAAGGTTTATCTCAGCGTGGATTTAAACTGCCCGTATGCTTCAGGCAGGGAAAAGAACAGGCAATTCAAAGATTACGTGCGTTATCTCCTTGGTTATCTCAAGACGCCCCGGGTCTTGACAGTACTTAAAGATAATCGCGAGCTTTTTGCTGATTACTCCGCAGGGAATATTTTGAATTTAGCCGAAATAGGGATTTAATTGCCGTGAGACTTAGGGAGCTTAGGCTGCAAGAAGATAGGATTTTTAAAAGATTCCTGAAGCCCGATGAATACCATTTATCCGCCTATCACACTGCCAGCATATTCATCTGGAAAAAGCTTTTCAGGATTTCTTATGTTATATTAGACGGCTCCCTGTGTATTTTCTTTCAAGACAGGCATAGTTGTTTCATGCATCTTCCCCCGCTTGGCCAGGGGATTTGTCCGGGGGTAATCAACAAGTGTTTCGCTATTATGGACAAGCTAAACAAGAATAATCAGATATCCCGCATCGAGAACGTAGAAGAAAGGGATTTAGCGTTTTTTCGCAAGTTGGGATACGTTTATTACGCCAAGCCAGCGGACTATCTTTATAATAGGGAGGATATTCTTTCTTTTCGCGGCAGGAGGTTTAAATCCAAGCGCGCAGACTACAATTATTTTGTAAAACACCATGATTTTAAATTCAGGCCGTATTGCCGGGAGGATAAGGTTGCCTGCCTTGATTTATACCTCCGCTGGTCAGATGAGCGTAAGCGTAGATTCTCCGACTCATTATACAGGGCTATGCTCGAGGACAACTACTCCTGCCAGGAGCTGGCTCTGGAGAACTTTCTTCGGCTTGGGCTGATTGGCTATGTGGTCGAGATCAAGGATAAGCTAAGCGCTTATTCCTGCGGGTTCCGCTTAAATTCAGAAATCTTCTGCGTGCTTTCCGAGGTCTGCTCTCTGGGCTACCGGGGCATTTCTCAATATATCTTTTCTGAATTTTGCCGTTGCCTTACCGGTTTTAGGTATATCAACGCCATGGACGATTCGGGATTAGTGAATTTGCGCAGGGTTAAGTTATCCTACCGCCCCGCGAGGCTTATAGATAATTATATCATTCAAAGAAGATATGCCTGAAGATATCAACGAGATAGAATTTACTATTTTTGACCTGGAGACTACAGGCCTTAATCCGCAATCAGGCGACCGCATTATTGAAATTGCTGCAATCAGATTGAAAGGCAAACACAGGTTGGGGACCTTGCATTCCCTGGTTAATCCCGGATCCAGAGAAGTGTCTCTGGAGGCATTTGCAGTCAACCAGATTGACGGCAAGATGCTTAAAGATGCGCCTGATATTGCCGTGATTATGCCGAAGTTCCTGGATTTTATTGCGGATTCCTGCCTGGTTGCCTATAATGCCCCTTTTGACTTAGGATTCTTATTGTCGGAACTGAGATTAATTAAAGGTGAGTTGCCTGCGCAATTACAGATAGCCGATATTCTGGCGATGGCCAAGAGGATGCTGCCGGGTCTGGAGCGTTATCCGCTTTGGTTCGTAGCCAGGCATTTCGGGATAAATAATATCCAGCAGCACCGCGCGCTTGCCGATGTCGAACTAACCGAAAAGGTTTTTCGCCATTTGAGCTCCATGCTGGTTAAGAAGGGTGTGGTTGATTTCAGGCAGTTCATCGGGCTGTTCGGTCTAAGCTGCCAGTTATTGAACGATATCAATAATGCCAAGATGGCTCAGATTCAGCGCGCATTGGATATAAGGGCCAGCCTTAAGATAAGATACCTTTCCGGAGCCAGTGCAGAAATTACCGAACGGGAGGTTATACCCAGGGCAGTAACGCAGGAGAGAAATCAGGTCTATCTTGTGGCCTTTTGCAATTTACGAAATCAGGAAAGAACCTTCAGGATTGATAACATATTAGATTTACAAATCGGGACATCCGCCCATACTTTTAAAGGCTAGAATGAAGAGGGAATCCTGGACAAAAATAAATTTACCTTTTAAGCTCAGGCAACCGGTATTGGGCCTGGGGGCAGACATAAAGAACAGCCTCTGTTTTGCTTATCGCCGGTGCGCCTTTATGAGCAAGGCAGTCAATGATTTAGCAATGCCGGAGAATTTTCAAAAATTTAAAAGGCAGGCGGCCTGCATCAATCGGCATTTCGGTTTGTCACCCCGGGTTATTGCTTATGACAGCCATCCGGAATATTTTTCCACAAAATATATTCTAAATTTTTCGAGAGCAAAAGATGTAAAGCCCGGAAACAGGACAAGGCTTATACCTGTTCAGCACCACCACGCCCATATTGCCTCATGCATGCTGGAGAACAAACTGAAGAATCAGAAAGTTATAGGCGTTGCCTTTGACGGCACTGGTTTTGGAGGCGATTCAACTCTCTGGGGAGCGGAATTCTTAGTTGCCGATTATCAGCGCTTCAGGAGGGCGGCCCATTTAAGATACATTCCCCTTGTGGGAGGCGCAAAAGCGGTTACGCAGCCTTGGAGGGTGGCAGCAGTCTGGCTTTGCCAGGTTTTCGGGAGGCGGTTCTTAAACTTGGATTTGGAGTTTCTAAAAACCATAGATAAGGGCAATTGGGCAATATTAGAAAGAATGCGGGAGCGTAATTTCAATGCCCCTCTAGCCTCCAGTATTGGCAGGCTTTTTGATGCCGTGGCTGCGCTGATTCTGGGCATTCATCAGGTCAGGTTCGAAGCAGAGGCAGCAATACGGCTGGAAATGCTTGCCTCTGAGTATAAATCTCGCCCTCGCGCTTATCGGTTCGCGCTTAAAAAAAGGGAAGGTGTTTTTATCATTGACCCGTCTGGGGTATTCAGGGGGATTATTGCGGATTTAAAGAATAAGCGTAATCCCGCAGAGATTGCTGCCGGATTCCATTTGACTGTGGCCCAAATGATCAGCAGGACCTGTTTGAAAATAAACCAGGATACCAGGATTAAAACCGTTATTCTTTCCGGAGGGGTATTCCAAAATAAGCTTCTGCTTAAATTAAGCCAGGATCTATTGGAGAAAGAAGGATTCCGTATCTTTACACACAGCGTGCTTCCCTGTTCGGACTTGAGTATCAGTCTGGGGCAGGCAGTAGTTGCCGCGTTTTCGGGAAAGTTCTTATGTGCCTAGCCATACCGATGAAGGTAATTAAGAAGAGGGATCAGTTTGCCTGGGTGAGGGCCGGCGGATTAATGCGGCAGGTCAATATCCAGATGGTCCCTGAGGCGCGGGCTGGCGATTACGTGATCGTTCATGCCGGGTTTGCTATTCAAACAATCGATACAGAGTCTGCCCGCAAGACGCTGAATCTTTTTAAGGAAACCAAGTGAAATATATAAACGAATTCCGTAACAGAAAGCTGATTGAGCGTGTTTCTCGGAAGATATTTGAGATTATGCCAAAGAAAAGGGTCAGGATTATGGAGGTTTGCGGCACCCATACTCAGAGCTTCCATCGTTTTGCCTTAAAGAGGCTTTTGCCCGCAAGCCTTGATTTGATTGCCGGGCCAGGATGCCCTGTATGCGTCTCAGACCAGTCTTACATTGATCGCGCAATCTGGTTAAGCAGGCAAAGGAATACAGTTATTTTGACCTTTGGAGACATGCTCAAGGTTCCCGGTACAGATACGAGCCTCCAGGAGCAAAGGGCAGAGGGCTCGGATGTGAGGGTCATCTATTCTGCCTGGGACGCGTTAAGGATAGCCAAAAATAATCCCCAAAAATCAATTATTTTCCTGGCAGTAGGTTTTGAAACCACGGCTCCGACTTTGGCGCTTACCCTCCTGGCAGCCCGTAAAGATGGTTTACGCAATCTCTTCTTTTTTTCTGCCTTGAAACTTATTCCTCCGGCAATGCAGGCGCTACTGCTTGACCGGCGCCTCAATATCGACGGATTTCTCTGTCCCGGACATGTTTCCGCAATTATCGGCAGCCGCGCCTATGAATTTATCCCGAAGAAATACAAAATCCCTTGTTGCGTGGCCGGCTTTGAACCCTTGGATATATTAGGGGGGATCTATCTTCTCTTGCATCAGATTGCCCAGGATAGACCTGGAGTGAAAAATCAGTATGCGCGGGTAGTAAAGAGAAACGGCAATCCCAGGGCAAGGCAAATAATCAAGGAAGCCTTCAGGATCAATGGTGCAACCTGGAGAGGCCTGGGTAAAATTCCCCAAAGCGGCTTAAGCTTAAGGGATGAATTTTCAAGTTTTAATGCTGAGAAAAGCATGCCCATAAAAATGAAAGCTGTGAGAGCAGAAAAAAGACAAAAGAATTGTCGTTGCGGGGAGGTGCTTAAAGGCATAATTCAGCCTGATCAGTGCCAGTTATTTGCAAAGACCTGCACACCCGTAAACCCCTATGGACCCTGTATGGTTTCTAACGAAGGAGCCTGTAATGCGTATTATAATTATAAGAAGTAAAATTTCGAAATTTTTTTCCCGTGTCTGCATTTTCCTGCTTTTCTTCTCTGTGCTGCATGCTCTTTCCGGTTGTGCGCAAAAGCCTCAACCCCAAAGCAGCCAACTTGATAAGGCGCGGGATTATGTCAAAGAATCCCGGGATTATTATCAACGCGCAGTTGCTCAATACCAGGATTTGATTGTTCAGGGCGAGGATTCAGAACAGGCTAATTTTGAATTAGGCCTGCTTTATTATCAAGGTGCAGAATATGAATTAGCAAGTCAGTGCCTTGCCAAAACTGAATCGGCTCAGGCAAAGAAATATCGCGCCGTTGCCTTATTCAAAAGCGGCGATTATACCGAAGCCAGGGACGCATTTAAAAAGATAGACAAACCAGACAGCGAGGCCCTGTATTATCAAGGCCAGACTTGCGAAAAGCTCAATCTTCACGACCAGGCACTTGAGATTTACCGCAGGGTTTCCCAGGAGCCGTATAGAACCCTTTCCCAAAAGCAAATTCAGTTGATTACCCGTGAGGGAGAGGATTTGTATCTGGAGGGAATTGATCCACAACTACAGGAGATAATCAAATCTGCGCCTCGGCAGGAAAAATATCCCAACGCCGGAGCATTGATTTTATTTTGTGATGAGGAGATTGAGCTTAGCCCGCAGAATACGGCTGTATTCTCCGGGCATGTACTGATTAAGATTTTAAATGAACGGGGGAAACAGGATTTCTCCGAAATAGTGCTTGGTTATGATTCTACTTATGAGAAGGTAGAGCTTGAGTACGCGCGGACTATCCGTCCGGATGGTCTGGTTGTAGCCGTAGGCAGTCGGCACATCCGAGATGTTTCTAAATACCTGAATTTTCCTCTTTACAGCAATGCCCGGGCAAGGATTATTTCATTTCCCGAAGTTACCGAGGGTTGCGTTATCGAATACAAATACAAGGTTTACCGAAATCAGCTGATTAACGAAGAGGATATAGTTCTTTCTTACAGCCTGCAGGAATCCGAACCGATTATTCAGGCGAGCTTTAAGCTGGCTCTTCCCGTAAGCAAGCCCCTACACCACAAGATTCTCAATCCCGCTTACAATACATTTCAGGCAAAACTGGAGCCGGAGGTTAAAGAGGCTTCCGGGTACAGGGAATACTCCTGGGAATTCAAGGACATACCGGCAATTATTCCCGAGGCGGATATGCCGCCCGTTTCAAAAATAAATTCAGTTATTCTTCTTTCCACTTTTGATTCCTGGCAGGAGGTTTATGACTGGTGGTGGAATTTGGCACGGGATAAGATCCAGGCGGATGCGGCAATAAAACAAAAGGTTGCTGATTTGACCGGGGATGAGGAAGACATTCAGGATAAGATCAGGGCGGTCTATAACTTCTGCGCTGAAGATATCCGTTACGTGGCTGTAGAATACGGACAGGCAGGGCATGAACCGCACAAGGCAGCAGACATATTCGCCAATAAATACGGAGATTGCAAAGACCAGGCAATACTTTTGATTACCATGTTAAGGGAGATTGGAGTTGGTGCCTATCCGGTATTAATCGGGACAGACGACTACCTTAACCTGGAGGAAGACCTGCCTTCGGTTAATTTCAACCATGCTATAGCCGCAGTTCAATTAGAAGATGGCTTGATCTTTCTTGACCCTACCTGCGAAACCTGTTCTTTCCAGGATTTGCCTTCTGGCGACCAGGACAGGAAGGTGCTTATTTTTACAGAGCAGGGCTATAGAATCGAGACAACCCCGCTTTATCCTGCGGAACATAACCGCGTAAGGCGAATTCTTAAAATGAGGATTGATTCCGATGAGAAAATCCATGCGGAAAGAGAGGTCTTCACCTTCGGACTATATAACGCCGGGCAGCGTTTCTGGCTGAAGTATTCCTCAGATGATGCGATTTCTGAAAGCCTAAAACAGGCAATACAGGGGATATCTCAACGTGCCAGGCTAATCCAATACGATATCCTTAATTTGGATGACCTCAATGAGAATCTGGTTCTGGTTTATTCGTTTTCCGGACAGGATTATTGGACCAAGGCCGGAAATTTAAGGATATTCCCTCAACTGGCGATTCTGGATACTGCGGTGGTGGCAAAGCAGATACGCAGATACCCGCTTGATTTAGGCATGCCGGAGACTACGATAGTTGAGCTCCAAGTAGCCCTACCATCTAACTTCAAGTTAAAGCACCTGCCGAAGAATTTTCAAAAAAACAATCCCTGGGCGGATTTCTCTGTTGAGTATCGTCTGGAGGAAGGCCAATTCTATTTTAAACAGATAACCAGGGCAAAAAAAAGATACGTTACGCTTTCCGAATATTCAGAATTCAAAGAATTCCTGGAAGGCATATCGACCCAGATCAGGCAAAGGGTTGTTTTTCAGAGCAACTGATTAATTGGGATACAGATTATGATTAAGAAAAAAAATTTAGTTAAATTAACGCAGCAATTGATTCGCATCCCTTCTGAGAATCCCCCGGGAGATGAATACAGGATCGCCAGATTCGTAAAATTATTCCTTAAGGATTTAGGGCTTAAGCCCAGAATATACGAGTTTAAAAAATACCGCAGTAATGTCCTGGCGGTTTTAAGGGGCAGCAGCAGTAAGAGTCTTATGTTGAGTCCACATCTGGATACTGTCCCCGCAGGCAGTAATTGGAAGGGGGCCAGTGCCTTTGCGGCAGTTTTGCGTAATGGCCGCATTTACGGACGGGGAGCTTCCGACGATAAAGGGAATTTAGCCGTACTCCTGGAAGTAATCAGGAGCCTGATTGAGGAAAAACAACGCCTAAACTACAATTTAATTTTTGCCGCTACTGCCGATGAAGAAAGCGGTTCTCGGATGGGCCTGGCCCCACTGCTTGGTAAAGGAATATGTAAACCCGATGCCGCCCTGATTCTGGATGCCGATGAATTTAAACTGGTGGTTGTGCAGAAGGGCCTGGTGCATCTTAAGGTTAAGATTCAGGGAAGGTCTGCTCACGGTGCTTATCCCTGGCAGGGGATAAATGCGATTGACTTGGCATTGAGGTCATTATCGGCAATAAAATCGCATAAGTTCGTTTATAAAAAAAACCCGTATCTTCGTCCGCCGACGGTTAATATCGGCAAGATTGCCGGAGGCGATAAGGTGAATGTGGTTGCAGACTGGTGTGAGTTTGAGCTTGACGTCAGGTTCCTGCCAGGGATGTCGCCTGCGAAGATTATCAGCCGGATAAAAAGCATTATCAGAGGCTTTGCCGAGAAGTTTACTATCGAGGTTGGAGCAGTTCAGGAGGCTCATCCGCAGATTCACCAGAAGCATCCCCTTATAGTTTATTTGAAAAAGGCCCTGCTTGCCAACGGAATAAAACCCAGGATATCAGGTTCGCAAGGGGCAACGGTGATGACCTTTTTGCAGAATATGGGCATCCCGGTCGTTGCTACGGGATTTAGTTCGTGCGCATGTGCGCACTCAAGCAACGAATATGTGAAGGTTGATTATTTGTACAGGGGGGCTACGGTGCTGGAGGAATTTTTGAAGACATTCAGGTTCGCTTAAGAGGAGGATATCGCATGCAAAAAGGAATAAAATTTTTTAAAAAACCGCAACTGGTTAACCCGGTTCTGATTGTTGCCTGGCCGGGCATGGGGGAGGTCGCCTTAAAGAGCGCAGGCTATCTCGTGGAAAAATTGAAATTTGAAAGGTTCGCAGAATTAAGCAGCTCTGAATACTTTTACCCTACGGCCAGTTCCATAAAGAACGGGGTATTGAAGACCAAGGGATTGCCACAGAATTATTTTTATTACTGGAAGAACCAGGGCCTTAAGGCAAATCCTAAAATAAAGGCAAACGACATAATAATTTTCTTAAGCAATACACAGCCTGATCTTGCCAGGGCAGCGGATTACACGCAAAGCATCCTGGAGGTGGCCAATTTCTATAAGGTCAAGTCGATTATCGGATTCGCGGCAATGCCCGCGCCTATTGACCATACCCAAAAACCCGGCGTCTGGCTTACTGCCACCGATAAGGAATTATTAAAGCAGTTGCAGGGTCACGAGTTGAAGATGATGAGCGAGGGGGAGATCAGCGGGATGAACGGATTATTCTTAGGGTTGGCCAATAAGGCAGGCTTTTCCGGCCTTTGCCTGCTTGGTGAAATTCCGATATATACAATTCAGATTGAGAATCCCAAGACGGTTTTCGCGATATTGGAAAGATTAAAAGGCATATTGAGCCTGCCCCTTGATTTAAGCGAATTGGATAAACAGGCGCACTTTATTGAGGGAGAGATCAATAAACTTGTGGATTATCTTAAGGAGGGGATTGGTCTTTCCAGCATCGGCGCAGGTCCCGGTCCGATTAGCGATGCGGAAATGGAGAAGATAAAGAAGTCTCTTACCCAGCTTACCCGCCTTCCGCAATCGATAAAGGAGAAGATTGAAAAACTCTTTGAGTTGGCGAGGAATGACGTTACTAAAGCCAATGAGTTAAAACAGGAACTGGATAAGTGGGGGGCTTATAAAGAATACGAGGACAGATTCCTTGATCTTTTTAAGAAACCAAAGGAAAAGGGTAATTGAATGAGAGAAAAGATTTTATTGGCCCACGGCAGCGGAGGACGCCTGACGCATGATTTAATTCGCCGACTCATATTGCCTAAATTCGGGAATCCCTTATTGAATCAATTGACAGACAGCGCCACTTTCCCCGTGCGGGGCAAGGAGCTATCCTTTACTACCGATTCCTTTGTAGTGCATCCGCTTTTTTTCCCCGGCGGGGATATCGGCAAGCTTGCTGTTTTTGGTACGGTCAATGATTTGGTGGTTTGCGGGGCTGCCCCATTGTATCTTTCTCTGGCCCTGATTATCGAGGAGGGTCTTGCCTGTTCTTCCTTGGAGCGCGTGGTTGATTCTATTTCTTCTGCCTCCCGCGCCTGCGGGTTGAGAATTATTACAGGGGATATCAAAGTGGTCGGCAGGGGAGCCTGCGATAAGCTGTTTATTAATACCGCGGGTATTGGCAGGCTTATCAGGCATTTAAGCGTTAAGAATATTAAGTCCGGAGACGCTATTATCATCACCGGCAGGATTGCCGAACACGGGTTAAGCATATTGAGCCAGCGTGAGGGAATGGATTTTGGCAGAGAGATCAGGAGTGATTGCGCAAGTCTGGATAATCTACTCCTTCCTTTATTGCAGAGAAGCAGGGCCGTCAGATTTATGCGCGACCCAACCCGCGGGGGATTGGCGACCACCTTAAATGAAATTGCCCAGGCCGCTAATTTAGGGATTGTTATTGAGGAGAAATGTATACCTGTTGCCAACCGGGTAAAGGCGGCAAGCGAATTGCTGGGGATTGACCCTTTGTATATCGCTAATGAAGGCAAGGCAGTTTTGGTAGTCGAGCCTGGTTGCGCAGAAGATACCCTGAAATATCTTCGCCGGAGCAAGCAGGGCAAATTCTCCAGGGTTATCGGAAGGGTAGTCGCTAAACCCAAGAGAGAGGTAGTGCTTAATACGCTGGCAGGCACAGGCCGCATCCTTGATATGTTGAGCTCCGAGCCATTACCCCGCATCTGTTAAACGCCAATGAAGCCTCTTGCGAGGAAGATAAAACAAGATCAATACCAAAGGCGATTTTATCGCCAATGGGTCAATGCTGGAGATTTGCTTAAAACCCGTATAATTCTGGAGGAGACAGACCTCTTAATCCTGAGCCCCTCCCGCTTGGATGCCAAGTTCGTCAGGGAAAGGATTTATTGCTTTCGTCAGGACATCAAGGATTATATTATCAAAGATAAACGTTTCGCCTTCAGCCTGAAACCGCTAACGGTAGAAATTCATTCTCCGCCGATAATCAGGCTGATGGCAGGGGCAGCCGAGATTTGTAATGTCGGTCCCATGGCGTCTGTTGCCGGCAGCATCGCTCAACTGCTTGCCCTGGACTTAGAAAGGCGCGGGCACAGGGAAGTAATCATAGAAAACGGCGGAGATATCTTTATCTCCAGACAAAAAAAAGAACGCTCGGTCGCCGTTTTCGCAGGCCAGAGAAAGATACAATGGGGC
>JBHPGP010000034.1:0-10419 GCA_042570305.1 Candidatus Omnitrophota bacterium
CCCAGTCGCCGCTAATGCCGCTTGCTCCGGGAACCGGCGTCCAGGTACAGGGCTGTGCGCTGCCGCAGAGCCTGTACTTGATGTTAAAGCCTGAGCCAAAATTACCATTGGGCTTCCAGCGGATGGTCTTGTTCCCTCCGACAATTAAATCAATTCCGTTGGCATCAGCATCAACGGTTACCTCTTCAATACTGCCAATTATGCTTTTGAAATTAGGAGCACCGGGTGATTTTCCATTCACCGTGACCCAGTCATCGCTATAAACGCTCTCCACCTTAACCTGTACGTTGGCAGAAGTGTCATTAGGAATAGTCCAGGCACAGGAAGTACTATTAACTGCGATTCCCTGGCAGGATACGCCGTTATTATTGGCAGCAGTTATAGGTACCCAGGTTGGAGAGGGCTGATCCGCATTGGTTGCATAGGATACATTCACTGTTCCCAGGCTTCCGGTAGAATCCCAGGTAATATGCTTAAGCGTATTGATCGGTAAATCAACAACCGGACTTCCTGGACTTCCGGCATCATCCTCTTTTACATTGACATTATAGATAGAGCCCTTGATATAGAATATCCCTGAATCAGCATAAGTTTCATGGTCACCGTATTTATATACACGGATTTTGGCCTGTTTGGTCATTATATCTGCCACTTGCCAGTTATCAAATAACCCGGTACCTGCAAGTTGATTTTGGGCAATGCGCCCTCCTTTGTTAGCCAGGTCCGGAGGGGTTACATCAGGATAGTCATCAGGGGTATTAGGAGTTTCATCAACCCCTAAGCCGCCGTTGGTAGAAATATAAATATCCACGTTATCCATAGTGCCTTTTATATTGGACCATAAAATATCCTGTAAACTTGGATGATCGGCACTATGTACCTCCCATTGATCGTTAATATCGTTTGGCTCATCCACCTGGAACTGCGGCTTTATCTTAAACTCAGCAGCAGATTCGTCCTTAATATCCTCATCTGCCAGTGCAATAACCTCTAAGATTGCATGCTCTGTGCTTAAGGCATCGGGAATATCCCAAGATACAGGCTTTTCGCCATTGCTGTAGAGTGGGGCAGGTGTAATCTCAAGAGTGTTATCATATACGGGTCCGCCGTCGTCATCATAATGCAGATAGATTTTCACGTCTCCCAGACCAGGAGGTGTGGGGTCCCAGTCAATCAGCTTACCGGTCTGCCCGGCTTTCCAATAATTGGGGGCAGGTCCGTTAGGAGGTGTGGTAGTAAGGTCAATGTCACCCTGAATCTTAAAATTGAAATCTGAATAACCTGCCGTATCCATATTGGTAGCAGGGTCTTTAACTGCATTATCTATGCTTTCTACTCTGATACGCGCCTGTCCGCTTACTGACTCAGGGATTGTCCATTCCCAGCAACCAGTACAATCAACCCCATAACCAGGGCAAGGGCCAGAGCCGTAATCGCCATCGTGATCATACGGTACGGAATTACCATTGGGATAGGTCGTGTCCGGTCCTGTAACAGTTATCTGGTAGTCATCATAGGTGTTAGGGAGAGCATCGGCGCCGCTGTTACCTGCCAGAAGGTCTAATTTGATTCTCACATCGCCCACATCCCCCTGGGTCGTCCATTTAATATAGGTTGTGGTTGCGATCGGAAACGGCTCATTAGCAATATCGCCTGGCTCGATATCAGAAATATCGCCTTTAATCTTAAAGGCAGGGGATAATTTTTCGACTTTTAAGACGGGGTTTGATTCATGAAGCAAACCCGTAAATCTCAATCGGCTTTGTGCTGATGCTCCCTGGTTAATTACATTATTGCTAAAGCTATCCTGCGCAAAGGGTGTCCAAGTCATACTGCCAGCACCCCCTGCTCCTGCCGGCTCTGGAGAAATCACTGTTGCCTCACCGGTGGGCACATAAATATACTCAATCTTGAGATTACCGATGGTTCCGTGTTTTGCATACTGAATACCGCCGGGCACACCTGTCCCTACGGTAAGTACATCTGTACCCGTCGGATAGGTTGCATCAATGTTTCCTTTCACCACAATATCAGAACCCATATCTCCGTATACATCATCCTGCTCAGTTACTGATTTTACCCTGATGCGCACATTCTCTCCGATGGCATCGTCTACATCCCAGACAAACCCGGTTCCAAAATCAGTAATTGGATTGCCGTCATTAATTGGAAA
The DNA here is from genome assembly GCA_042570305.1 of Candidatus Omnitrophota bacterium. Lineage (GTDB taxonomy): Bacteria > Omnitrophota > Gorgyraeia > Gygaellales > JAHJCI01 > JASFIK01. The sequence continues at coordinate 2,174 of JBHPGP010000034.1, forward strand.
GAGATAATTATCTCCCGGTGTTCCAGGGTTACCATCAGTACCTCCGCCGCTATTTTTATCATAATTTAAATAAACCTGGGTCTCCGGTACTGAAGGGGGAGCGATATTGCCAAACGTATTCCAGGTAATATTGCTTAAGCCAATATCATGGTCATCAACACGTACAACAGCAGGAGCGCTTACGCCGGTAAACCTTTTCTTAATCGTGATGGTATTCTGGGATTCGCCGCCTATTGTGCTATCTCCATGACGAAAGACCTTAAACTTTATATTGGTATTCATGTCATTGGGTATAATATCGTTGGGAATGGGCTCCATAGGATATGACTGGTTTCCTGAACCGGCAGGATAATCGGTTACCAAGGGCTGGTCATATGGCTCGACACCGGTCAGGGTATAATAGATATCAACCGGATTTATATCTCCTATTGCATTCCAGGTGATCGATTTGTTTGTCCCGATTTCCCACACCGGGCTACCATCGCCGTTAGCCTCCCCTGTAAGGAGCAGAGTGCTCTTAATCGCAAAAAACGGAGAGTCATCACCAGGGTCGTCTTCGGCATTATCTACGTACACCCGCACCTTCATGGTGGGAGAAACAGGCGTTTGCGTAGTAATATACCAATCACAGGTCCCTGCGGAAGCAGCAACCGGTGACTCATCAATCTCAGTCCAGGCAACCGGAGGATTTTGCCCATCAGAATATTCTATGGTCACAGTCGCCGTGTAATTCGAAGGAACAGGCGTCCAGCTAATCGTAGCGGTATCAGTGACATTGTATTCTACCTCGTCAACATCTACATTGAGAATATTCCCTCTTAACTTAAATTCATTTGATACACCGGCAGTGCCATTTGTCGGGTCAGGCTCACCGATTTTATATACCTTTATCGAACAACTTTCAGCTATCTCATCGGGTATTCCTGTATACGGGTTAGCACATGCAGGGTCACTATAATAAGCGCTGCTTCCCCAGAGAAACTGCTCAACAGAGGCATTGATATTAACCTTTTGGCATCCGCCATTATCCTCATAGGGAACATTCGGGCCCAAAATCTCGACATCAAAGGGTCCGGCCTGGCCATTCTGGGAAAGATCAATATACACATTGCCGATGTTTCCGTAAGCATCCCATTCAATCAGCTTGGTCTCTCCCACATGCAAGATCTCATTGATATCGCTGACACTAATCCTTCCCTTTATTGTGTAAGAACCTTTTTGGTCATAGACTAAGTTTTGATTTGCTCCCTCCTCAAAAATCCTGATTCCCACATCCCCGCTGATAGCGCCGGCTGGCGGCTTCCAGGTATATGAGCCGCCGCTAACGCCTGGATTTAAATTCGCGGCATCGTTAGGCGGAGTGCCCATTGTCGTCCAGCAGGAGCTATTGTCGGTATCTTCATCTTGACAATTCAGTCCTGTTGAATATTGGGTAGTATATTTTATTCCTACGTTGCCCAGGCCTCCGGGATGAGTCCAGTAAACAGGTGTATCTTGCTCTACCCTGAGGATCTGGGAAGTTGGAGGGTCACCGAGAGTAACCGAAGAAATAATGCTGAAGAAACCGTCTCCGTCATCCGGTCCCTCATCAAATACTTCTTGGTTATCGGATTTCTCTATCCTTAGTTTTACATTGGGGGCCTGAGTAGTATCCGGGTCAATTGTCCAGTCATAACAATAATTCCCGGCGCCGCAGGTATAGCTATAACCTGGAGTGGGAGAAACGCCCTGATAACCGGTAATCGGATTGTCATCAAGGTCTACAAAACCAGTACCTGCGGCATTATAAGATACATTAACGTTGGGCACTGAGCCTGTAGCGTTCCACTCAATCGTATTAATCCTTCCTACCATCCACTGGTCAGTATCATCGGGCTCAATAATATAAATCGCCGGCCTAATCTCAAAATCAGCCTCAGAATAATCTACCAGCGAAGAATAAGTAAGCGAAATTATCTTAATCCGCAAGGTGGCATAAGGAACATCCGGAAGCCCTGTTCCTCCCGGATTCCAGTTATAGGGACTGGCAGTAGATGCATCAACCGTATCAATCAAAATAGGGTAATCATCATCCGAATTAGGAATACCGTCTATACCGCTATTGCCGCTTGCAACATCATAGCGTATTTCAATGTTGCCGATTTGCCCATGGCTAGTCCAGGTAATATATTTGTCTGTGTCACCGATTTTCCAAACCGGGTCCTGTGGCCCGTTTGGCTCACCAAGAGCCAGATATCCCTCAATAGCAAAAACATCATTGGATTCATCGTAATTCCTGGTTGCCGGAAGACCGGCTGTCGGGTCATCGTCAATAATTCTAATCTTTAGGGTATCTCCGATGGGATTTTGTGCATCTATAGTATCGGGTATTGACCAACTTCCTGAAGAAGGATATGCATCATCAGTAGCCAATACATTTGCTGCTACAGTTATGGGATATCCTCCTGTGCCGCCTGCCTTATCAAGTTTTATTGTAAGTAAGTGCACTCCGCCTGTTCCTGATCCGCCGGATTCAAGCGCATCTGCATGCTCCCAGGTAATCTTCTGGTCCGGGTCACTATAGGGATTGCCCACCTCCCAAACCTCATCGCCGTTAGGAGAGGTAACTTTTAACGGAGGCATCTCAGTTGCAAACCAGGCAATATTGGCAGCAGTGCCTGTTACTGCTCTGGTAAAGGTGCCGCTAGTACCGGTAAGTGTGCTTGACCAGGAAACATCGCCTCTGTCGCCTGCTGATGAAACAGAAAATACCTCAAAAGTCCGTGTTGCATCCACTGAAGAGCCGAATGTTCCGGTAGTGGCTGTATTAGTGCTGGATGAAGCCGTTCCTCTTTGTGAGAATGTTACGTCATCAAACTCAACCAGATACCAAACCACGGTTGCTGTGTCAGTATTGGAAGCACGCGTAAATGTCAAGGTATCGCCTGCAGCATTGATTTCTCCGCGTACAAAGAAAGCTGATTCATTGCCACCGGTCCCTGAACCTCCCCTGAAATGCACAACCAGGAAGGATTTAGCAGGATCTACTGCATGGTAACCTCCGCTTGTTAAATCAACAGTAGCCGGAGCTGTTGAAAGCTGTATCTCGCCCTTTTGTGCATTGGCCTCTGATAAAAACTCTACCACCTGATAATCAAAAGCAACTACCCATTCCTTGCCGGACTGTCCCAAATAATCCCTCTTGAAGATAATCTGGTCATATTTATCATTAGTATCGCTGTCGTTTAATTCGCCTGTAATTGTAGCCCCTTGGTCATGGCTAACGGCGTGACCACCTGTTAATCTGTAACCGATTTTAGTCCCGGTCACTATAGCAAAAGAGGCATCAGCTTCTACCTCTTCTGGCAACGTAGTAGTCTTGGTGTAGGAGGTTGAATTTATAACAGTCGAACCGTGTATTACTTTAACACCGGAGATAAATTCGACAATCGTATAAGAAACCACTGCTGCTGTTTCGTCCATTCCGCGCTGGATTAAAAGCGTCTTATTATCATCAAAATTAGCAGTAAAAATATCCTTTGAGGTATATACTCCATCTATGCGCGGATGGATAAAAACAAAGGTCTTAGTTAAGTCTAAAAGCTCGCTACCGAGGGCTGCGGAAAGGTCTACGAGCTTTACAGACTCTTCAGTACTAAATGAGGCCTCTCCCCTGAGCACCCTTTTTACCTGCACTCCTTGGGCTTCCCGCGTAAAGAAAAAAATGCTTAAGGTTAGTCCTGCTAACATGGCTATACTCAAAAACATTCTTATCTTTTTCATCGCTCTCTCCTTATTTTTATCCTCTCTCTTTATTTATCTCCTTAATGGGAAATCAATGTTTCTATCGAATCTAAATTTTCTGGCTTTTTTTCTGCCGGTTTAACAAAGGTAATTACCTTTGCCTTGCGCAGTTTCCTGTTAGTCTCCGCATATTCCTCAGTAATCTCTTCATATTTAATGCGCACGGTATCTCCTATATTCAGCTCACTGAATTTATTTTTATGCACTAACTGGAGATCTTTGTCTACAGGCAATAAGATTTCGTATTCAGTGCCCTTTTCCTCATTCATCTCATAGGTTACCGCAATATAATTCTTTCCTATCCCTGTAATTTCTCCTTGTATAGATTTGTCTGTGCTTGTAGTCTTAACCTCTGTTCCGTTTTTCTCTGCCTGGGCAATCTCTGCCTCGCAGGCCAGAATTAAAATTGCCCCCAGACTAATGATCATGCCTATTTGAGAAAACCTTTTAAAGTAAGCCTGTCTCATCCCATCTCCTCCTGTATTTTATGCTCATAAATGAAAAATCCTGCGGCTCTTGCCCCTCCTGCCGCAGGCTTAAGATTCCTCTCATTATGCCCTGCTCAATTTCACCCCGCCATGAGGCAGTTCCCTCTGGGCCTGTCTGCATAGTCTCCCAGATAATCTTTCCGCTTTCCTCAATAGTCAGGGTATAGTTTGAAGTTGAGTATCCTTGCGTATTTAATTTACCGGAAATAAATTTTCCCTGAGTAAAGCTCAGGGTATCTACTTGAGGCTCGCCTTCTGAAACCGGGACTAATCTTACCTCCCATTCGGTTGTATCCAGCTCTTCTGCCTTTATAACTGCCCGGGTTAGAATTCGCTGATTACCTCTATCCCTTGTCGTAAAATAGAAATATATTCCGCTTATTCCGGCAAGCACAATCAAAATCACGCTTCCGGTAATCACAAAGAGCCTGTATCGCTTATTTTCTTCGGCAGCCTGATGATTATCGGACCTTGCTTTGTAACTATCAACCTCCTGCCTTATCCTATCTATGAATTCCTCCGAGCCAACAATACCTCCCCGTTGCAGCCTCTTGTGCAGTTCATCCCCCTGTTCGCTGTTCAGCTGGTTAACCAGGTCCTCGTAACCCTTACCCTGTAATAGGCTCAAAACCTCGGCAATCTCCTGCTGGAGGTTAAATTGGCTGTCTTTCGGTTCATTCAAATAATGGCCATAGCTGCTATGCGGATAATCTTTTAGGTCATTTACCAAATGCAATCTTTTTGGATTAAGATGCATATAAGCAGTCAGGGTACTTAAATTAGGCGCCTTTTCCACCAGCGCTGCTTTAAACCTTCCCTGAAACAGATGGCCCTTCCTCTCATATCTGCCGTTAAAATATTTGGTATAGGTGTTATTTAAGCTATGCATGAATCCGGAAATATCGTTTTCCTCTCCGGTCACTTCTAACAACAAATGCAAATGGTCAGGAAGAAGCACAAAGGAAAACAATCTGATGCCGTATTGCTGCTGGTATTTTTTTAACAATTCTAAGAACATCCGGTAATCCTCTTTGTCTTTAAAAATGTTCTGATTGTGAATCCCGCGACAAGTTACGTAATATAATATGCCTTTTATATATATTCTGGGTAACCTGGGCATTTTTTTCCTTTTTTTTTTCTTTATGCCTGGCACTTTTAATATTTATTTCTTTCGTGCCTGGCACTTTTTGAATTTTCAAAAAAAAATCTCAGGCAAACTATCCTGAGATTAAATTTTAGGAACCTCGGCAGCCTGCCTTTCCAGAAATTTCTGGAAGCACTGCTTTGCGTCCCCAGGTTACCCTGAGTTTGCCTTTTCGTATTTCCATCCTCTTTTTCTATGCAAAGTATAACATATATTAATTACTCTGTCAACCCCGCAGGCCAAAGCCCTTTTTTTAGTAAAAAGGGCACCTGTCTTTTAACTAAAGGTGCCCCTTTAAAGCTATTTATCTGGCAAAATTAACCCTGCTTTTTTCCCTTAACCATCAAGGCAATGGCAATCAAAAGACAGGTATTGGTAAACTGCAAGAATGCCTGCGCTTCAATCCCTTTACCTGGAGCAAATGGCAAAGGATTTAGTGTCAAGCGTGAATAGATGCCCAATACCAGACTTACTACAGCAACTATGAGAACAATATTAGCTACAGCCTTCATCTGCTCCTCCTTTCATAATGATCTTAATTAAGTCTTAAAAAGCCTTATTTTCGTTAGGCTTGACAATATTATACTATTCTTGAAATTATAAAAGTCAAGTATTTTCTGGGCGGGAACTCTTTACGAATATTGGATTGGTAACCAGGAATAATCCTGCAGACTGAATCTCTAAACGATAATAAATCTTTTCGCCCTTTCCATTATAATTATCCTGATAAGAAATATCAAAGGGCGAGTTAACCTCAAAGGTTTCAATTATGCTCCCATTCCTGATCAATCTTATCTTAAGCGGCTCATCTTATCCTCTTAAGAAATTTCCGCTTATACCTATTCTGGGCCTATCCTTTAATAATACCTCTTCGCCCATTAAGGCTTTAGCGCCGGTTGAGGCATCGCTTACTGTAAGGCTATCCAGGATAAAGTCTGTGCTTTTCTTGCCCTTAAGAACATACATCTTACCGTTTTTTATTGCTTTCAATAACGCTGCCTTATTTAAATCAGGGACTAAAAGTATTGTGCGCAAATGAGTTATGCGATCGCATAATTCTGATTAAATCAGATTTCATGCTTCCTTCTCTTTAATTCTGCTCTGTGTATCAACCTTGCGTTCCTTTCAACAAAGCCTATTATCCTGCTTGCCATAAACAGCCCTAACGCCAATAAAAGCAGAAGGATAAGTGCATATTCACTTGGTATAAGCACAAATAAAAAGGCAAATATCCCCAGATATAATGTAACCAGATACATAAAAAGTACTATTTGTTTCTGGGTTAAGCCGGTGCTCAACAACCTATGGTGAAGATGTTTTTTATCCGCCTTAAATATAGAACCCTTTTTTAATAACCGCCTGATGGCTGCTACCAGGGTATCATAAATAGGGATTGCCAAAGCAGCAATCGGGACCAGCAAAACCGCTGCTACCGCTGACTTATGCTGAGAGCGAATCAATGCTATGGAAGCCAACATCATGCCAAGAAACATGCTTCCTGCGTCACCCATAAATATCTTAGCAGGATGGAAATTATAGCGCAGAAAACCCAGTACACTACCAGCCAAAATCGCTAATAAGAAAACGTTCAGCTGGTTGTTTAAATAAAGGGCAATAAAAAAAAGTGCTCCGCAAACTATAAATGTTATGCCTGCGGCTAAGCCATCCAGGCCGTCAATCAGGTTTATTGCATTAATCAATCCTACGATCCAGGCAGTAGTTATTAATATACTCAAATATAAAGGCACCTGCACCTCTACGCCTGTAAAGGGGTTAGTCAACACCTCTACCCTGAAGCCATAACCAAACAATAACAAGGCAACCGCAATTTGCCCGGTAAGTTTAATTATGGGCTGTATATTCTTTATATCATCCCACAATCCTAATATTACAATAAGTGTCCCCGCCATAATCAGGCCGGTTAGCTTTGGGTAAAACTCTAATCTAAATTGCTCACTTATATAAGAGGCAATCAGAATTGTAATCGTAAAGGCAAAATATATTGCCAAGCCTCCTAAATAAGGAATAGACCTGACATGGACACTCCTCCTGCCAGGCCTGGATAATATCTCGGTTTTAAAGGCTATATTCCTCATCAGGGGAGTAAGCAAAAATGACATAATCAACGAGCTACAGAACGTAAGAATCAATAAAGTATAATTAACCATATTTCACCTCATTAAATTAATTTTTCCGTATGCGTGCCCAATAGCCCTTCATACACCTCTTTAATTTGATTTATCATTGTGCGAGCAGTAAACTTAGCATCTATCTTTGCCCTGCCTGCCTCTCCCATCCTTTTTCTTAAGTCATCATCTAAAAGCAGCTTGATCATTGCTCCTGATAAAGCAACTGAGTCATTAGGCGAAACTAAAATGCCAGTCTCAGCGTCAGTTACAACATCAACAATCCCTCCTACCCTGGTAGCTATTACTGGTTTGCTTAAAACCATTGCCTCAAGCAGAACCCTGCCCAACCCTTCAAAGAACGAAGCAAGCACAGCTATGTCGAAAATAGCAGTAACCTCAGGTATATCGCTTCTGAATCCAGTAAAAATCACATTATCAGTCAAGTCCATCTTTTGTGTGAGTTTCTCTAATTCCTGTCTCAAATACCCCTCACCAACAAACATAAATTTAGCATTGGGCACCTTAGCAATTACCCTTTTGGCGGCCTCTAATATGCACCTATGTCCTTTGCCCTCCCAGAGCTTGGATACCACTCCCACCACTAAATCAGCTGATTTAATACCAAACTCGCGTTTCTTCTCTCCGATATTAATATCTAAATCAAACTTATTAATCTCAATACCGCTATAAATAGTAATATAC
>JBHPGP010000035.1:0-10183 GCA_042570305.1 Candidatus Omnitrophota bacterium
ATCTGGGATTGCTTGATTTTTCCGAGCCTTTTGAGAAATTGCTTACCCAGGGGATGGTCTTAAAAGACGGAGAGGTTATGTCCAAGTCGCGGGGAAATATTGTTGATCCCGATGGAATGATAAAAAAATTCGGGGCAGATAGCTTAAGGTTGTACATACTCTTTACCGCTCCGCCGCAGGACCAGACGGAATGGAGTCAGCAGGGATTGGCCGGAGCGCACCGGTTTTTAAGCCGTGTCTGGCGCCTTTCGGAACAAGTTAAGGATGGGGTTCGGGAAGGGGGAAAATATGCGGAATCAGCAATTTTGCTTCAGCGTAAGACCCACCAGACCATCAAAAAGGTAACCGAGGATATCGAAACATTCAAGCTTAACACGGCAATCGCAAGCATTATGGAGTTAGTTAACGAGATTTACAGGTTAGCGGATAAAATCCCGGATAAAGAGCCGGTAAAAGAATCAATAAAAACAGCGATTCTTCTTCTTTCGCCCTTTGTTCCTCATATTACAGAAGAGATGTGGGCAAGGTCAGGCAATGAGCAGAGCATTCTAAAAAACAAATGGCCTGTTTATAATCCTGAACTTATCAGGGAGGAAACAGTTGCCTATATTATCCAGGTTAACGGCAAGGTGCGTTCCAAAATTCAGGTTCTAGTTGATATCGATGAAGAGAGGTTAAGACAGGCAGTTTTCGCAGATGAAAGGACAAAATCCTGGATTGCCGCAAAGACAGTGAAGAAGTTCATTGTCGTACCCAATAAATTGGTAAATATAGTAGTTTAGCAGATTCCCGCCTTCTAACGAATATCAAAAAATCCATCCATAATCAGGGCAGAATTCTTAAAAAATTCCTGTGAGATTCTACGGGTTTTAGCGTCTATTATCCATAGAAGAACGCATTATAATCAGGGACACCCTTTTGTCTGAATACAAGGGTGTCCCCGGATTTGCAATTTACTGATTTTTGGGACACCCTCCCGATTGGCTAAAAGGGTGTCCCTTGATTGGGTAAAAGGATGTCCCTATTTTATCTGACGAAGCAGGAGCACGGGGTTATTCTCTTTCTGACCATAGTTGCGCTTATTGGTCTGGGAATCAATTTTCTAGACAAGCATTATTCACAAATCCGGATTATTGGTTATCTTAGCCAGGACGTGGCAAAGCTTAATCTTAATCAGGCTGATGAAGAGGAGCTTATTGATGTTCCGGGTATCGGTGTTAAATTAGCGCAGAGGATAATTGATTACCGCAAGCATAAAGAAAAATTCGTCGATATCGCGGAGCTAAAAAATATCCAAGGTATAGGTGATTACAAATACATGGTAATCAAAGACTATTTTACTGTGGATTGAATAGTTTATGCCAAAAAATGTCTTTCCTGCCTTTATTTACCTGTTGTTTTTCCCTGGGGATCTGGCTGGTAAAATTACTGCACGCGCCCTTTTTATTCTTATATACCCTTGCCTGGGTTTTGCTAATACTTAGTTTTGCATTTGTCCAGCATAGGCAAGCCATTTGGCTTTTGTATCTTCTGGCAATGGTTTTGGGAGGGCTCTTCTTATCAAACAAGTATTATTTAGCATATCCGCATATCCGCAATTTTACCTTTTATAAATCTGAACCCGTAGTTATTCAGGGAGTGGTTTGCGATTTCCCCCAAACTAAGCCTAATTCTAGCAGCTTCATTGTTACTGCCCGGCAACTTATCTGGGCAGGCAAGATCTATTCTGTATCTGGCAGGGTATTGGTAAGGGTTTTTCGCAAAGAGGCTGTTGACTATGCCGATTGTCTAAGTTTGGAGGGGAGCCTCTTTCGGCCCTATCAAACAAAAAACACTCAGTTTCAATACCGTGAATATTTAGAGAACCAGGGGATATATTCGATTCTTACAGTGGGCAAGAAGAACTCAATAAATCATTTAGGCAGGGATAAATTAAATCCATTAAAAATTATTGCTTACAGGATAAGGAATAAAAGCCAAAAAATTTTATTTGATAATCTCAAGGCAACTCAGGCAGGCATATTCTCGGCAATGATTCTCGGAGAGCGCAGTAGGATACCTTCCGGAATAAGGCGCTTATTCATTCAGACAGGAACCATGCATGTCCTGGCAATCAGCGGCTTGCACGTTGGAATTGTCGCCCTTATCCTGGATTTATTGCTTAAAATCTTCAGGATCAGGCGCAACCTGCGTTATTCACTGATTATTTTCCTCTTAATTTTCTATTGCCTCCTGACCGGTGCGCGGCCCTCGGTTATCCGTGCAAGCATAATGGCAATTGTTGTATTATCCGGATTCTTATTAAAAAGAGAGGTGCATATTTCTCATTCTCTTGCTTTGGCAGCGCTGATAATCCTGGCGATAAATCCTGGGCAACTGTTTAATCTGGGGTTTCAGCTTTCATTTGCCAGCGTGATTTCTATAGTTTATCTCGCTCCTGTATTGAAAAAATTTTTTGATAAAACAGAAACAGAGAAACCTGCAAAAAATAGGCAAAAAGCAAAAAACCATGGCTTGGAGAAGATTGCGCGGTTTTCAACTAATGCCTTTTCTGTTTCGCTGGCCGCCTGGCTGGGTGTTTTGCCGCTCCTTAGTTATTATTTTAAGATTATTTCGCCAATCACTGTGTTGGCTAATCTGGTGGTTGTACCCTATCTTGCCTTAGTAATTTCCTTAGGACTCAGTCTGCTATTTGTTGGTATTTTTTTTCCGGTTTTGGTGCCTGTTTATGCTGCCCCGGCTAATCTCTCTATCGTGATTCTGGTTGAGATAATTAAACTCTTCAATCAAATCCCCGGAGCTTATTTTTATTTATCAGGAAACTAGAAACACCTTGACCCCAGCTATTTTTCACACTAAAATAACCGCGGAAAATCATACTGGCTCAAAATGCAAGAAGGCTATCAATATAAGGATTTTCAGGCAAGCAGGCTCTACTGCAACAATTGCGGCGGTTCAATGCCGGTCAGGGAGAGGCTGCTTTTGATTCTGCCTGACGGCTACTTATATGAATATGTCTGCACCGGCTGCGGCAAGACAGTTGGCGATAAGCGGGTCTCTTTATCCAAAGACGACAGAATTTTGTTCTAATTGACAAACCAGCTTATCTATGTTAAATTTAAGTGCTATGCGCAGAGCCATTTTTCTATCCCTTTTATTTATTCTGCTGGGCAGTAAGCTTGCTTATCCCTTCTGGATCTGGTCGCCCAAGACAGGAGAATGGATAAATCCCAAATACGCGGTTAAGCCTACGCCTGCCGAACAGCTGGATTCTGCCTTGCAGTTATACGGGGAGGGCAAGCTGAAGGAGGCCCAGAGTGAATTCGAGAGGCTGCTTCAGCATTATCCCAAAAGCGAACAGGCAGCAGAGGCACAGTATTATTTGGGGGCTATTTTAGAAAAACAGGGCAAGTTATACGAGGCCTATCTTGCCTATCAGAAGGTAATTGATAAATATCCGTTTAGTTCAAGGATCAGCGGCATTATTGAGAAGGAGTTTGGCATTGCCGAGAGCTTTATGCAGGGGGAGAAGCGCAAGGCGCTTGGCATTACCCTTCCGGTAGAAAACCCGGCTATAGAGATATTCAGAAAGGTAATCGATAATTCCACCTACGGACCTTTGGCAGCCGAGGCCCAGTATAAATTAGGCCTGATATTAAAGAGTTTGGGTAACTATTTTGAGGCAGAGGAGGAGTTCGGCAGGGTGATTAAGAATTATCCCCAGAGTGAATGGGTGACTCCGGCCGAATTTCAGATTGCCGAATGCAGAGCAAATATTTCTCCCAGTCCTGATTACGACCAGGAGGCAACCCGCGAAGCCAAGGAGAAGTTTCAGGAATTCGTTCTCTCCCATTCCGATGCGGCGCTCTCCCTTCAGGCAGAAGAAAATATCCGGCAATTACAGGAGAGGGAGGCTCAGGGGTATTACGACAGTGCTGTGTTTTACGAGAAGCAGCGGGCTTATCAGGCAGCCAGGATTTATTATAATATAGTAATTGAGAATTATCCGCGCAGCCCATGGGCAGCCAAGGCTTCGGAAAAGCTTAAGGCCCTGGAGGAGAAAGATGAGAGCACTAAATAATTTGCGATTCAGGTTTTTGGGCTCCTGTTTTTTAGCCTGCTGTTTATCTTTTCTGGCATTCGGCTGCGGCTATACAACGCGCTCGCTGATCACGGAGGATTATCAAACCATCTATGTACGCCCCTTCGTAAATAAAATTAATATTACCGGAGAAACCTCGGTTGCCAGGCGGTATCAGACTTATTATCCCCTTCTGGAAAATGATATAACCCGCAAGGTTATTGACCAGTTTATCCTGGACGGCAACCTGCGGCTGGCAGAAGAGGCAAATGCGGATTTGATCCTGGAAGGCGAGCTGGTTAATTATCGCAGAGATGCCTTAAGATATACCGGGGCTGACGAGGAGGAGATAGAGGAATACCGAATCAGCCTGGTGGTAACCTTAAGGCTTTATGATGCCTCTGCCCAGACCGTCCTCTGGCAGGTAAAGAATTTTACCGGAGACACAACCTATTTTACCGCAAACAAATCAGAATCCCAGTCGATAAACGAGGCAGTGAGCGATTTAGCCAGGCGGGTCGTTGACCGCGTTATAGATATCTGGTAATGACATATCTTTTTATTGGCGAGGATGAGTTTTCCAAAGATGTACAACTAGAGAAGATTAAGCAAGAGCTCAAATTAGGTAAACTGGAGTTGTTTAATTTTGAAATTCTCTATTCAAAGGGCCTGGATTTAAAAACCCTGCAAGAAAGATTTCTCCTGCTTCCTGTAAAGTCCAAGCAAAGATTGATTCTGATTAAGGACGCTGGCGGATTAAGCCCCCGCATAAAGGAGTATATACTCAGCCTTCTTAAAAAGCCGCTTGCCCATCTCAGCTTGATTCTGGAGGCCCGCAGCGTTGACAAGCGTGATAAGTTCTTTCAGCAGATATCCAGGTGTTGTAAACTAATAAATTTTCGTCAATCAATACAGGTGAATGCCTTTACCCTGGCGCGCCAGATTATGCGTCCGGCACCGGGTCCGGGGATTATCAGCAGGGACAGGCAAATCAAGCCGGCAATGCGTCTCTTGCGGCAGCTTCTCTTACAGGGTGAGAGGCCGGAGAGGATTCTCGGGGCCTTGCGTTATCAGCTGCATAAAGAAAGACTGAAAATAAGCGCGAAGAAGAAAAGATTATCCCTTTTACTTAATTGCGATATTGATATCAAAACCGGAAGGCTTAAGCCAGACTTGGCATTAGAGAAACTACTTCTCAGGTTGTGTTATTTTTGAGAGCATGCGGCTTAGGCGGGATTTTTTTCGTGCCGCATTATTTTTCTTGATTACATTTTTCTTGGTAGCCTTATCTAGTTTGGAGAACACAGAGGGCAGGAGGGTCCTTGCCTCAGCGGAATTCTTTGTTTGAATATAAGCGCTGAATTTTTTAATCGCCTTTTTAATCTCGCGTTTTATCCTGAGATTGTGCAGGCGTCTTTTTTTATCTTTGCGTTGAGCCTTTAGGGAAGTCTTTCGCCGAGGCATTCTTTCTCCTTTGGTTTGACCAGAAAATTTTCAGGGTGTTAATATACCATAATTAACAGGCTCAGTCAATTAAAATATGTCAGAACGTAAATCCATTCTCAAGTCAGCTTCGATTATCGGTTTGCTTACACTCTGCTCGCGCCTGTTGGGTTTTCTGCGGGATATCGTGATTGCCGCATTCTTCGGAACGGGCATTACCTCTGAAGCCTTTTTTGTTGCCTTTCGCATCCCCAATCTATTGCGCGACCTGGTTGGAGAGGGAGCGGCAAATTCTGCATTTGTGCCGGTGTTTTGTCAATACTGGGCAAAGGAAGATAAAAAAGACTTTTGGAAACTTATCGGTAATGCCTTCTGGATGATCTTAATTGTTTTGACGGGGATTTCCCTCCTGGGGGTTTTATTTTCCCGGCCGATAGCTGCGTTAATCGCTCCCGGATTTTTAAAAGAACCTCAAAAATTCCTGCTTACCGTGCAACTCACCAGGACTCTCTTCCCGTATCTACTCTTGATTGGTTTGACTGCTTATGCGATGGGGTTGTTGCATACATTTAAGTCTTTTGCCGCTCCTGCTGCAAGTCCCTGCCTCTTGAATATTTGTATGATTTCCTGCATACTGATTGCCTCCAGGTTTATGGATAATCCTGTATTAGGTCTTGCCATAGGAGTACTCCTTGGGGGAATCTTACAGGTTGCTGTTCAGCTTCCCTCTTTGTTTAAGCACGGGTTCCGCTTTGGTGTCTTAAAAATAAACCTCAAACCAATTCATCCCGGGATAAAGAGAATCGGCAGCTTGCTCATTCCCCGCATTTTCGGCACTGCCGCGCACCAGCTGAATATCCTGATCGACACGGTACTGGCTTCGCTTTCATCTATTGTCGGGCAGGGGGCAGTAGCTGCGATCTATTATGCCAATCGCATCATTCAGTTTCCCTTGGCCATATTCGGCATTGCCCTATCCTCAGCAGTACTGCCTACGTTCTCCAGGCTAGTAGCGGCTCAGGATATCAAAGGCCTTAAGAACACCTTGAGCTTTTCTCTGCGTACGATTTATTTCCTGATGTTGCCCGCCGCCCTAGGTTTAGTTGTTTTGGCCAACCCGATAATCAGTGTTTTATTTCGGCGCGGGAATTTTGATTATTACTCCGTGGAGATTACATCTTCCGCGCTTCTCTTTTATGGGATGGGCCTGGTATTTTTCGGCGGCATGAAGGTTCTCATTGCAGGATTTTATTCTTTACAGGATACGCGTACGCCAGCAGTAATTGCTTCGCTGGCCTTGCTGGTTAACCTTATCCTGAATATCATCCTGATGTTTCCCCTTAAGGTAGGAGGCCTTGCCTTAGCCAGTTCTTTATCGGCAGGAGTCAGTTTTCTCCTGCTATATTGGAAGCTGGCCAAAAGGATAGGCAGTATAATTACTTCAGATTCATACGCCTATTTTTTAAAGACAACCGCTTCAGGCCTGGTAATGGCAGTCTTTACCCTGCTCTTTTTTAATAAGTTCGCCGTTGATTTAAACGATAATTTAGGTCTCTTTTTAACCATAGCCCTGGCTGCTGCGACGTATTTAGGTTTATGTTTATCATTGAAGGTGGTCAAGGCAGGTGATTTGCTGAAATGGATAAAGCCAAATTAGCCGGTATCCCCGAAGCACCCGGCGTGTATATTTTCAAAGATAAGACAGGTAGAATTCTTTATATCGGCAAGGCACGCTCGTTAAAAAAAAGGGTAAAAAGTTATTTTACCCGGCCACAATCATTGAAAATACAAATAATGGTTTCCAAGGTGGCCGACCTTCAATATTTAACCGCTAAGTCAGAGGCAAGGGCGCGCCTGCAGGAGGCAAGATTGATTAGAGAGAACCTGCCTCCCTACAACACGGCCTTTCGAGACGACAAATCCTTTCCCTTTATCTTTATCAGCAAAGAAGCATTCCCGGCGGTCGGGCTGACCAGGCGTACAGGTAGAAAAAACAAAATTGCAGGCTCTAGTTATTTCGGGCCCTATACCAATGCCGGGCTTCTGCGTCAAGCCCTTAAATCCGTTCGCCGCATCTTTGGCTTTCGCTCCTGCTCCAAGATGCCTAAAAGGCCCTGCTTGTATTACCGCCTACAATTATGCCCTGCCCCCTGCTTTGGAAAGATCAGCGCGCGCAAATATAATCAGATTATCAGGAATATTATTTTATTTCTGGAAGGCAAACAAGAGGATTTACTTAATAAGCTTACTGCTAAGATGCATAAATTAGCCAGTAAAAAAAGATTCGAACAGGCAGCGCAAGTACGCAATCAGGTTCAGGCCTTAAGCAATATGCTGCAGGAGGGTGTGCCTTCGTTATTCGAGCCGCATCGGGAGTCTGTTCAGTTAAAGCAGGCTTTAGGCTTGAAAGGCCCTGCGCAGCGCATCGAGGCCTTTGACGTTTCGAATATCTCTGGTTCCTCTGCATGCGCCTCAATGGTCTACTTTTATAACGGCGTGCCGGATAAAAAAAATTACCGTCGCTTTCGCATTAAAGGCGTTTCCGGAATCGACGATTACAAGATGCTTAAGGAGGCTGTAGGCAGGCGTTATCGCCGCCTTACGGAAGAGCAGCGGCCCCTGCCAGATTTGGTTATTATCGACGGTGGTAAAGGGCAGCTGAATGTTGTTGAAAATACACTAAGGCAATTAAGGGTTAAGCTTGCGGTAATTAGCATTGCCAAACAAAAGGAAGAGATTTTTACCATTGACCGCAAGGCCCCGCTCAGGCTGAAGCCGCACTCACCGGCTTTGCACCTTATTCAGCGGATACGCGATGAGGCACACCGCTTTGCCCTCTCCTACCATCATCTACTCAGGCGTAAGAAAATAATCGGCAGATGATACAAATGACTCCTTTCGCGAAGCAGGTCTATCGGGTTGTTTCCAGAATTCCAGCGGGAGAAGTGCGCAGTTACAAATGGGTGGCCAAAAAAGCAGGCCGGCCAGGCGCTGCGCGTTCAGTAGGCCAAATCTTGAGAAACAATCCGTTCCCTTTAATTATTCCCTGTCACCGCGTAGTGCATGCTGACGGCAGGCTGGGCGGCTACCGTTGGGGCAGGAAAGCCAAAGAGAAGCTTTTGAGATTAGAGCAGGAGATTTTGACTGCCAAAAAAGGCAAAAGGTGATATAATAATGCCAATTACCGTATTGCAACAAAGCAGTTCCGGTTAACCATGATTAATCGGTAAATCAGGAGACAGGCATGAGCATAAGAGATTATCTGAAATTGATGGTTGAGAAAAATGCCTCTGATATGTTCTATCGTGCTGGCGGCAATGTACGCATGCGCATCGATACCCAGGTAGTAAGTGTGGGAGAGGAAACTTTAACCGGCGATGATATGAACCAGGCGCTGAAAGACCTGCTTTCCGAAGAGCTTAGAGAATTCTTTCACAGGAATCTGGACGTGGATTTTGCAGTACACATACCAGAAATAGACCGCCGCTTTCGGGTGAGCATATTCAGGCAGCGCAATTGGCCGTCTATCGTTGTAAGGAATATTAGGCCGCTGACTGAGTCCATGGAAGATTTAAACCTGCCCGCAGCCGTACTTAAACAGCTGAGCCTGGAGAGCCGCGGCCTGGTCCTGCTCACCGGCAGTATGGGTTCTGGCAAGTCAACAACTATCGCCAGTATGATTGATTACATTAATCTCAATGCACATAAGCATATCCTGACCGTAGAAGAGCCTATTGAGTTCGTCTTTAAAGATAAGAATTGCATTATTAATCAACGGGAGTTGCGCCGCGATGTTTCTTCATATCCGGTGGCTTTAAGGTCCTTTACCCTGCAGAGCCCGGATGTAATTTATATTGGCAATATCCGCGATTATGAAACAATGTCGGCGGCAATAACTGCCGCAGAAACCGGGGTTTTGGTACTTAGCACTTTGCATACGGTTAATGCCTCGCAAAGCGTAGAGAGGATTATTAATTTCTTTCCTCCCTACCAACATGAAGAGATCAGGCTTGAGCTTTCCTCGCTGATTAAGGGTATAATTTCCCTTAGGCTGGTTCCTCGCCAGGATTCTCCGGGCCGTATCCCGGCTTACGAAATAATGCTGCATACGCCCACGGTTGCCAGGCTTATCCGCGAAGGAAAGGTCTGGGAAATACAGCGCTTCATTGAAGAGGGCGAAATTTTCGGTATGTGTTCGTTTAACCAGTCCCTGCTGAGGCTGGTTAAAGAAGGCAGGATAAGCCAGGAGCTGGCATTAAGCATGTCAGATAATAAAGATGAATTTACGCTCAGGCTGAAAGGGATCAGGTAAAGATAAAGGAGAAAATTATGCTGGATGAAATCAGGCAGCGGTTAGAACGGATTGAGCAGAAACTGATGTACCTGCGAGGTTATCTTTGACCTGGATAATAAAAGAGAGACAATCTCCGCGTTAACCCGGCAGATGTCAGAGCCGGAATTCTGGGCAGATAGCCAGAAGTCCAGCCAGGCCATCAATCAAATAAAATCCCTTAAAGCCTCTATTCAGCCCTGGGAGGCAGTCCACCTTAAGCACAAGGAACTGGCTGAACTTGCCCATATCCTCGAAGAAAAGGAAACTGATTTAATTGCGGATATAAGCCGTAATCTTGATGCGCTCACCGAAAGCCTGGCGCAGCT
>JBHPGP010000036.1:0-10081 GCA_042570305.1 Candidatus Omnitrophota bacterium
AATGCTCCGTCATCGGGTCCCAATAATATCTACGAAGCGCGATTCAAGGCCATCGCTTACTATCCGTCCCCCGTTTCTTGTATCCACCATGCTCCTTATACTATCCACGATAACGGATACTAGCTCTCTTGCCAGGCCTCTGTAGCCTATGATATCCTTAACCTCATAGCTAATCAGGGGACCGATTGACACACTTTGCTTTTCTGGAAAGCCTTCGGGCAATGCTACTGATTTTGTGCAGATGAATAAACGAGGTGGCATGTGTTCTTTATTATGGTCAATATATTGGGGACCCGGCTTTGTGTCCTCATTGATTTTTTCTTCATCTACTCCTGTCTTAAACGGATCAAGGCCCCTTGCGAGTTTCCCGTGGACTACTCCGGTTAAAACCCTCATCCAGGAAAATCCCATCTTTTCAACCAGCGCATAGGTAGCCGCCAATAAAGTTGACCCCTGGGATGTCTCATCATCAATCACAAATGTCCAGCATTGATTGATGTCTATATCCTGTATAAATCCGCTTCTTCCCTTTACAGCTACTGTATATATTTTTTCATTATTCGCGCCTAATATATACCCGGGGATTCTTACCTGGGTTCCGCTAATTCTGGTTTTATCCAAGTAGGCGCAATGTATATCTATATTGATTCCGTATTCCTCTTTTACGGTCCTCTTAAGTATCTCTGACGCCTCAAGTATATACCCAAATGCTCCGTCATCGGGTCCCAATAACAGTATAGGGTGCTTTTGAAGCTCCCGAGCAAGTTTATCTCTGCCTATGAATTCTCCTACTTTATCAAACAGACCCTCTGCTACCTGAACGAAGGCATTCAAATTGTATAGTTCGTAGTAACGTAATTTAACCCTGCCGCTTTTGCCTCCAAAATGAACATTTAAAGCCGTATGAAAATCTACTAGAGAATTGGTAATTCTTAACATTGTCGCTGCGCTGACGCCTTTTCCGTGCTTAAATACCTTATCCTCCCTTGAGTACCCTTCATAGGTGTTATGCAGGCAGATATAGCCAACTCCGGCTCTTCGTAAAGCCATAAGCATAATCCACAGTTCGGCAAAGTCTACACTGTTCTCTGTGCTATGAATCAAGACAACATTTTTATTTTTCAAACCTTCAGGCAATGCGACTTTCCATAAGAAAGGATTATCCGCTGCCTTGTCAATTATAATCCTTTGTCTCTTGGCGTTGATTGAAGACGCTACATCCTCGGCATCACTCTGCAGGCGAGCATGTTGATACAATACGCTGTCTATCCAGACTGGAGCTTTGATCCTTTTTCTATGCCTAATGGCAGCAGTATCGAGTTCTATAATTTTCCCGCCCTCCCTATAAGCCATACTATCACAACAATAACGTAAAACCTCATCTAAGCCATTGCTAACATCATATCTTTTATTTAAAACCAACCGAATATTCTTGGTACCATACAAGCGGCGCAGCCGCAATATCCCCATTGACAAGACTGCCTTTACTAGGTCATCAGGATTTTCGATATTGCAATCAAGCGTTACTTCTGCATTCCTGACTATATCAGGATTCAAAATCCGTAGATTCCATTCTTTATCTGGAAATTGGTCAGTTATCATCTCTGCCGGAAACTTCCTATCAATCTCTAAAGTTATTAAATGTGCAGCAATATCTTCTCTTAAGCTATCAAGCAATCTTGCAAATTGTTGTATTAAATCTATGCTCTCTCTCATCAACCACGGAAATGTTTCTATTTTGCCAAGATAATACTGTATAAAGAAGGCTTTAAAGCTGAAATTTTCTCCTAATGAATCTTTTAAAGTTTGTTTTTTAAAAGCATTCGGTTGCTCATCAATAATATATTCTTTTATAAACTCTCTAACTTTATTATTAGCTTCCGTTGATAAAAGGTACTGAATATATAACAAGGCATCCCAATTCCTCTTCCATTGTTTACGCAGGTCACCCAATTCACCTAAGCCCTCTTCCCTGCCGGCTGCGTCGAAAAGACCCTCTGCCCAGTTCAAAATATCTCTTGCTAATACAGCTCCAAATTCAATCTCAGAAATAAGATTTCCGCTATGAACAACAACTCCGCTTCCCAAAAGCGCAAGAGCAACCTTTTTTACATCTTCGGTTCTCTTTTTAAAGTCCTCCACATTAAAAATAACTGCTGCCAAGGGTGGAATATTATTAAAGTTAGTTTGAATAACTTCTCTATAATTGCCCTCTCCTTTAAAAAGAACAATTATGTCCAAATCATTTGAACGGTCATTTTTAGGTCTCCAGAACCAATCGCCAAAAAGAATAATGTCTATTCCCTCGATGTCTTCCGGTTGAGCTATAATCTTTTCTTCATTAACTAACTGCTTAAGCTGATCCTTAACCAATGCGGCGATGTTTCCCTCCGCCAGTAAATTGCATCTTTCTTTAAACTCTTGTTTTGCTTCGGGATTATCCCTGATCAAAGCCCATAGCAAATTTGATGAATCGTCTAAATTCTTAATTATTGTATCGCCGAATTCTCTTACCCGCTTAAATTCTTTAACTTGAGCCCTTATTGCTTCTTCTTCTGTGGATTGGGATTCGTGGATTTTAATGTGACCAATTATCACTCCTTGACTAAAGTGAAGTCTCTTTTCGTAGGTTAATATTCTAATTGCCCATTCTACGTCGCCCTCAGTGAGATCCTCAGCCCAAACCATTTGTCCTGCCTGGTGATACGCAAGAGCAAAGGTTTCTGCATCGAACCCTTCAGGCGGGCCGCGAATCTTATTCATCTCTTTAAGCTGCTGACAAATGGATTTTATGTCCTCAGCAAGATTTATAAATTCCTGCCTGAATGGCCTGGCAAATGGATATTTATCCGGCGCCTGAGCCAATTCACGGGCAGTAATGTTGTGGGCCTCGTCAGTATGTTCTTCCTTAGGGCCGCTGAGGTAGATAATTGTATCCTCTGATGGTTTTGGGGGAAATAACTCAATCACATCGCTATATTTTTTATTTTGAATAACGTCCAGAAATAGGTTATACCAATCCAATAGATGCCTGTCAGGCAGGAAATTATCAATGACATACTGCCTTGCCCGTTTTGGCATATCTTTATCAATCTCATTATTGATTATCTTAACGACATAGTCCGCTGCTTGCTCTATAGAAAGCTCGCGATTAAACTCACCTGTATTGGGATCTATCCCAACCACGCAAGCCGTGCCGTTAACCGGGTCTTTCCCGATGTCAATTACCTGAGGAAGTATCCCGCCTACACCACTTACAATAACATATTTACCGTGATAACCGATCCCCGATACTGCCAAACCAAATCCTTCTTTCGTAGATTTTAGCATGCCGATAAAAGCAGCGGTCTGTAGGGCATTTGTATCCAGATCATTGACATTGTCAACTCTAAAGCTATCCGGGTCATACCCCATAGTCCTTAAAATCTGCCTCTGTTTATTAGATAAGCTTGCCGTATTAGCTGGGATATCCATAACCTTTAGCTTTTCTATGTCTTGCTCTGTAGGATAGCTGGTTAGGAGCGGAAGAATAATGATATTATTTTTATCTGAAAGGGCATGAAACAACTCTTCTTTGCCTGGATATTTGCTGGATAATCTTGATAACCTGCTTGAAATTTCCTGTTTTCTCTCTTTCAGCCTTTTCAATACATCAATCGCCTGTGGGTCATCGCCGGCCATCGGACCAGAAAGAACCAATCTAGGCAAGTGAAACAGATTTTTACCTTGGGCAACCAAAGATTCAATAGCTACCACCCATGATTCCATAACTCCTTCGGGATCCTTCCAGGGATCATGGCGTGCATTCTGAATTACAATGGGCCTGTCCTGTAATATGCCGTATTTTTCGCAGGTTGCTGCTACAAGCTCTACCGGAAGCTCAATGTTTATAAACTCCAGCGGGTTGATCGAAGGAAGAATCTGCCTGAAAATCAAGTTTGTCTCTTGAAAAATTGGCCGTTCCTGGTGATTTACTCCTGCATCATAAAGCTCTACATATTGCTTAAGGAAATCCCAGACTTGCCGACTAGGATAAGCCGAATCATCAGAAATATCAGGCTGAATATGTATGCGCCAGATAAATTTGGCATTAGGGAATAGGGGTTTTAAATCCTTAATCAGTGCGGCTGGTTGTGGATCATGAACAACAATTATATCCGGATCAGGCAGCTTTATATCTTTCTTCAGCTTAATTAAATCCTTGGCGTTTTTCACCAGAATCTTCAAGTAGTAATCAAAGTCTTCCTCTGTTCTTTGCACATAATTATCCCCCTGTATGGCATTATGAAATCTTTTGGTAATATTAAAAAACCTTAATGTTCCGCCAATAACAATCCAGGTCATATGTACACCCAGGCAGTTTGATATAGGAATTAAGCTCTTAAGTATATCCGCTACCCCACCGCCAACACCTGCTGAATTAATATGCCAGACTTCTGGATGTTTTTTGCCAATAACATCTACCAACGCCTTTGCCTTTTCCTTAAGTTCGCTTCTACGTCTTACATTCCCAATCTTTTCTTCGGAAGCTTCCCAGTTTAGTTCATCAACCCCCCTGATATAAGGAGAGGGAATATTAATAAGCTCCTCTTCTTCCTTTATCTCCTGTTTCACTACCTGGAGCGCCTTTTCTGGACTAATTGCCCCCAATGCAAAATACTCTGCCTTGTCCTTAATCGTCTCATAAGTAGCATAGGTAATGACTCTTAAGTCCTTGATATTCTGCCCTAATGTTTCTTGTTTGACGCCCTCTACCTGATTAAGAAACTCTTTCTTGGTAAGAATCACAAACAGCGTATCTTCGTTCCTGGATGCTGCCTGATAGGAATGATGATTCCAGTCGCTACCGATAAATACCAACACGCGCTGGGATAAATGCCTTTGCAGGTATTCTTGTAAATAATCAATATACTCCTGAGATTGATGCGCATAGAAGACGGCTTCTACAAACCTGTGCTCCTTAGTTAAGCTGTTCTGGATTTGCTGAACTAACTCTGGTAAAGATATTTCTTCTGCTGGGGGAATCTCTGCTTCTTCCAATTCTCTCATCTTCTTTTTATAGATTTCTACCTGATCCTGGGTTACGAAGTTGATGCCATAGTAATAAGAAAGCAGCGCTACAAAGACCTGCAGGTAATAGGCGGTTTGCATCATTGCCAGGACACTATTTTCAGGAGCAGGGGTTTCAATCAGGCTGAAGAATTTAGGAAGTTCTTCTTGTGAAGAAACTACAAGGGTCTTAGGATTAAACCCATCTGTCTTAGAACCCATTGATTCCTGTATTAACTGGGCAATCCAAGTAAGCATAGCTTGCCTTAATGCCCCTGCCGCCTTTACGCCAAAATACTGGGATTTATCTTGATAGAATTGTCTTGCTTTCTGGTCTGCTGCTTTTCTTAAGGAATCCACTAAGGTTAAGTACTGTTCATATAATGCCTTGACTTGCTCTATATCCTTACCAAGTAAAATTAATAACGGCAGGAAGAAAATCAGTGTGTGCGGTGCGGTAAACCTCCCGCCAATATCAGTATGCTTATCCGGCTGAATCGGCAGATTAGATACGCCTTCCCAGCCGCGTTCAGCAAGCTTAGGATAGCCTCCTTCGTCAATCAGCCAAAGGTAGTGGCTCTGGTAATCCAAGGCTTTATTTTCAAAGATCTCCCTTAGGTTGCTGGAGAGAACATGTGTTTCCTTGGTAGTAGCAGATTTACTGATTGAGACAACCAAGACCTTTTGCCAATCATCTATCTGGGAACTAATCTCATCCAGGGCTGCCGGGTCAAGCTGGTCATAGGCAAAAACCTTATATTTTGAGTTCCTGCCTAAGATTTCAATTAACGCCTTGACTGTATTGATGGAACCGCCCATACCAATGAAGATGAAGTATTCCTTATCTTTTGCTATCTCTAAGAATGCCTCAAGATTATCTTGGATATCTTGCCAATCTGGAGGAATAATCCAGCCTAAGCGGGAGTTTTTGCCTTCAAAGCCGATTTCGCGAAAGAGATTGGATTCATGAATTTCTTCCTTGGTTTGTTTTCCAGCTGCTTGTAATAAGTCAACCAACAAAGTACCTCCTTGCATTTTTCTGAAATTCATTAAACTAGGAATCACATTAGCCTTATTCTTAAATTCTACACTATCATCACCGATAGGGGATAGCTTGTTTGTATCCAGCCAATCCATTATTATGCCGCCTACTAAGTCATATTTTAGGGATGTTTTTTCTGGGTTGCTGTCTTGAGAGGTGGTTGTATCTATCTGGTAAGGGCATTCAAATGAGCATACGAAGTTAGGGTCATTAGCTGAGGCGCGGAAGATAAACCTGCCGATATATTCATTATTCAGGCTGAACCTTACATCAGCATACCTGTATATTCCTTCTTCTTCATAGGCATCAATGTCTTGGACCTTAAGCTCTCCCTGGCTAGTAGCAAAGGTCTTGCCTTGAGGGAAATCTTCCAGCATCCTTCTGATTACGTAATCCTTGCCAAAGGCAATAACTATCTGAGGAAGTTTTCCGCCTTCTACAGGATTCCAGCTACCTATGCCTCTTCTGTCGCGCTCTTGCTGGCTCATCTGAGAGACATATTCATTAAATAGCGCATCAAGCAGTGCTGGATGGAACTTGGGGTCAAATCTGCCTGAACGCTTATAGGAAACAACTGT
The DNA here is from genome assembly GCA_042570305.1 of Candidatus Omnitrophota bacterium. Lineage (GTDB taxonomy): Bacteria > Omnitrophota > Gorgyraeia > Gygaellales > JAHJCI01 > JASFIK01. The sequence continues at coordinate 6,670 of JBHPGP010000036.1, forward strand.
ATTATGCTGTGCGAGCATGTCCTTTGTTATCTCATTGATGAATTCATCAATTAGATATTTAACCTGGGCATGCTCTTGCTTATACTGCTTAAGGGCAACTGCCAATAAGGCAGCTATAGCCATGGGATTCTCTACCGGGCCAGATACATGCAGCCAGCCGTGTCCGGAGCTTTCGCCATAGATGGGCACAACAAAACCTTTTGCTTTAAGCACCCTTACCATTGCCTTTAAGAATACATAGCCGGCATCAGTCTGGTATGTTTCTACGCCAAATACTGCTGCTAGCTTGTCTACTGCCTCTGTTCCCAGAACGTCTCTGACTACGGCTATGCCGGTCTTGCCTTGAGCCTTAAGTTCATTAAGGGAATAACCACAGCTTTCTACCAGGAATGGCAGCAGTATAGCAATCAGGGTATCTGGCGGAAGCGATTCTTTTGAGCCGTCTTTCTTGTTAAATACTACTGCGACTCTGTCGCCATCCAAATCAAATGCCAGGCCAAAATCAGCGCCCTCTTTATCTATTGCGGCTTTTAAATCTGCTAAATTCTCATCCTTGGAAGGATCTGCCTTGTGTTTGCCTTTCAGGGCAAGCACTTCTCCATGCAACAACACCGCCTCTGCGCCCAGCTCTTTGAATATCTGATAAGCTATTTGCCCGCTGGGGGTATTAGCTCCTTCAATAACTACCTTCAGGCCGGATAATGGCTGGGTGGTGGATACTCTCTCTTCCCATCTAGTTAAGACTCCTGTTACATCGTGCCTTTCCTGCTCAAATTCATCTGCCAGTTTATATACACCAAGGCCCTGTTCAGCTACCCTGGCGACTAAGGCTACCTGCCTGACGCACTCTTGATCAATATCAGCGGTGGTGTAAGTACCAGGGTTAGCAGCTTGCATAGCCAGGACCCTGTCTGGATTAACAATCAGCTCTTCTACGATTTTCAGGGATTCCTCTTTTATCTCCTGAGTGGTCAGACTCTGAAGCTCTCCCTCTTGATTCTGGATCATTACCTTAAATCCGCTTACTCCTTCATCAGAGACATGGCTGGCAGTGATAAATATGCTCATCAGCGGGTTATACTTCATTACTGCCCAGGCATAGGAACTGACACAGTTAGGATTGTTTGCTTGCGCATCTATTACGTCCAAGCCAACATAACGTAAACCCTCAATCAGGGAGCTGGTTATCTCAGGATCAATGTCCCGGCAGTCCTTAGCAACTACGACTGTATTGCTGTCTATCTTTAACTTCTGCTTTCTGTCTAAGCCCATCTTGGCCCAGGTAAGAGCAATATAGCGGGACATAAGAGGCGTAATCTCCTGTCCGCGGGTCCTGTAGTCATAGTCCCTGAACATATCGCGGTCAAGGTCAGAGCCGGCCTGGGCACCATCTAAGCCTGTTCTGTAATCTTCGTCTAATTCGATGCCAAATTCTTTGATTGCCGTAAATAGCTGAGTTAATTCTGCGGGATTATCTTGGAAATACTCATAACTTGCCTGGCAGGCGAGTTCATGGGAGCTGGTTTCTAATTCCTCGAATTCGTGGCGGAGAATATCATTAACCAAAGTCTGGAAGACCTGAGACTGCGGATTATCTAAATCAAATGGCGGTGCTCTGATCGTAAAGCCATCGAGAATCGCTATCTTTCCGGGTATAGTTTCGAGGTCGGCAATATTCCCGGTCTGGGTCTTATCTACAAAGACTATATCTTGTAAGTTATCGCCAAAATATAAATTACGATTGCTTATCTGCCGGTCAGTGGGTATAATCGGCTCGCCTACAAGTCTTGCGGGATAATTCTTAGGTTCATCTGACTTTGGATTGGCAGAGTCAGATTCTGAGACCCCTTGCCTTACTAATAACATAAAGTGTTCAACTAATACTTTGCCCTCTTCGCTTTCCCAGCGTGACTGATGAGCGCTAATATCTCGCAGATTACTATTCACAATTACTGCGTCAAATTCATCTCTACGGGCCATTTCAGCAATAGCATTTTTAGCGCGTTCTAAGCGTTTTTCTTGTTTTGTTGGCTTTTCTTTATTGCGCTCGTTCTGCCGCTTAATCATCTCTCTGTAAATAATTGTTGCTTGAGATTGATGTTGGGTTCTAGCATGTGCTTTAATCTCTTCATCACTCAGAGGAGAAATGAATATACTATATACTTTATTAGAATATTTCTCTCTTAATCTTGCTGCCCAATCCACAGAAACCTCAGCAATTGCAATCTTACCGCTCTTAATTGCTTCCTCTACATCTCTGATATCTATTCCTTGTATATCGCTATGTACCTTTAGGGTGATAAAGAAATCTGGATTATCCTTCTCTAATTGCATAATTTGCTCGGCAGTTCTAAAGTAATAATCGACTCCTTCCTCTTCTCCTGGCCTCATCGTTCTTGAGGTATAGAGAACTATTCTTTCAAAATAATCAGGATATAAACGCTTAATTTGCTCCCACAGCGGACCTTTGCCAACCGCAGAAGGCCCAGAATACAGAATCAGTTGCTTATCGCTTGACGTTGAGCGGGCTAAACCAAGTGTTTGCTTTATCCTATATGCCATATACACGCGTCCGCTGGGAACCGGCCCTCCTGAAGTAATCTTTGCTCCCATTCTTTCATAAAATTTCCAGGCGGGCTCTGTGCTATCTATCCAAACCTGGGTTAGGCCTAAATCCATTGCCAATTCAATCCCTTTATTAAATAACATCCTTCCGATGCCCAGGTCCTGGAAATTCCTTGACACTGCCATGCCTCTCCACTTACCGTCATAAGATTCAGAAGGCCTGCCCTGGAACCCGCCTACTATTTGCTTAGTTAATATATCTTCTGCTAAATAAGTGAATCTTAAATACGTCTCATCGGCATCTACTATTTCATAACTGAGATTGACCTCTTTAAAAATAATTCTTAAAGCTTCCAGCTCCTGCTCCTGATTATTTCTATCCAGCAGCCTGATAATAATCCTCTGGCTAACATTCTCTTTTGTCAGAGGCTCGATGTATTCTGTCCCAAATGCCTCTCTGTATCTCAGTACTTTGAGTATCTTCCTGCCTTTTTTATTTATTGAATTGATTACTGACCGGTTAACCCAACTTAAGTGCAGAATTAGCCGACTCATCCAATCGGCAATTGTGTTTTTATTAATCTCTTTGGCTAAAAGCGCAGCCCTCTCCTCTCGGGTCATTGTGTAATGGGGGCTAATTCTCTGTTCCGGATAGCTTTTTATCTCTATCCCCGGACTGACTTCAGAAATCGCCTGAAGTAAACCTGCAACTGTATCGTTTATGCTCCGAGGATTTATACGTATCACAGCGGACTTATTCTCTAATATCTGATAAATACCCATAGTCTTGGAGGCAACAACAATGCCTGGCGAAAGCTGAACTGCTTTGCCGGCAAACATCTTCTCT
>JBHPGP010000037.1:0-8834 GCA_042570305.1 Candidatus Omnitrophota bacterium
AAAGCCGGATTTAAAAGGGGCTAAAAGACTGGCGGGTGTCAAATTCTGTGAAGCCACAAGGCAAGCCATAACAGAGTCTATTCTTCTTGACAAAGAAAGCATTTCCTGTCCCGGGGCACAGTATGCCTTTGGCTGGAGTAATGATTATCGCAACAGCCTCCTGGATGCTTGCAGGGTAAAGCGTAAAACAACAGAAGGAATTGTTGAATCAATGCTTTCCAGCATACCCCACATGGAAAATTCGTTTAATTATATAGGCCTGAACACAGAGGGCGAACCCGACCTGGTTATGTCGTATATAGTGCCGCAGGAGGCAATGGAGTTGATAAGAATATACCATGAGCGCCAGGGCAGGAATTTAGACGTTTCCCTTTGCTCTATGATGTCCATTTGCGCAGGCGTAGCAGCGAGGGTTTATTTAAAAAAAGAGGTCTGCCTTTCCTTTGGTTGCGTTGATTCCCGTAAATTTGCCGATATCAGAAGAGAAAATTTAGCAATAGGCATTCCAAATAGATTGTTTAATTTATTTCTCGATTAGAGAGAAGAAATAGCATAACCCGGGGAGAAAAAATATGCCTATTTACGAATACCAATGCAAAGATTGCGGCAAAATCAGTGAATTCCTGGAAGGCGTAGGCAAGGACAAAATAGAAAAGGTTTGCCGGCATTGCGATACCCCTCCATGCTCGGATAACGGCATTTGCAGGAGATAATGCGAGTAAAGATAATCTTTGACAAGAATACCCTGAAAAAGAATCTGCATACCGGCTGGGGTGTTTCCTTTTTAATCGATGATAAGCTGCTTTTTGATACCGGAGAGAACGGAGGCTGGTTGCTCGAAAATATGCAGCAGATGGGCTTAGGGCTTGATAAAATCCGGGCAATTGCCATTTCCCATGACCACTGGGACCATACCGGCGGGCTCTGGGAAATATTAAAGAAAAGGAAATTAAGGGTATACGGCTGCGCGAATTTCAGTGAAGAATTCAAAACAAAAGTTAAAGACTCGGGTGCAGAATTTATCGCTGTTAACAAACCTACCATGCTTTTTGAAAACATTTATCTCACAGGCGAAATCTCCGGTTTTTACGCAGGCGCTCAACTCCCCGAACAGGCTGCTGTAATAAAAACCCCAAAGGGCATCTCCCTGTTCACGGGCTGCTCACACCCCGGAATCATTAAAATTCTAAAGCAGGTAAAGGTTGAGTTTCCTAAGGAGACGCTCTACCTGGCTGCCGGAGGGTTTCATCTGACAGAAAAAGAGGAAAGGCTGGTCAGGCTAATAGTTGAGGAATTCAGGAAGCTGCAGGTCCAAAAGGCCGGCCCAACCCACTGCTCGGGTCCCGAAGCAGAAGTTATATTCAAAGCCGAATACAAGAATGATTTTGTTCCTGTTGTCGTCGGCGAAAGCATAGAAATATAGGAGTAATCCGAATGCATGAAACGGGATTTGCAAACGAGATATTCTCGGTATTAAAGAGCCGATTCGCCAAAAATACAATCGGCAAGGTAGTTTGCGTGAACGTAAAATTAAGCCCCTTCAGCCACGTTACTGCGCAAAGGCTGCTTGATACCTACCGGGAGCTGGCAAAGGCTCAGGGTTTTGAAAACGTAAAATTAAACATTGCCCCTCTGGAAGTACAATTACATTGCCGCAGTTGCAAAAAGACTTCCGCGGTATCAAGGCCTGTCCTTAAATGCCCCGCCTGCGAAAGTGAAGACATAGAGTCGTGCTTCGACAAAGAATTCTATATCGAATCCGTTGAGCTGAATAAAGTAAAATAGTACGGCGGACTTTGACGGCTGGTGGGATAAACTGGATTTATGAAGAGTATATTCCAGCGCTATTATCGAAAATATGATGCCTGGTACGATCAAAACAGGTTCGCCTTTTTATCGGAACTGGCAGCAATTAAAAAAGCCCTGCCTAAAAATGGTAAGGGATTGGAGATTGGCGTTGGCACGGGAAGGTTTGCTGCCGCCCTGGGAATCACGACCGGAATTGACCCATCAAAGAACATGGTGATGATTGCCAGAAAAAGGGGAGTAGATGCACGGGTGGGATACGGCGAACATCTCCCGTTTGAAAATTCCAGTTTTGATTACGCTGCGATTATAGTCACTATATGCTTTGTTTGTGACCCGCAAAGGGTCCTGCGGGAAGCAGGCAGGGTGTTAAAGAAGAATGGAAAGGTTATCATAGGCATAGTGGACAAGCAAAGCTTTTTGGGTAAATTTTATCAAAAAAGGGCGGGCATATTTTACAAACAGGCAAATTTTTTCAGCGTCAGCGATATCAGGGGCTTGCTTAAGGCTGCGGGATTCAACCGCTTTTCTTACAAGCAGACAATTTTTCAAATGCCGGGTGAGATACATTCGGTCCAGAAACCCGCAAATGGTTTTGGCAGGGGAGGGTTTGTGGTGATTAGCGCTACTCCCTCTCGGGAACAGAGAACCTGACCAGGTTCCTGATTGCCAGCACGTCTCTATTATTAATTTCGCTAAACTCAATTCCCATATAAAAAAAGGCGTCCCCTTTCCATTCGGTGGTTTGCGTTGAATTTACCCATTTGATGACGCCCTTGCAGGAAATCGGCTTATCCATAAGGATTTCGTAAATCTCTAACTCAACCGGGGTATTGGATTTAAGTTCTTTCTTTAGCGTAACCCCGACTCCCCCCTCGCTGATATTATTTGTTACCGCATCGATAATCTCTTTTCCGGGTGTATGGATAATTATGCGGCAGGGGAGATTTGCCCGTACGCGTTTTCTTTTTTCAACTCCATCCCAAATCATAACCCATTCCTTTCTGCTCCAATTATACCTAAGCAAGCCTTTTTTATCAACAAAAACTTGCACAATTCTTTTCTTTAGTGTAAAATACTTTTCTTTATCAGGAGAGGAAAGGAGATCGGATATCATGAAGGCTTTACTCATATCTTCCAGCCCCCACAAGCATAAGAGCAATACCTTTATCCTGGCCCAGGAGGTCTTAAGAGGCCTTACGCAGGAAGGAATTGCCTGCGAAACTATTCATCTATCAGAACACCATATCAGCTTTTGTGAGCATTGCCAGGCCTGCCACATCAAGATTTTAAACTGTTCGATAAATGACGCTATCCCGTTAATTCTAAACAAAATGCTTGAGGCAGACGCAATCATCCTTGCCTCGCCTAATTATATCAGCCAGGTAACTGCCTCGATGAAGGCGCTCTTTGACCGCTCCGGGCACTTTATCCACTGCATCAGGTTACTGGGTAAGTATATGGCTGCAGTAGTCACCTCAGCAAGCGGCCAGGACCAGGAAATCCTGGATTACATCCAATATTATGCCAATACCTGCGGCGCCCAGTATTCCGGAGGCGTGTCCTCAAGCATCAATAGCCTGGAAGAGAAGAGGCAGGACGCCTATCAACTGGGAAAAAAGCTGGCAGAAGATATCAAGACAAAAAGGGCATTCCCGCAACAGCAGAAAATCATCCAGGCAAATAAAGAAAACTTCAGGAAGATCATTACCTTGAGAAAAGACCAGTGGCAGGAGGAGTATAATTACTGGAAGGAGAAGTGCTGGCTGTGAATTTCTCTGAATGTAAATCTCGGAGTTTCAACCAGATAATGAAAAATAATCAACCTGCCCTTGACAAATCATCAACATATGTTATATTTTATTTAGAATGAAAGTTCTTTAATATAAAGTAGTTTTGACGCTCTTGGAAAACGAAAAAGGCAAACTACTCGAGAGGGTAGGGCGCAAAGCTTCAGGTCCCAAAATTCAGGGATAGCTGGGCTGCCGAAACGATGGTGATTTTACTAAACCTATTCTCTCAAAGAATAGGTTTTTTTATTAAGGAGGTGAAGCTTAATGGATTGGCAAATTCTGATTGTTGAACCCACCAAAGAAATGCTCACCAGGATCGCTAATTTCATCCCCACCCTGGTTGGTGCAATAGCGATTCTGGCAATAGGCTGGACTGTAGCAAGGATAATCAAAGGGCTGGTTAATCAGATTCTGGTAGCAATGCACTTTGACGTAATTGCCGAAAAGGCAAACGTCTCAAAAATTCTTGCTAAAGGCGGCATAAAGCTTAGCGCGCGTCAGATGATTAACAACCTGGCTTATTGGCTGGTGATGATTATGGCCTTTGTAATGGTGATTAACGCCCTGGGCCTTACAGTAGCGTCTCAGCTGCTTGAGGGCCTGCTTGCCTATATCCCCAAGGTAATCGCTGCCTTGTTTGTCCTGGTTCTGGGTATGTTTCTTGGCAATGTTATCTCCGGGATAGTGCGCACTGCAGCCAGCAATGCCTTTTTACCCAAACCCGAATTGCTGGGAGGCATAAGCCAATGGGCAATAGTGATTTTCGCGGCAACCATTTCACTAAAACAACTTGGCATCGAACCGCTGCTGGTTTCCTCTACGTTTAATATTCTCTTCGGCGGTATTTGCCTTGCCCTGGCCCTGGCGTTTGGGTTGGGAGGAAAAGAGACTGCAGCAAAGTATCTTGAAGATTTGAGAAGAAGGAAAACAGAGCATACGAACAGGCTGGCAAAATATTAAGGCAATTTCCCGAAAGGGCAGGGAGCAATGGCTTCATAGGGTCTTAATTTTCATACCTGCTCTTTTGGGAACCGGCTTCTTATTCATCATAAGGTGGCTTGAACCCCGCCCTGCCGCCAAAATAATCTAAATCAGCTCTTACCCGGAGATGAGAAAATGAACCCGCTTTCAATCTTATACTGGTCAATTGTGGGGATTTGCGCGATTATGACCCTTACCAGCTCTAAGCTTCTCTCAAGATTAAAATCATTGAGGAAAAACCGCTCTGCCGAAGAGCAGGAAAAGGAAAACCAGCTTTCCGTATTAAGAAAGCGCTTTACGGCGCTGCAGGATGAAATTGCCAAGAGAAAAACAGATTTCGAAAAAGCGCAGGCAGAAATCAATGACTTAAAGGAGCTTGAGACAAAAGGCAATACCGAATTGAACCAGCTAAAGAATACGCTGGAGTCAGTCATTCAGGAACGTAACCGGCTGGATAAAGAGAACACAGCCCAGGCACAGGCGATTCAGCGCCAGCAAAAAGAGCATGAGCTGTTACTCGACAAAATCTCGAAGCTGGAGCGCAGCCTCCGGGAAACAGAAAGGCACATAGAAAAACTTAAAAATGCCAATCAGTCAATGGCAGGGAAAATTCTTGAGCTTGAATCAGGCATTCCAAGGATGCGCAAAGAAAATGAGACAAATAAGCAGATTATCTCAAAGCAGCAGGAGGAATTGCAACAGGCAGTAAGCGAGAGTACGGAACTCAAAGATACGCTTAAGGAAACCCGGGATGCCAACCAGAGAATGTCGGCAAAGACAGAAGAGCTGCAATCCTATCTTGAGAAATTAAAACAAGAGAACGAATCAAGGCAGGATAATATCAGCAACAGGCAAAGGAGCCTGGAAATACTCCTTGCTCAGCATTCTGAGCTCCAGGAGGCATTAAAGGAAAAGGAACAGGAATTCTCTAAGCTAGAAAACTCCAGCCAGGCAATGACGGCAAAGATAGAAGAGCTGCAATCGAATATCCAGGGCCTAAGCAATGAAAAGGAGTCCCTCCAGGAAGCCGGCTGCCGCCAGCAAAAAGAGCTGGAAGAGATCATATCCGATGCCTCGGAACTGAGAAAATCTCTTCGCGAGTACAAAGAGCTTACTCAAGGACTAGAAAACGATAATCAAAATATGTCATTCAGGATAGAGGAGCTTCAGGCGAGCATTGCCAAGTTAAGCCAGGATAAGCAGGCAAACCAGGAGATTATCCTGCGCAACCACGAGGAACTAAAGACAGTGGGCGCTAAGAATTCCGAGCTTAAGGATTCACTCAAGCAGAAAGAACAGCAGATAGAAAGGATGCAAAAGGCCATAAAGGATACCTGTGCCAAGCTAAAAAACGCGCATGCGCAGGTCCAGGGATTGGAAAAGGAAAAACAATCCCAGGGCATTATCATCAAGGGGCTTAAAGAGGACCTGCAGGCCAAGGGAACTCAGCGCGCGGCAGGAGAATCGGAAAATGAATCGGATTCAAAAGTCGAAGATGAAAACTCAAAGAAGGAAAGAGAAGGCAGGCAGCGGCAATTACCGCAGGTGCTGACAGATAACAAACTGGTAACGCAAGAGGCGCTGAAAACAGCCCTGCAGCTTAAAGAAAAATACACAGGCAACCTGCTGCAATTCTTATTTGTGAACAGGCAGATAAATGATAAAAAACTGGCGGAATGCCTCTCGGTTAATTTCGGGGTTCCCTATCTTCCCTTGGGCACTTATGAAATTGCTGAGGATATCGCAGGATTAATACCGACTGAGCTTGTGGAAAAATACTGGGTAGTGCCCGTAGACAGAATTGAAAACAGCTTTATGCTGGCTATGGTTGACCCCTTTGATAACCTGGCAATCAAAGAGATAGAGCAGGCAACGGGCTGTACAGTCAAGGTATACGTCAGCACGCTCTCGGAAATCGCAGAGAAGATTCAGCTGATCTATAAAATCAATGTCCGGGGCATGGACGCGCAAGGCAACCCTATGTCTCCGCTGGTGATTAAAACCCCGGAGTATAGGGGCAGGGAAAGAAGAAGGGCAGTCAGGTTTAAGACAAAACTTGCGCTGAGCGTGGTTTGCGAAAACAGGGTTTACGAATCCGCCACGGAAGATATATGCTGGGACGGCCTCTCGTTTAAGCTGGACCATGAATTACCTGCCTATAGCAAACTCACTGTTCAGCTGAGCCTGCCTGAGAGGGAAGAGGGCAAAGCAGATCCCCTGCCCGTAACAGCCGTAGCAGAAGTAAGGAGCTCAAGGCGCCTGGACAGCAACCTCTTCATGATCGGCGTTAAATTCCTTAAAATCCCCCCAAAGGATATTTACTCTATCGTCAAATATGCCTCTTTAAACCAGGTTGAGCAAGAAACAAAAGAGGACAAGCCGGATACGCTGCAGGAAGAAAACAAAGACGCGCAAGCCCGCCCTACTGACCCTTTTGACAAGCGCTATATCATGCATAGCAAGGACTAAATCCTATTTTCTCACCCTCATATAACTAAATCTGTGATATAATATCTTGATGAATAAACAGGCAAAGAGGCAGCTTCTGCTGATCTTGGGAGTATGTCTTGGTTTACTCTTATTTTACGCAGCCCGCGGCGCCTTGCTGATGAATATGAAAAAGATCAATCCGGATTTTGAACCCGCGTATCTGAAGATGCACAAAAGCGGAGAATTAAAAAGTGTAGGCAAAAGGCTCTGGGATATTATGCAGAGTTGCCGGCTCTGCCCAAGAGAGTGCGGCGTTAACCGGCTCAAGGGAGAAAAGGGATTTTGCCAGGCGGATTCTCAATTAGTAGTTTCTTCATACCACCCGCACTTTGGAGAGGAAAGGTCCCTGGTCGGCACCGGCGGTTCAGGAACAATTTTCCTCGCTAACTGCGGGCTAAGATGCGTGTTTTGCATAAACTGGGACATCAGCTGGATGGGAGAAGGCAGGTACAAGAGCATAGAGGATTTGGCAGAAATGATGCTCGCCCTGCAAAAAATGGGCTGCCACAATATCAACCTGGTTACGCCCACCCATTACTCGCCCCATATCGTCCTTGCCCTTGATATTGCCGCATCCAAAGGCTTAAGGCTTCCGATAGTTTACAATACCTGCGGATGGGAACGCACAGAGATATTAAAGCTGCTTGACGGCATAGTTGACATCTATTTGCCTGATTTTAAATATTCGCAAGGGGAAATGGCGGAAAAATACTCGTCGGGAGCCAGGGAATATCCTGAAATCACCAGGCAGGCACTGCTTGAGATGCACAAGCAGGTAGGAGTGGCAAGACCTGCCGAAGACGGCCTGATGCACAGGGGCCTGATGATACGCCACCTGGTTATGCCTAATAGGATAAGCGGCACAAAAGAGGTAATCCAATGGATAGGAGAAAATCTTCCCAAGGATACTTATCTTAATCTTATGGCCCAATATACTCCCGTGTATCGGGCAAGCGAGTTTCCGGAAATCTCCAGGAGAATCACCCGCCAGGAATACCAGGAAGCCATAGAATGGACAAGGCAGGCCGGGCTGACAAACGTAGATATCCAGGGATACCGATAATAAAACGAACTGAGGATGCGAGATGGTAAATCCGCTGCGTTTAATCATTATTGCGCTGGTAACATTCATTGTTTTAAAGAGCTCTACCTTTGGCTGGAATTTTTTTGCTAAATCCTTCTCGCCGCCAGAAAAAGAAGATAGCCGCTTAGCCAATTCATTGGAATTCCATGTGCGTAAACTCTCCGATGAAATCGGCGACCGCAGCGTGTTTAACTATGAAAAATTGAATGAAGCGGCAAGATACATCACCCAGGCATTGCGCTCCTTCGGCTATAGCGTAGAATTCCAGAATTATACTGTTTCTGATAAAGAGGTTAAAAATATAATCGCCACCAGGCGCGGCACAAAAAACCCAAAAGAAATAATTATTGTAGGAGCCCATTACGATACCTGTTTTAATCCCGGCGCCGATGACAATGCCTCTGCAGTCGCCGGGCTGCTGGAATTGGCCAGATGCTTATCCGATCAGCAAACCGCACGCAGCGTAAGATTCATTGCCTTTGTTAACGAAGAGTCGCCGTTTTTTACTACCGATGAAATGGGCAGCATGGTTTACCTGAAAAAAGCCAAAGCCGAAGGAGAGGATATCAAAGCCGCGCTGATTCTGGAAATGATCGGCTACTATACAGACAAGCCGAATTCCCAGAGATACCCGTTCATTTACGGTTTCTTTTATCCGAATAAAGGCAATTTTCTCGCTG
>JBHPGP010000038.1:0-8720 GCA_042570305.1 Candidatus Omnitrophota bacterium
CTAATAAATCTGCAGAAGCATTAATAAACAGGCTGCGGAATATTTTTCTGTTTTCTTCTATTTTCGGTTCCTTTTCATTAGAATCAATATTACCCAAAGGCGGCAGTATATAAAAAAACTTGGTTGAGAAACGATAAAATTCTTCTTTGCCTATCCTTCTTTTAATATAGACCTCTCGGTAGTCCAAATTATTAGGATAATAAAAAATGCTCTGCTTAATATACTTTTCTTCCTCTGGAGAGAGTGGTGCGCAGCCTTCCAAAACGATATTCCAAATATTATAGGGATTAGGTTTAGACAGGTAAGTTAAAAGTTCTGCAATGCTTTTTTGATATCCATTTGATGAATCAGGTAATCTAAACCAGATGATCAGATTATTGGCTATTCGATTTGACAGCCTTTTGCCCAGTTTTTTCCAGTAGCCTGAATCTTGGCTGTTGGAGTCTAAGTCAATTATGATTTTTGTTATTGGGACATTCCGCGGATGTTCTAGATTAGTTTTTTTGCCAAACCCTTCTCCTAATTTATAGGCATATCCTGCCCGGCAATAAGTGTGCAGAGAGGGCAGTTTATCTAGATAAGGAGAGAATATGCTATTTTTGGGCAATTTGCGTTTTAAATGTATGGTAGTGAGATTCCTGGCTTTCCTGATATCCGAGAAGGACATTTGGTCAGTTTCTAATATAAAATGAGGCGCTTGTGACTGAAACCTAACAATTCCTAATTCTTTGGCTTCTTTGTATATAGCTGTAGCAGGCCCGACCGATAAGCTTGCGGAGGTAGAGCAGTAATCAAGCTTATTCTTTTTGAGAAACTCGATTGTTTTTAAGATTGACTTGAGATTGTCTCCGGGCAGGCCTATCATAACATCGATCATTATGCCCATCCCTTTTTTCTTTAAAAGAGATATTCCTTTTAACCACCGGTCTAAATCAGTATTTCTGCCGATCTTACGCAGTGTCTCGGGATTCACGCTTTGTAGGCCGATTTCTGCATATGAAATATTTGATTTTACCAGCAAATCGACGTCTTCTTCATTTAAAAGTTCTGCCTGCAGAAGGGCATTCAGATGAATGGAATTGTTTTTATTTACTTTCTGGATAATATAGCAAATCTCTCTAAATTTAGGATTCAGATTAAATGCTGAATCATGTATATCGATATATTTTAAGCCTGAGTTTTTGGCATAATTTAGTTCTTCCTCGATCCTTTTCAGTGAATAAAAGGGGTTTTTGATTTGCGAACGGTGGCAATAAAGGCAGTATTTACAACGGTAGGCACACCACCTCATTGTTTCCAGCCAATATCTTTTATATGGCTTAGGATCAAGGCATCCGGAAAGGTATGGCGAGGGGATATTATTAATATCATCAATGATGTTTTTATGTGGATTGTAAATTATCTGATCTGCCTTTCTGAATATCAAATTACTTATTGACTCCAGAGGAGGATTCTCATACAAAAAATGATTTACTAATTGAACGAAAGGAATTTCTCCTTCTCCTGTAACAGAGAAGTCTACTCCTTGATCTGAAATATAATTAAATTCTTTAGTTATTTCTGGACCGCCTACTACAATAATAGTCTTAGGCAAGATTTTTTTTACTTCTTTAATAACATATAGACTCCGCGCCACATTCCATAAATAAAGAGAAAAGCCAATAACATCCGGGTTCTTGTTGATTAGCTTCTGGATTAACATGCAATCGGATGCGACGTCGGAAACAAGGGGGTCCAAGATCTCAATATCTGCATTCCGATTCAGGCCCTCTTTAGAAGCCATGGCTTTTAAGAAGCCGGCCGCTAACGGAATGTTGCTTATTTGTTTGGTAAGCCCAAGATTATAAAACCGGAAAGGCAACTGGGTCAGGATTATCTTCAATTTATTTTTTTTTGAAGGAAGAGAATTCACGTTTAGTTATGGTTTATTTTTTAGGTAAATATGGGAGGAGAGAAAATGATATTTTATGATCCCGCTGGATCGCAGGGGGCGCATACATCGCAGCAGACATCGCAGGCTACCCCGGTAATATAGCACTCTTTATCTAAGAGTGAATGAATCTCAAAATCCGGGTTTTTCCAGGTTTTTTTTTCTCTTTTCTCTTTCTTTCTCTTTTTCTTCATTTTATTGTTATTCTCCTGTAGCGTTATCTATAAGCCGGTTTTCGTTCAATTTACTGACAAATTTATTAATCTGCTGCTTCAGCTTTTGTAAAGTTAAATTATATTCAGGATAAAGTTTTCTGGTTATTTCAGCAATGTTATTTTTACCATTAATTAAATCCCAAATTCTGCTTCCGGTAGCGTTAAAAATATAGACGTCTCTTTTTAGACTGCTATCGGATTCGTCGCTGAGAAAAATGACTACTGCGTTAGAATCAATGATTCTGGTTAAGGCTTGAGGATTTTTATGCAATTTATTTTTATGGAGTTCCATCAATTACTAAATTACTCCTTTATTTTGATTTGTCAATATTTTTTTCTATCCTGCAGTCACGTCTCCGAGAGCATTCTTTATTTTTCTTGCAAGCTGAGGGGATTTGTGATATTTTATTGACACGATGAGGGGCGTGATATATAGAATCAGAGAAAAAGCAAAATCCAAACTCAAGAAAATCGTCCTGCCTGAATTTAAAGATTCGCGCATACAGGAAGCAGCCAAGGTAATTCAGGAACAGGGCATTGCCGATATCCTGCTTTTGACTCCGGATAAGATAGGCAGTCGGATAAAAGAAGAATATGCCCGGGAGTTTTTCGGCCTGCGCAAGCATAAAGGGATTAGCGAGGATGAGGCCAGGCAGGTGGTTGCCCAGCCACTTTACCATGCGGCGATGATGGTGCGCAATAATGCCGCAGACGGGTTTGTGGCCGGGGCAGATTATACTACCCCGGATGTGGCCAGGGCCGCAATCTACTGCCTGGGGGTAGAGCAGCGCATGAAGGTTGCCTGCAGCTGTTTTATTATGGCATTCGCTGATAAAACCCTGGGAGATAAGGGCGTATTTGTGTTTGCTGATTGCGGTATTGTCCCTTTTCCGGACAGCGAGCAGCTGGCCAGCATTGCCATATCAGCGGCTGAAGTGGCCAGGGATGTTTTACAGGCAGAGCCGCGCGTTGCGCTTTTGAGTTACTCCACTAAAGGCTCGGCTTCGGGTGAGATGGTCGGCAAGGTTGCCAAGGCAGTAGAAATCGTGCGCAGTCAAGCCCCCGGGATTTTGGTCGACGGCGAGCTGCAGGCTGATGCGGCAATCATTCCAGAGATTGCCAAGACAAAGCATGCCGATTCTATACTGGCAGGCAAAGCAAACGTACTTATTTTCCCAAGTTTAGACGCAGGCAATATCGGTTATAAACTGGTGCAGAGGCTGGCCAATGCCCGGGCAGTCGGGCCGATAATCTTAGGGTTAACCAAGCCATGCAGCGATTTATCAAGGGGCTGTTCAGTTGACGATATCGTAGATTGCGTTGCAGTAACCGCAGTCAGGGCGCAATCATGAATATCCTGGTAATCAATTGCGGGAGTTCTTCCATTAAATACAGGCTTTTTGCCATGCCGCAAGAAAGCACTTTAAGCAAGGGCGCTATTGAGCACATAGGAGAAAAGGGCGCCAGGGTAGGAAGTCACTATTCCGGATTAAAGACGATATTGGGCAACATAGGGCAGGTAGATTGCGTAGGCCATCGCTTGGTTCACGGTGCAGAGGAGTTTCGCAAGCCCGTTATAATCGATAAAGAGGTTATATCCAAAATCCGGGCAAACTTTAAATTAGCCCCCCTGCATAATCCTCCTAACCTCGAGGGGATAAGCGCATGCCTGCGGTTGCTGGGTAAGGGGATTCCCCAGGTAGCGGTTTTTGATACGGCCTTTTTCTCGCACCTGCCTGATTATGCCTATATTTATGGCCTGCCTTTTGAATTTTACCGGAAGTTTGGCATAAGGAGATACGGTTTTCACGGCACCAGCCACGAATACGTGGCCAGCGAAGCGGGCAAAATATTAAAGCAGCCTCTGGGAAAACTAAGATTAATCACCTGTCATTTGGGTAACGGCTGCAGTATCAGCGCGATAAACGCAGGCAGGGCAGTGGATACGAGCATGGGCTTTACTCCTTTGGAAGGCCTGGTCATGGGCACGCGCTGTGGGGATATTGACCCTGCGCTAATAACCTATCTGCAAGCCGAAAAGGGCTGGGGGGTTAAGAGAATAGAGAGAATCCTTAATAGAGAAAGCGGGCTGAGGGGGATTTCCGGAATCAGCAATGATATGCGCCGGTTAATCGCGGCAGCGGGAAAGGGAAACCGGCGGGCTAAACTTGCCATTGATATCTTTGTCTATCGCGCGAGGAAATATATCGGGGCTTATCTGGCTGTCCTGGGCGGCTGTGATGCGCTCGTGTTTACCGCAGGCATAGGAGAGCATCAGCCCGGTATCCGCAGAAGAATCTGCTCGGGGCTCTTCAGGAACCTGAGAATGAGGCCGCGGGTTTTAGTTATTCCCACAAACGAAGAGCTGATGATTGCCCGCAAGAGTTATGGCCTGATTTTAAAAAGAGGCAGGTATATGTAGCATTTATATATAGGGGGAAGAGAGATGTTACGCATAATGCTAAAATCGAAGATTCACCGGGCGAGGATTACAGAGACTCAGCTTAATTATCCTGGCAGCATTACAATCGACAGCAGGCTGATGCAGGCTGCGGATATTCTTGAGGGAGAGAAGGTAGAGGTTTTAAATTTAAATACGGGCACGCGCATTGAAACATATGCAATCAGCGGCAAGGATAATTCCGGCGCAATCTGCCTTAACGGCGCAGCCGCGCGCAGCGGATATATAGGAGATGAAATAATCATCCTGTGTTATGGCATTCTCCAGGAGCCCGATGCCCGCAAGTTAAAGCCAAAGGTTGTCTTTGTTGATGAAGAAAATCGCCTCAAGAAAAAACCGGCTGCCTGAGTGGTTTCTACAGGATATACCAGACTCGCGGTCCATTGCGGCATTAAGGTTTCTAAGAAGGCAAAGGGTAAACACGGTTTGCCTTGAGTCAAGGTGTCCTAATTGGGCCGGTTGTTTTAATCAAAAATGCCTTGCCTTTATGCTTCTGGGCAGCCGCTGTACGCGTAGCTGTGCGTTCTGTGCGGTAGAAAGGCTCGGCAGAAACAGGCCACCGGCGGACAGGCAAGAGCCCCAGCGCATCCTGCGGATAATCAAGGAGCTGGGGCTTAATTTTGTGGTTATCACTTCGGTTTGCCGCGATGACCTGGATGATAAAGGCGCAGGGGAATTTGTACGCACAATCAAAATTATCCGCGATTATAAAGCCAGCATAGAAATCGAAGTTCTGATTCCTGATTTTCTGGGAGAGTCTCTTAATCAAGTGGTAAAGGCAAGGCCGGATGTCCTCGGGCATAACCTGGAAACCGTAGAAAGGCTGTATCCCAAGATACGCCCTGAAGCCGCTTACCGGCGTTCCCTGAAGGTCATTGCTCTGGCCAAGAGTCTGATGCCTGGTTTGGTTACCAAATCTTCTTTGCTCCTTGGGTTAGGAGAAACAGAGGAAGAGGTGGTCCGGGCCATGCTTGATTTACGCATTTGCGGTTGCGATATTCTGGTCTTAGGTCAATACCTTGCTCCCACGCAAAGACACTATGCCGTCAGGGAGTTTATTTCTATCGAGCAATTTCAGAGGTATAAACAAGAGGCCAGCAGATTGGGATTCGCTGCAATCCAGGCTGCCCCTCTGGCCCGTACGTCTTATCGGGCAGAACAGGTTTATCACAAGATAAAATGCGCAGGGTAACCTCTCTTTTGGTAAGAATCTGTATCAGCGCAGGAATCCTGCTCTTTTTGTTCAACAGGGTAGATAAAACCAAGATTAGTCAAGCCGCCGCAGGTATTGATAAGGCAATTCTCCTCCTGGTCTTCCTGCTTTTTTTCCTGGTTTATTTTATAGGTTATTTACGTTGGAAAACCCTGATTTCCGGAATGGGGCTAAATGTGCCGCTTTTTATAATATTCCGGTCATTCTGTATCGGTATTTTTTCCAATCTTTTTTTTCCTTCCACAGTGGGAGGAGACCTGGTGCGCGGTATTGACCTGGGCTTGCGTACGCGCAAGCCCAGGAGCGTGGCAGCCAGCTTGATTCTCGACCGGATCAGCGGATATTTTGGGCTTGTCTTGGTATGCCTATTGGCGTTTTCGGCGGGAGGCGGAATCATTGCTGACCCCAGTGTGTTTTTCGGCATAGGGGCTTTGTTGCTTTTGCTTTGCGGAATCTTAGCAGTACTGTTCAGTAAATTATTCTTTTCCAGGATTGGCAGGTTGTTAGATTTTTTTGGCAAGCCCGGAAAAACCTTGAGTAAACTGCACACAGAGATATATAATTTTCGCAGCCAGAAGGCGACGATTCTAAAGAGCATTTCTTATTCTTTACTTATCCAGCTGGTTTTGCCGTTACAGGCTTATCTGCTTTGCCTTGCGCTGGGTGTGCGGGTAAGCCCGCTTTATTTTTTTGTTTTTGTACCCATAATTACGGCGATTTCCGCGCTTCCCTTTTCCGTTGGCGGGCTGGGCTTAAGAGAAGCAGGCAGTATGTATTTTTTTGCAAAGGCAGGAATATCCGCAGAGCTTGCGTTGACAGTTTCCCTGTTGAATTTTGCAATAATATTCTTGCTGGGGCTATGCGGGGGGTTAATCTATGTCCTTACATTTCCTTATCGACGGCTACAATGTGATAAAACAGGCTGAGTCCCTGAGCGGGATAAGCATTTTGAGCGATGCACGGGCATCGTTGGTCAGGCTGATTCAGGATAGGCGTCTGGCCGGCAGCAAAAATAATCTAGTGACAGTCTTTTTTGACGGTAAAGAGGGCATAGGCCCGTATCAGGATAAGCGCCAGTCCGGGATTAGGATAATCTTCAGCCGTAATGAGCCTGCCGATGAGGAAATTAAGCGGATGGTAGCCGAATGCAAAAACCCGAAACAGGCAGTTGTGGTTACCGATGATAAGGCGGTAGCATATTTTAGTTCGTCTCTCGGCGCCAGGGTATTACCGGTGAGTGAATTTCTCGCTAAGGCCCGGAAAACACGCTGCTGCAGGCAGCAGCCAGCGCACAGGGGCAAGAGGAATCAGGAGCTCTACAAGGCAGAGCTAACCTATCAACAACAGGCGGCAATAAACCAGGAATTAAGCAAATTTTGGAACAAATCTAATGAGGACAGAACTTAGCGAGCGAAAGCGAAGCTGAGTCCTATGCCTTAATTTGACCCTTACACCACTTATTAAAAGAAAGCGCTTTCCTTGACATATCCCTAAAAATATGTTATACTTACAAAAATTTAACGCTATATTTTAAAGAAAAGGGAAGGCCTTGAGTTACCTGAAGTTGATAAACTGGCTGGACGTTTTTGCCTTAATTCTTTTAATTAGAATATGTTACATCTCCGTAAAAACAGGATTCCCTAACGAGTTTTTTAAGCTTTTGGGGACTGTTTTTGCAAGCTACCTTGCCTGCCACTATTATATCAAGGTAAGCTTTTTGTTTAACCATTTCCTTTCCCTTAAGAGCGAAGGCGTAGTCAATATACTGGTTTTCCTGATTTTCTTTGCTTTGGCATTCTCCGGCTATTTGGTTTTCGTGTTAATACGCATGTCTTTTGCGATGTTAATAAGGATGGAGGCTGCGTCGTTATTAAACCGCTGGGGGGCGCTTATATTAGGCATGGTAAGATTTTGTTTATTGTCCAGCCTGATTTTTTTTGCCATTACCGTAATCAAGATAGGCTATTTAGAAAACAGCCTCTCTAGCTCTTTAAGCGGTCCGACGATCGTTAATCTTGCGCCCGACTTTTACAGGGTATTGCAGGATAACCTTGTTTCCCGTTTTGCGGATAAGCAGGAATCAAAATGAAATTATCCTATCTTTATAATCAGGCAATAAAATTAGGGCGCCTTTATGACCCGCGCGGAAACCGCTCCTGGCAATACGCGGATACGTCTATACTTTTCGGAAGCCCGGGTATCAATGTCAAAAGGGTTCTAGTGGGTATAGATATCGAGATAGGAGAGCTTCTGCTCGCCGATAGGTTGCGCAGTGTCATGGGTCTGGATTTAGTGATTTCGCATCATCCTGAAGGCAGGGCGCTGGCAACGCTTTATGATGTGATGCAGGTGCAGGCCGATATGCTCAAGGCCCTGGGGGTTGATCCGCAAGTAGCGCAGAAATTACTTGACGAAAGATGCGCCGAGGTAAAAAGAAAACTCCTGCCGGTCAACCATATGCGCAGCATTGACGCGGCACGCCTGTTGAATGTTCCCTTTATGTGCATGCATACGGTTGCGGACAACCACGTTTATTACTTTATCAGGAAATTATTAGAAAAGAGCAAGCCTGCGAGATTGCGGGATATACTCAAGATACTTGAGGTTGTGCCGGAGTACCGTGAGGCAAAGAAAAGCCGTACCGGACCGCAGATTATTTCAGGCAGCCCTGATGGTTATGCGGGTAAAATTTTTGTAGAGATGACCGGAGGCACGGAAGGTCCACAACAGGTATTTGATAAACTTGCTAAAACCGGAGTAAAGACGCTTGTCTCAATGCATCTGAGCGAGCAGCATTTAAGCAAGGCAAGGCAGGCGGGGCTGAATGTGGTAATCGCCGGACACATATCCTCGGATAACCTAGGCCTTAATTTACTCTTGGACGGCATCGAAAGGCGTGAG
>JBHPGP010000039.1:0-7913 GCA_042570305.1 Candidatus Omnitrophota bacterium
TGCATATGGATTACGGACGCAGGCTGTTTAATTTTACAGATCCTCAGGCAATCTTGGGTATTTTCATTTCAATCCTGCTGTTACTGTCTGCAATAAGGTTAAGGAAAACCAATAAATTGATCTTTTTATCCGTGTTCTGGTTTTTCTTCGCGCTTTTACCGGTCTCCAATATCTATCCTTTATTTACTTTTATGGCAGAGCATTTTTTGTATTTGCCTTCAATAGGTTTTTTTCTTCTCCTTGCATACGGCCTTATGCGTTTATGCGAAATAAGAAAGATCAGGGCCGTCGGCGTAATCCTTATCCTCAGCCTTTTGTGCTTTTATGCCTATTTGACAACCAGGCAGAATGAGTATTGGAGAGAGCCCATTGCCTTTTATAAAAGAACCCTGGAATATGCTCCCGAAAGCGCGCTGATGCATAATAACCTCGGCAGGGAATACAGGGATATAAATAAAACCGAAGAGGCAGTTGCCTCATATACTAAAGCAATGGTTTTATACGAGAATGCCGTAGAAGGCAATCCGCGCTTTGCAGAGGGATACAATAAACTCGGCGTAATATACGATTTCCTGGACAGGCACGAAGAGGCAATGGCTTCATACGAGAAAGCCATAGAAATAGAGCCGGACTTTGCAGAGGCATATAATAATCTCGGACTTCTATACAGCGCTTTGAATAAGCCGGAACAGGCAGTGGCTGCATACGAGAAGGCCATAGAAATAGAGCCGGACAGTTCCCGGATATATAACAACCTGGGACTTGTCCTTGAGGCTCTCGGCAGAATTGAGCAGGCAGTTGCCTCATATAAAAAAGCCCTGGAGATAAATCCGGAGCTTACCGGCGCCTATAATAACCTTGGCGTAATATATTATAATCTTGGTAAAAACCAGCAGGCTGTCGCCATGTATCAAGCGGCACTCAAGATAAACCCGCTTTATGCGCAGGCGCATAACAACTTTGGCCTTGTGCATGAAGCCATGGGAGATTACGAACAGGCAGAGGCTGCATATAAGAGGGCAATTGAGATTGAACCCGGTAATCCGGATGCATATAATAACCTATCCATCATTTACCTTCATCGGGAACAATATAGAGCGGCTATCGAATATTCTGACAAGGCAGAGGATTTAGGCTTTCATAATCCCGGGCTCCTGGAGGCGCTTAAGCCTTACAGGCAAGAGGAGTAGCCAGGGCAATAGAATTTTATAGTTGACTGTCCTTATCCTCAGTAGTATCATTTACCCGTAGTTTATAGACAGGAGGTGCTGGAATGTTAAGGATTTTTGTCGTAGCAATAATTGCGGCTGTTTTGCTTTCTCTCCCTGCTTTCGGGCAGAATGAAGATGTTCTCAAGGAGCAGGGTAGGGAGGTAATGCAGGAGCAAAGCCAGGGAGTGATGCATGAGCAAGGCCAGGAGGTAATAGAAGAGGCAGGTAATGCTGCTTTAAAAGCAGATAGTGAAATGGCAGAGGAAGGGCAGGGCGAAACAGTACAATTCAAGGCAGCAGCAGGGGTAGCGGGCGAAGAAGCCACAGAGCGCATCTTAGTGATAGAGGAGGCAAAGGAGCGTACAAAATGCGCAGTGGCGGTTGAGGTATACCTGATCGATGATATCCTGGAGGTTACGGCAATAGCAAAAATGTATACTGCAAAGCCGCTGATTCATAAGGTGCTTGTAGTGGGTTCTAAATTGGGCAGGCTTAGCCCACAGGAGCGGCAAACGCTTTATCCTAAGGCTGAAGACCAGGAGGCTTTTTACAAGACCAAAGACATAGAAGGCGGAATCATCAGGCTGAAAAAAAGGGAAAAAAAGAAGAAGCTCAAGGAAGGTGCGCTGACAAAGGAATTAATCAGGTTTAAAATACCCACCGATAAGATAGTTAAGAAAAAACGCTATCAGCTTTGGGTAAAGATAGAAAGCCTGCAGCGGGGAGGGCAATTCGAGAGCTTTAAATTCGAATTAAAAGACTTTCCGGAGTTGGTCCACCGATAAAACCCCATAATTTTTTAATAAGCGGAATCCGTAAACAATAGGGCAATGAATGACGCTGTTGTTTTAAGATATATAGATCCAGGAACGGGGTTTACGGTTGCTACCTTAGGTGGATGGTTAATTGCATTACTGATCGGTTTCCTGGGAACGTTCGCAATCTTCTTTAAAGCAATATTCAGGTTTATAAAAAGGCATAAAAGAACACTCCTGGTTTTTCTGTTAATTATCATAGGATTAGGTATAATAGGTTTAATGATTATGCAGAGAAAAGAATCTAAATTTGAAAACAGGGTTATTATTTTGGGTTTTGACGGCCTTAGCCCGGAGATTATTGAGCCAATGATCAGTGCAGGCAAACTCCCCAATTTCTCTGCCTTGAAAGAACAGGGGTCTTACCGCAAGATTCAGACTACTAACCCTTCTCAATCCCCGGTTGCATGGTCAGGGTTTGCAACCGGACAGAATCCCGGTAAAAACGGCGTCTTTGATTTTATAGTAAGGGACCCCAAGACTTATGGGCTTGATTTATCTCTTTCCGGAATGGAAAAGGGCAAACCCAAAAGGGTAATAAAAAGCAAATGCTTCTGGCAGTATGCGTCCGAGGAGCAGATTCCTAATATCATTCTAGCTTGCCCGGTTACCTATCCTCCGGATAAGATATACGGCAGGATGCTTTCGGGTATGGGCGTTCCTGACATCCTGGGGACAGAGGGGACCTTTACCTTTTATACCTCTGAGGCCATTGACCGCGATAAGGATATCGGCGGCAAGGTATTTCAGGTCAGGAGGGCTCCTGAAATGACCATGGAGCTTATTGGTCCGAGGGTTGCTAAGCCGGGAAAAACCGCAAACGTAACAGTACCGTTTAAGGTTGCCTTAAGAGAGGGTAAGGCCAGCGTGGCTATAGAGTATCAGAAGCATAAAATCGAGCTTGCAGCCGGGCAATGGAGCCCCTGGCAGGAAGTAACCTTCAATCTCGACTTCTTTAAAAAGGCAAAAGGAATATTCAAATTCTATCTTATAGAAACTGAGCCTGAGTTTAAGCTTTATATCAGCCCGATTAATTTTGATCCCAGGGAACCCTTCTTTCAAATATCATATCCTGAAAGTTACAGTAAGGATTTGGCTGATGCCCTTGGGCTTTACTATACTCAGGGCATGCCTATGCAAACCTGGGCAGTTAATGAAAAGCGGATTACAGAGGAGGCGTTTTTAAGTGAGGTTAACCAGGTTTTAAAAGAAAAAACAGCCATGCTTGATTTTGAGCTTAACCGTTTTCAAAACGGCGTTTTATTCTGCTATTTTGAATCACCGGATATTATCCAGCATATGTTCTGGCGCTATATTGACCCGCAGCACCCCCTGTATGAAGACGACGCTGTGCAGGAATATAAGCAGATGATAGAGGGCTGGTATAAGAAGATGGATGGCATCCTGGGAAGCGTTTTAACAAGGATGAATGGGCAGGATACGCTTATTGTTTTATCAGACCATGGTTTCGATACCTTTAGAAGGGCAGCGCATGTGAATAGTTGGCTCAGGGAAAATGGTTATCTCAGGCTCAAGAACCAGTCTGCCGAATCAGGCTCAGAGTTGTTGGCGGATATTGATTGGTCACAAACCCGGGCCTATGCTATTGGCTTTGGCGCTGTTTATGTGAATCAACAGGGCAGGGAAGGGCAAGGCATTGTTAAGCCAGGAAGAGAAACAGAGCTGCTCAAAGAAGAAATATCCGAAAGGTTAGAAAATTGGATTGATGAAAAATATAATCAGCCAGTAGTGAATAAGGTTTATAAACGGGAGGAGATTTTCTGGGGAGATTACGCGGATCAGACACCTGACCTTTACATCGGCTTTAATATTGGATACCGTGCTTCCTGGCAGACGGCAATCGGCGGCGTGCCCGCAGGGTTGATAGAGGATAACCTGAAGAAATGGAGCGGTTCGCATCTGTTTGACCCTAATCTTATTCCGGGGGTCATTTTTTCAAATAAACGGATCACAAAAGAAACGCCCTCGCTTTATGACATTGCCCCTACCATTTTGAAGATAGCCGGTTATGACGATGAAAGATTAAAGAGGTGCGATTTCGACGGAAAGCCGTTATTCTAAGGAGCTTCATTGAGAAAGAATTTATCAAAGAGAAATTACCTGGGTTGGGATACGATACGCTTCCTGAATAAGCTAAAGAAATGGTCACGCCCGCTTTACCTGAGGCAGCGCTTTAGAAAGGGCTTAGGCAGGTTTGCGCAGCAGGAGGGCCTCAATGCCCTGAGCCTGTCTTTGTCAAGCCTTTGCAGCGCAGATTGTATCTTTTGTCCTGAAGACCGCGGGCAAAGGATAAAAACCAAGTTTATGCCGTATGAGTATGCGGAAAAAATAGTTGATGAAATCTCTTCCGTTAGTTTTTCCAGATTCCATAACCTGCAGACTATTTCGGTATCGGCAAACGGAGACGGCTTCCTGAATAAAGAGATTATCAGAATCCTGCGGCTGATAAAGAAAAGGGTTCCTCAGATTAAGGTGGTATGCTTTACCAACTTCCGCTCATTTACGAAAGATAAAATCGACATCGTGCTTGGCGAAGGGTTGATTGATAATATCGGCTGTAATATGGACGGCGCCAATGCGCAAAATTATCATAAAGTCAAAAGGACTGATTACGCCCAGGTTAAAGAGAACCTGCTTTACTTTATCAAATTGCGCCGTAGGTTATGGCGCGATATACCGCTGATGATATCTGCCTTAACCTTCTACGATTATATTTCATCTATCCGCGAGGGATTGGGGATTACGCCGCTGAAGACCCCGGGCGTTGACTTAAGTGAAATTACCGATGACTTCGAATTGATTAAAAATGAATTTATGCCGATGCTAGACCATCCCAAAGACCATATTTTAAGAACCCCGGTGCGCGGATGGGCAGAAAGGAAACAGATTAACCCGGACTCTATTGATTACTCGCGGTACGCCTGCCCGCTCCTGGATAGCATCAGAAGGCAGGCATTCATTGCTCCGGACGGAACCTGGTATGCCTGCTGCTGGGATGCGAACAATGAACTGGCACTTGGCAATGTGATTGAGCGGTCAATACACGAGGTTTTCTTGAGCAATAAGAGAAAGCAGCTGCTTGAGCTTTTAGAGAGTCGTCAATTTGGCAGTATTAATGGGCCGTGCGCAACCGTGAATTGCTGCCAGGCACTCAGCTGCAGTTCAGATAAGATTAAGTTATATGCCCCAGTAGCTCAGGTGGATAGAGCACAGGTTTCCTAAACCTGGTGTCGGAGGTTCGAGTCCTCCTTGGGGCACTTTAAATTCAGTTTAGCAGGGAGGTGGCAAAATGAGGTCATTAGCGCTATTCTTGAGTTCGCTTGTTCTAGCCTTTATCCTTTCCGGTTGCGTTACAATGCCAACAGGGCAATCTGCAGTAGAAGATCTTCAACCCTCAGCAAGCCTTGGGGTTAATGATGTGCCTGTTCCTGCAGGGTTTACGATATTAGAGGATAAATCATTTATTTCGCAAAACGCGGGTATGCGCGCTGGCATATTAAGGTATACCGGGGTGGCAGATGCGGAGAATGTAGTCAGTTTTTACAAGAACCAGATGCCTGTGCATAACTGGGTTTTGTTAAATATACTGGAATATGGAGAGCAAATGCTTAATTTTGAGCGTGAGAACGAAATCTGCCTGATTACAATCACGCCCAGGAGAGGCAGGGTGTGGATTTCCATATCCTTAGCGCCAAAATCTCCAATGTCCGTTCAAAACAGGGAAATGGCAGCTGAGGAGGCAATAGGGATTACCCCTTCAGGGCCGGGAAAATAGAAAAATTTTACTTGACAAATATTGATATATATGTTAAAAAAGACAATATATTGCATTCCTTGGATATACCACCGGAGATAACTTTAATCTCAGGCAGGAAAGGAGGGAGTTTTAAAATCGCCTGAAGTTATTCAAAAAGTCCGGTGATATTCATATAAAAGAAAAATTTCTAGGCAATTTATTAACCTAGTTTAATATAAGTGTATGATTTCAAGGAGGAAATATAATGAGTAAACGCTTAATAGTAGTTCTTGCTTTGGCGTTCTTGTTAGGTTTAAGCGTTACTGCTTTTGCCGAAACCCAGAACATCAAGGTAAGCGGTGATATACTTATGCGTGCTATCTCCAGAAGCGACTTTAGTTTAGTGAATGAAGAAACCTACTCTAACGGAGATTACGAGGATGGCGATCTGCATAAGTATAAATCAAGAGGTATTACCACACAAGCCCGCATACGCGTTGACGCAGATTTAACGGATGATGTTGCTGCAACCATTCGCCTTTTGAATGAAAGGACTTGGGGCAGAGAAAATTGGATAGAGGATCAGTATCTTTATAACAACGGTCCCTATGAAGGCTATCCCCAGTACTCGGGTGACCCAAGCGTTGACATTGACCTTGCTTACATTACCTTAAAGGAGTTCCTTTATTCACCCCTGACCTTAATCGTTGGACGTCAGGAACTCAAATTCGGTAATGGCTTGATTATTGGCGACCCGGATACAAATCAGTATGCTGACACAATAGGGGTCCCCATGGATCTAAGCTTAAGGAAATCATTTGACGCCATGCGCGCTATCTTGGACTATGATCCTCTTACTATTGATTTAATCTACGCCAAGATTAGTGAAAATGAAGTGGTCTGGTGGGATACAGCCCTTGACTTTGCATGGATTGGCGGTAATCCACCGGCAGAAAGAAAAGACCTGGATCTTTATGGTATCAATGCCCATTATGCCTTAACAGACAGGAATGCCTTTGTTGATGGGTATTACTTTATTAAGGATGATAGAGTAACCATTTATGATCCTTATAACTGGGGTTATCCTGCTGGCGCTGCCAATGTTGGCGGTCCGGGCAGGGATATCGTGCATACGCTCGGCGTTTTAGTGGGCGGCGAGATTCTTGAGAATCTTACCGGTACTTTCGAGCTTGCACGTCAGTTTGGTCAAAAATCATATCTACTCAGCCCCTACATGCCGCTTGCGCAGCGTGGAGACCTGAGTGCTTGGGCAATGCAGGCAAACGTTAATTACGTATTCAGCGATATGGAAAATACCCCAAGCCTTGGCCTTGGCTATACTTATCTTTCCGGAGACGATGCTCTCTGGACCGGTAAGCAGAGAACCTGGGAGCCGATGTTCGAAGACCAGATGCCAAACAGTATTGTTAATGCAATGTTTTTAAACACCAACTGTACGGCATGGCACCTAAGAGGAGGCC
Source organism: Candidatus Omnitrophota bacterium (assembly GCA_042570305.1). GTDB lineage: Bacteria > Omnitrophota > Gorgyraeia > Gygaellales > JAHJCI01 > JASFIK01. Next base: position 7,265 of record JBHPGP010000039.1, read on the forward strand.
TGAAGCCAAGAGAAGACATGACCTTAAGCGCAATTCTTGGTTTCTATAAGCTGAATGAAGGAATAACTGAAGGTCCAGACGGCCCCGGGATATTTTCTCCCTACGGCGTTAACAGGATCGCTTTTCCTTCAACCGGCAGCAAGGATTTGGGAATTGCACTTGATCTTGGTTTAGCCTATGATTATACCGAGGATGTTCAGCTGGGTCTTAGCTGGAGTATGTTTGACCCAGGTGCAGCATTCAAGAATAACGCTCACACCGAAAAGATTAAGACCGCAACCGAGTTGATAGGATCAATGAAGGTAACCTTCTAAGTTTACCTTTGATGTAAAAAGCCCCTGGAGGAGGAATCCTCCGGGGGTTTTTTATTAATGAGCACATAAGTTACGCAACGAAAGTGAACGTAACTTATGAGTGCGAATTACCCCGCCTCTTATATAAAATAGCATAAAGACAGAGTAATAAGATGCTGGGGGCGGGGTAACTTTAGATAAATACTCATGTTATATTTAGCCCTAGTCTATCACATGCACCAGCCGTATTACAAGAACCTGCTTACCGGACAGGCAGAGCTGCCCTGGGTGCGTCTGCACGGCATCAAGGATTACCTGGATATGCTGCTTATATTAAAGGATTTCCCCCAGATGCG
>JBHPGP010000040.1:0-7038 GCA_042570305.1 Candidatus Omnitrophota bacterium
CCGCTCATCGGAGAAGGTTTGGAGCCGCTGGCCGGCAGAGATAAGGGATAGAAAGCCGAAGGCGCTGGAGGCTTTAAAAAATGAACTGCGCGTTCAAATTGAAATGGAGCAGTTCATCCAATATATTCTGTTTAAGCAGTGGTTTTCCCTGAAGGAATATTGTAATCACAAAGGCATAAGGATTATGGGAGATTTGCCTATTTATGTGCAATACAATAGCGCAGATGTCTGGGTAAATCCGGCGATATTCAAACTGGATAAGCATAAAAAACCCTATGTGGTTGCTGGCGTTCCTCCGGATTACTTCAGCTCTACCGGACAGCTTTGGGGAAATCCCCTTTACAGATGGGATGTGCTTAAAGAAAACGGGTATGGCTGGTGGCTTAAAAGGATAAAGCATAATCTCAAACTGACCGATATGTTAAGGATTGACCATTTCCGCGGCCTGGTAGGTTACTGGGAGGTACCAGCAGAGGAGCAAACAGCTGTTAACGGAAAATGGGTTCAGGCTCCGGCAAAGGATTTTTTAAATAAGCTGATTAAAAGATTTCCTGATTTGCCGGTGATTGCCGAAGACCTGGGGATTATTACCCCTGACGTAAAAGAGGTTATGCGCCGCTTCGGGTTTCCGGGTATGAAGGTGCTGCTTTTTGCTTTTGGAGACGGCATCTCCGGCAATCCCTATATACCGCATAATCTGGTTAAAGAATGTGTCTTATATACCGGGACACACGATAACAATACGGCAAGGGGATGGTTTGAAAAAGAGGCAAGTTCGCAGGAAAAGAATAATCTGTTTGAATATTTAGGGCGCCAGATTCAGGCAGAGGAAATCTCCTGGGCATTGATCCGCCTGGCAATGATGAGCGTTGCCGATACGGTTATTTTTCCGATACAGGATGTCCTGGGCCTAGGCCAGGAGGCACGGATGAATACGCCGGCTACCACTCATGGCAATTGGCAATGGAGGCTTCTTCCGGAACAGCTTACCCCTGAAATTGCGCACAGGCTTTTGCAGGCAACCCGGCTATACGCAAGGTAAATTTATAGAGATAAAGCGGTTTGGGAAAGCAGAATCTGAAATGAAACGTAAAAGGATTTATTTTTTAATCATTCTAGGAATTATCTTTATCAGCTCTCTTCTGGCTTATTATTCTTTTTTTACTCCTAGTGGCTCAAGTTTGTTTATAAAAACAGCACTGAATACATACCTAAAAACCAAGGATATTGCCGGAGAGTTCAAAATAAAAACAACAGAAGGCAGCCTGTCAGAGAAAACAGTCTTAAGGGATATTACAATAGAAGATTTGACCGGTCTTCCCAAGGCAAGCGTCCTGAAGATACAGAGGATAGAAATTTCTTTTGTCTCATTGAGCACCGCAGGTTTAAATTTGGATGTGTTTAACGGCAGGCTGTTGCTTCCCGGTTCAAATCCAATCTTATTCTACGGAGGTTACCATAATAATAGCTTCAACATTAACCTTTTTTCCAAATCCATCAGCGTAAGAGATTTTTTAGATATTTTTATGGAGAAAAAAACTCTGCGTGAATTATCCGGCATAATAACCGAATTGGATATTTATCTTAAAGGTGCTTATTCAGAGCCGCAGTTTACAGGCGAGCTTATGATTGAGAACCTTTTATTCAAAAATTTTTCAGCAATGAATTGCCCGGGCAGATTTGATATAACAGTTAAAGATTTTCAAAGCAGGCCGAGATTATCCGGAGAAGCGGATTTCGGGGGAGGGGTATTGCAGGGTCCGAAGACCGCGGCCGTAGAACTACAAGAAGGCAGGATTGTCTTTTCCGGAGAACTCCAGGACTCCCAACTTGATTTTAAAGGCAGTTCTATAGTGGAAAATCTGAAGATTAAAATAATTTTACAAGGCACTTTGGATGCTCCGGTTTTAAAGCTTACCTCAGAGCCCCCCATGCCGCAAGGACGCCTGTTGGCTATGCTGGCAACCGGAAAAAGCTGGAAAGGGGCGGAAAAGGGCTTAAGTAATGGTGCTATATCTGCAGACATGGCAATGGATTTTATTGACTATTTCCTCTTTTCAGGCTCAGGAAGCAAATTAGCCCAGCGCCTGGGAATAAGCGAAGTTTCACTGACTTTAGAAGAGCAAAAAAAAGGCATTGGAGTCAAAAAGACACTCTCTGATAAAATGGAGGCAGAATATGCAGTTGAGCAATCCCAGACCAAAGAAGGGCTGGTAGCCAGCACCGAACAGAAAATAGCAGGCGAGTATAAAGTTACCGGTAATGTTTCTCTGGGTGCTGAGAGGAAAATAAAACAGGACAATCAGACCGAAAAGGAGCAGGGTCCGGCGACTGCCGAAGATAAGGTAATCTTAAAATACGAAAAGGAATTTTAGACTTGGGAATGAGTTGAATTTCACTGAAAGGATTAATGCATGCCGAGATTGATCACCCTTATTATCAGCATACTTTTTCTTTCCGGTATTTGTTCCATGACAGAGGCAGCCATATTGAGCCTGCCCTTTGTCAAGGCCAGGATTCTCTTCGAACAAAAAAGAAAAGGCTCCAAGACCCTGCTTTTTATTAAAGAGAACATACATCAGGCCATTGCCACCATAGTCATCCTTAACAATACCATTAATATTGTCGGCTCGATATTCGTCGGACAGGAGGTCACGCGTATCTTCGGCAGCCAATGGCTGGGAATTGCGTCTGCGGTTATAACCTTTGCCATTATCGTTATCTCGGAAGTGATACCCAAGACCATAGGCGAACGTTATAAAGTCGGTGTTTCTTTAGCCAGCGTCAAGCCTTTATACGCATTAGTCTGGTTATTCAGGCCGTTTGTAGTAATCCTGAGTCTGCTGACCAACCCGTTTAAAAAAACATCCAGATTGCTGAAGGTTACGGAAGAAGAAATAAAGATAATGTTAAGGTTAGGCAGGGACGCAGGCACTGTCGAGACCGACGAAGAAACCCTCTGCAACAGGGTATTTAAACTAAACGATTTAAAGGCGTCCCAGATGATGAAGCCCATAGAAAATATATATGCGCTTGATGCGGATACGCAGCTTTCGGAAATCAAGGAAAGAATTATTGATTCGCCTTACAGCAGGATAGCCGTTTATAAAAAAGATATTTCAAACATAATCGGCATCTGCCAGCAGAGGGGCCTGTTAAGAGAGATTGCCAGGGATAATTATGAAGCTAAGGTAGGGGATTTTATCTCCATGCCCATATTTGTGGATGAGAACGAAAAGGCAGATAAACTTCTGGAGAAATTCCAGCTTTATCATCAGCACCTTTTTATCGTACAGAACAGCCACAAGCAGAATATGGGAATTCTGACCATGGAAGACGTGCTGGAAGAGTTATTCGGTGAAATATACGACGAAAAAGACAGGACTCGCGCTAGTTCCTGAAAGGAGGTTCGGCATGTTTAAAAACATGATTTCTGTGTTTCTCTTAAGTCTGCTGGCTCTTAGTATATGCGGATGCGTTCCGCTTTTATTAGCCGGCGGCGTTGCGGGGGGTGCGGGAGCTCAGGGTTGGATTTCCGGAAAATTAGTCAATGATGTGGACGCTTCTTTTGAGGCTGCTGCCTCAGCCTCTGAATCCGCATTAGTTGCGTTGGGCTTTGATATTACCAGTAAGATCAAGAAGACAAACGTTGCGCAGTTTAAAAGCAGGTATACGAATGGAGAGAGCATCTGGGTTGACGTTCACAAGATGTCAGAATCCATTTCCCGCATCCAGGTCCGCGTCGGCGCCGTTCCTGACAAAGAGGCGTCGGTCGAAATTATGGACAAGATCATGGAATATTTATAATCCTGTTTATCGCTCCTTAATTCCTTGACAATGGGTGCGTTATACTGTAATATATTTTCATTGATATCGGATAAGCGAATATAAAAGATAAATTCTAATCTTTTTTCATAATATATTTTCCGGATGGCTTATCAAATATTCGCCTTAAAATGGCGACCGCAGAATTTTGACCAGATTGTCGGTCAAAGCCACGCAGTTAATCTACTAAAAAATTCCATTGCTAAAAACAGGCTAGCTTATGCTTATCTCTTTGCCGGTCCGCGGGGAGTAGGCAAGACCTCTACCGCGCGTATTTTGGCAAAAAGCCTGAATTGTCAGAAGGGATCTACCAATAATCCCTGCCAGGTATGCTTTGCCTGCAGGGAGATAACCGAGGGCAGAAGCCTCGATGTCCTGGAAATCGACGGTGCTTCCAACCGCGGGATTGACGAAATCAGGGCATTACGGGAAAGCGTAAAATTCCTTCCCTCCAAAGGCAGGTTTAAGATATATATTATTGACGAAGTACATATGCTGACCAATGAGGCGTTTAATGCGCTTTTGAAAACCCTGGAGGAGCCTCCGCAATTTGTTAAATTTATCTTTGCTACTACCCAGGCCAACCGCATACCGGCCACTATACTTTCGCGTTGCCAGCGCCTGGATTTCAGGCGCATACCGGTCCTGGACATAATCGCCCAGTTAAAAAAGATTACTGCTAAAGAGAAGATTAACCTGGACGACCAGGTGATTTTTACCATTGCCCGCGCCTCAGACGGCTCTCTGCGTGACGCCGAATCCATATTAGACCAGCTGACCTCGTTCAGCAAAGACAGGATATCTATTTCCGATGTTTCTTCGCTGCTCGGAGTATTAGAGCAGGAGATTATTTTCGAGATTGCCGATAAGATAATCTCCCAGGATGCGCGGGGAGCCCTGGATTTGCTGAGTGAGATGCTTAAGCAGGGCAAAGAAGGCAGCGTTATTCTTGGCAATATTATCGAGCATTTCCGTAATCTGACAATGGCCAAGGTTAGTCATGGGGATTCCTATCTTATTGATTTACCTGCGGAGGTAGTCAAAAGATTGCTTGCCCAGAGCGAGCATTTTAGTTTAGAGGAGATATTCGATATATTCAATCTCCTGGTGAATACCCAGGAGATGTCCAAAAAAATGGATTCTTCGATAATCCCCTTAGAGATAACCCTGGTGAGGCTTACGCAGAAAAAGAGAAAGGCTGCTGAAATTCCGGCAAGGCGGGAAGATGCTTGCGCACAGGCCGGAGCGGTTAAGCCCGCAGAAGAAAGAAGGCAGCCCGCAGCGTATAATCCAAAATTGAAGATTAACGAGCAGGGCAAAGAAAAGCCAGAGCAGAATCAGAAGATGAACTCGCAAGGCAAAGAGGGGCTACCGGACCTAGTGAAAGAGAATTGGCCCAAGATTATAGATAACCTCGGCAAGGTTAAGATGTCGGTGGCGACATTTTTATCAGAGGGGGTGCCACAAGAATTAGAAAACGATAACCTTACCATTTCTTTTCCGCAAAGTTGTTCCTTGCATCGCGATACTCTTGCGAGCAAGGAAAACAGGCTGTTAATCGAAAAAACATTATCCAGTTTTTTTAACCGCAACCTCAGGGTGAAATTTATTCTCTCATTGCCTGATTCGGCTCAGGAAAAGAGCCAGCAGCCCAAGAGCAAAGGCGATTCTTTTATCCATTCAGTGATAAATACATTTAATGCCCGCCTGGTCTAACCAAGTCATTTTTTGATTATGGCAATTTATCCGGATTCAATAGAAAGGCTGATTCAGTACCTGGTGAAGCTACCCGGTATCGGCAGGCGCAGTGCCGAGAGAATAGTGGGTTATATCCTGCATACGCCCAAGGACTATGTTAAGTCGCTCGTGCAAAGCATTTACCAGGTAAAGCAGTCCATCCGCCTCTGCCGGTTATGCCACAACTTCAGCGAAACCGAGGTTTGCACAATCTGTCAGAATGCCGAGCGGGACCGTTCTCTGCTTTGTGTAGTGGAAAACCCACAGGATGTAATGGCAATCGAAAAAAGCGCGAATTTCAACGGGCTCTATCATGTATTGGGAGGGGCAATATCACCTTTGGAAGATAAGTCTGAAAGACAACTTGAGATTGAGAGTTTATTGTCGCGTATAAAACAGGGAGGCGTCAAGGAAATAATTTTAGCAATGGATGCGGATGCCGAAGGAGAGGCTACCGCTTTATATTTGACTCAGTTGCTTAAACCCGCCAAAATTAAATTAAGCCGCATCGGCATGGGGATCCCTTCAGGGGCTAACCTGGAATACCTGGATTCCTCAACCCTGGCCTCTGCGCTCAATGGCCGCAGGCCAATTTAAATAAAACTAATCCGGTTCTATTTTATATTAAAGGTCAGGCCTTTATTAAGGGTGAGCTTAAGAGCGTCTCGTATACAGGCCCGTGAGGGGTAAGCGTGCTCTTGAACAAGGTCAGAGTGGAGACTTTCAATTCCGGTCCGCAGGCAGGCAGGCCTTTATTGAAAGACTCTATTTTTTCAATCAGGGATTTGCGGTTTAGCGCTGAGCGCACCCTGCCCAGAGTAATGTGAGCGCTGAAGCTGCGTGATTCGGCAGGCATTCCGATTTTAAGCATCCCCTTTTCCAGTGCTTCGGCAATTTTCAGAACCGGCTGCTCACTGGTCACGCCGATCCAGATTGTGCGGGGGTATTCTAGCTTGGGGAAGGCACCGATAGCGGATAAGTAAAGGCTGAAAGGAGAGTTGCTTTGCGCAACTTCAGCCAGTACTGATTGTACTTCCAAGGCCCTGTCTTCTTTAATCTCCCCCAGGAACTTCAAGGTAAGATGGATGTTGTCAGGTTCTACCCATTTTACGTCAGCACGGGCCTGTTTTAATTCCTCTTCTATATTGCTTAAGAAGGCTTTAATCTCCTGAGACAGGACTATGGCGATAAATGTCCTCATAATATAATTTCCTTGTCTCCCTTATTAAAGAAGATTTCTCAACATTGAGAGGGCTTTCAACGCTGTTTTTCTTTTGACAACCAGGCGGCTGCCTGAAAAACGGAATTTTCTGGCGACCGCTTTATTTTTTTTTGCTACACAGATGAATACCGTACCCACGGGTTTTTCCGTACTACCTCCCGAAGGCCCGGCAATGCCGGTAATACCTATGCCGAATTGCGATGAAGCAATCCTCCTGACATTCTGCGCCATTAGCCGGCAGACCTTTGCGGATA
>JBHPGP010000041.1:0-6751 GCA_042570305.1 Candidatus Omnitrophota bacterium
ACGAATCGGGCTGTACAGAAAAATCTATGAGCTGTATTTTGAAGAAACGGATTTTAATGTCAGGGCAAAACAAGCGGGTTTTCGCGTGGTGGTGGTTAAGCAGGCAAGGGTATGGCATAAAAAGGCCTCCACAATGGACAGGCTCATCCTGCGCAGGGCGTATCTGCTCTTGCGTAATCTGTTTATTTTTGAGCTGCTCAATGCTAAGATAAGGCACCTGCTGGTTTTTATACCGTATTATTTTCTGATTCACCTGCCGTATTTCCTGATTCGCGGCAGCGTTTATACAATTGGAGCGAAGCTAAAGGGGATGAAGGTAAAATAAAATGGCAACAATATCTCAAAAACTGAAGCTGCTTAAGGGACTGACAAACGGCGAGGCTGCCTGTACCGGACCCTTTTACGCAACTATTGATTTAACCCGTCGCTGCAATCTTCAATGCATCGGTTGCCGATACCACTCTACGCAGGTCAGGATTCCGTCTGCAGGAGACCAGTCCGTATTGGATATCCCCTTTGATTTAATTAAAAAAGTATTCGCTGAGTTAAAGGAAATGGGTACGCATAGCCTGATTCTCATAGGAGAGGGCGAGCCCCTCTTGCATCCGCAGATGATTGATATAGTGCGGTTGGCCAAACAGAGCAATTTCCACACATCCATGCTTACCAATGGCACTCTGCTTAATGAAGCGAATATACGTTCTCTGATAGATGCCGGGCTGGATATTCTCAAGGTAAGCCTTTGGGCTGCCTCATGCGAAGAATACGAAAAAAATTATCCGGGGAATAACCCGAATAATTTCAAAAAAATTCTTGATGGTTTGAGGCTTCTGGCTGAGCTCAAGAGGAAACAAAAGAGCAAACTCCCTTGTATTAACCTGCATCAGCCGCTCAACCTTTATAATTTCCAGAATATCGAGCGAATGGTTATGCTGGCCAGGGAAACAGGTTGCGATATGCTTACGTTTTCTCCTTTTAAGGCGCGCAGGGGCAGCCTGGCTTCCTCAGCCCTATCCTTAGAGCAAGAGCGCAGTTTATGCGCCTGTTTGCGTTTGATGAAAAAGAAATTAGGCTCCTTGTCTATGCTCCATAATATCGGAGAGACCCTGCTGCGCTACAGGATAGGAGAGGCTGTATGGGAGAAGCTTCCTTGTTACATTGGTTGGCTGCACGCGCGCATCAAGGTAGACGGTACTGTTTATCCCTGCAACCCCTGCGACCAACCGTTAGGTAATATCAGAGAGAAAAGCCTGCCTGAAATCTGGAACAATGCAGACTGGCGCAGGTTTCGCAGGCAAACCATTACCCGAAGCGGCCTGGAGCAGATGGCCAAGCAGTGTGATTGCGGTTTTTGCTGCCTGCTCAGGGATAACTTGCGCGTGCACCGGATGTTTCGCTGGGTGGCTCCGTTTGCGCGAGTCATAAGAAAGAAAAATCATGCTGACTAAAATTTTCCATGCAATCAGGGCTTTACTTACCCGCAAGGTAATCATTGAATGCGACCGTATACCGTATCATTTCAGCAATGTGCCAATGAAGAAGATACTTAACTGGATTCGCCTTGAGGCGTCGATTTATTTAAGGTCAAAAAAACCATGGGGTTTGCCTACCCACCTACAGGTAGAGCCGACTGCCTTATGTAACCTACGGTGTGCGCTTTGTCCTGTTACCGAGGGTATGAATCGCCCTGTAGGACACATGGGTCTGGACCTTTTTAAGAAGCTTATTGATGAGATTGGGGACTATGTTTTTCTTGTCTTGCTTTGGGATTGGGGCGAGCCATTTATTAATCCCGACATCTACGGGATGATTAAATATGCCAAACGAAAAGGGATTAAGGTTGTCTCCAGCACAAACGGGCATATGTTTGCACAGGCAAAACACGCAGACCAGGTAGTGCAATCTGGACTTGATTCTCTGATTTTTGCCGTGGATGGGATAAGCCAGGAAACTTATGAGCGTTACCGCAGAAGCGGAGATTTTAAAACAGTGCTTCAGGGTATCAAGGCAGTTGTAGCGCGAAAACACTCTCTGAATTCCATAACACCGTTTCTTAATTTTCGTTTTATTGTGATGAAACATAACGAGCATGAGATACCGGGGCTTAAGGTTCTGGCTAAGTCTCTGGGCGTAGACGCGCTAACATTAAAGACCCTGAACCCCCATTCAAACGACACCTATGGTTCTAAGAGATCGGATCAGGAAGCAAGCGAAAATGAATTTATTCCTTCTGACCGACATTACAGGCGTTTTGTTTATGAGCAGTACAAAAACGTTCCCATACTTCGCAAGCATAATCCCTGCAAGAATTTATGGAATAGTCCCTCTATCCATTGGAACGGCAAGGTTTGTTCCTGTACCTATGATTACAATGAGAAACATATTTTTGGAGATCTTAATAAGGATGCTTTTCGGGCGATCTGGTTCGGCAATGCCTATCAGGGTATGCGCAGGCAATTCCGCAATAATTGGGAGAAGCTTGATCCTTGCAATCAATGCAGCTATGCCCATGAAGGGGGCAGCTGTATTGACGAGCATATTGCCGATGCCTTTTTCTTCAAGCAAAATCGCGGTGTTAAATGAATAATTCCTCCGAAAGTCCGGACTTATCGATTATCATTGCCTCACGCAACTCAAGCCGGACTATTAAGAGCTGCCTGGAGTCGTTGGCGAATCAGGAAGGCAAGAATAGCCTTGAGATAATAGTGGTAGACAGTTCTACAGACAGTACGGCAAGGCTTATCGCAGAAAACTTTCCTCAGGTTAAGTTGTATACGTTTCAAGAAAGGATGTTTGCCGGCGATGCGCGTAATTTCGGCATCTTGAAGGCAAAAGCAGAAATCATCGCCTTTTTGGATGCGGACTGCGTTGCCGCTTTAGACTGGACAGAACAAATCTTAAAGGCGCATCAATTGCCTGAACCGGCGATAGGAGGCGCTGTTGCCGTTGCCAATCCCGAAAGTTACGTTGGCTGGGCATCTTACTTCTGCGAATTCAGCCGCTGGATGCCGCAAACAAAAGCGCAACGCATGGATGATATCTGCGGAGCAAGCATGACTTATAAAAGGGAGGTTTTTAAAGAATACGGATTTTTTCTTAAAGGGACTTATTGTTCCGATACTGAATTGCACTGGCGGCTAAAAAAAGGCGGAAAGCGTCTGCTCTTTACGCCTTCGGTTCTGGTTTTTCATACAAATATCGAGAATGCAGGAGGATTCCTGAAGCACGAATTCCTGCACGGTAAATATTTTGCCCTGGTGCGCTCCCGTTACCAGGGTTTTTCTTTATCCAGAAGGTTGTTATATGTTATTTTAGCTCCTGTTATCGCCCTGAAGATTTTGCTGGATAGGATGCTGTTGAATATTTCCAACAGGGTTTATTTTGCGCATTTCTTAAAATCTCTGCCTTTGCTGACCCTGGGATTGATTTGCTGGTCATTGGGCGAGGCAGCCGGATATGCCGTAAGTAAAGATTAAGGGGGTTGAGCGTGAAAAAAATAAATCAACCGATAAGGCTTGGATTGATTGGCTGTGGAAAAGTAGCGGTTAACTGGCATCTGCCGGCATTAGCGTCTCTTCAAGGGATTAAGGTTATCGCGGCGGCAGACACGGACCAAAAGCGCCTGGAGCTGGTAAGGGATAAATTCAGAATCAAAACAATCTTTCTTGATTACAGAGAGCTGCTTAGTGATAAGTCAATAGAGGCGGTTGCTGTCTGCGTCCCTACTCATTTGCATTGTGAGGTAGGCTTGACTGTTCTGGAGGGGGGGAAACATCTTTTCCTGGAAAAGCCGCTTGCAGTGTCGCTGGATGAGGCTGACCGGCTTATAAAACAGGCTGCCAGAACAGATAAAAAGGTAATGCTTGGTTTCAATAAGCGCTGGCATCGCCTTGTGCGTAGGGCAAAACAGGCAATTCAGCAAAACAGGCTCGGCCCCGTCAGCCTGATTAATGCCGTTTATTCTACAGGGCATTATAAGCGCCATGTTCCTGAGTGGCGACGGCACCGCCAGCAGGGGGGCGGAACGCTGATAGAAATCGGCTCGCATATCTTTGATATGTGGCATTTTCTGCTGCAGGATAATATTGATGAGGTTTATGCTTTCAGCGGCTCAAAAAACAAAAGTGATGACGAGCCGGTAATAGTATCGGCACGTAGCAGCGGCGGCATGCTTCTCAATTGCGTTTTATCGGATTTCTTGCCGGAGAAAAATAAGCTGGAGATCTTTGGGCAGGATTATTGTTTGAGTATTTCTTTGCATCGTTTTGAAGCATTCGAGCTTATGCCGCTGCACAGCTGTGACGGCCAAATAAGCAACCGCATACGCGGTATGGGGCGTTTTCTAAAAGAGCTGCCTCAGGGAATTTTGCAGGCGCGTTATGGCGGAGATTATAACGCCTCTTTTCGTTCGCAATGGCAACATTTCATAGATTGTATACGCCATGACAGGAAAATTGAGTCTACGCTGGAAGACGGTCAAAGGGCGCTGCGCATAGCGCTGGCAGCAATTGAATCGATTTCTACGGGAAAGAAGATCAGGGTTTCGGAAGCTCCGCGGAAAATACGGGTTCCTGCCACTTGAAGAGCTTGAATACGTAAAGGATAAAAAATCCCAGTGCGATTGCATTTATTGCCAGGGATAGCACAGCCGGGGCAAGCAGTCCGAAAGGCGGTATGAGCAGGTAGCATCCTATAGCCATTGCAGATACCCTCAGCAGGTCAACTATAGATATTACCCAGGGTTTGTTCATGGAATAGAGCGCCGAACGTATGGGGCTGCTGACGGTAGCAAAGATATAGCTTAAGAGCAGCCAGTTAAAGATAATCACTGAATCCAGGTAGCGGTGGCCGAAGAAGAATGCAATGATATCCCTGGAGAAGAATAAAAAGGGAAAAACCAGCAGAGAAAGGAATAAAGAAATTTTTAAAGAGCCCTGGATGTATTTTTCCACCTGGGATATTTCGGTGAATCTTGAGGTTTCGGGCAGGAGCACAGAGCCCAGAGAGGCAATCAGAATCGGAAAGATATAGGTCAGGTTGAGTGCCAGCCCGTAGATGCCGACAGCGTGGCTGGAAAGCATTTTTGCGAGCATAAAGATGGAGATATAGGGAAAGAGCCTGGAGCAGACATTGTTGATAAACGCCCATTTGCTGTAGGAGAGGAGTTGCTTCAGCAGGCCTGGCACATAAACTTTTTTTGCGGCAAGCTTATTCCTGATTTGCCAGAATCCCGGCAGTGCTGCCAGTAAGGGGACAAGACTGAATATTAAAACAGCGTAGAAAACGCTAAGCTTGCGGGAGAATATCAGCAGGCCTGCAATCAGCAGCTTGGATAAATCAAACAAAAGCTGCAGCAGCACATAGCGGTTAAACAGCTTATGGATATAGAGTGCGGATTTAAGGTAATTAAAAATACCCGTAGCCAGCACTCCGAAGGCGGTTAATTTAAGCAGCGTAGCTAATCCCGGGTAATTCAATACCCTTTTTGAGAAAATGCCTGCGCCGGCGAATATAATTATTGCCAGCACAGAGCCAACGATAATCCTGGCGTAGAAATTTATCCTGAGCACCTCCGCGGCCTCGGAAGTTTGATTACGGCCAAGATAGGATGAGGCGAACTTTATCATGCTGGTATCCATGCCAAGACTGGCCAGGGAGGGGGCGATGATGATCACGGATATTGCCAGGTTAAACATCCCGAAATCGCTTACGGAAAGGGAGCGGGAAATCATTAAAACCGTGATAAAGCCCAGGCCGGCCGCTAAAAGGTTACCGGCAAAAACCAGGGTTAAGTGTCTGGCTAACTGAGATTTTATCAGGTTGATTATGCGCCGAGCATTCATAGATAGAGATTGTATTCTAAGCCAAGGCAATTGTCAACACATTCGTATACTTTTGATTAAGCTTCACATACTCAGGTGTTAATACTGAGGAGAATGTGTTCTGGAACTATACTCGACGAATGTATCAATACAAATGAAAAAGATTAGCTCAATAATTTTGATATTAAGCCTGGGATTCCTTATTTACAGCAACTCCCTGGACGGTCAATTCCTGCTCGACGACAATAAACTGGTTAAAAATAACGCATCCATAAAGAGCTGGAACAGGCTTTCAGAGAGGTTAGTCAGGGATATAGACCCGCGCCGGGCGAGGCAATACCGCCCCGTACCCCTGTTTACTTATGCGCTGGATTACTCCCTCTGGAAATTGGATACAAGAGGGTATCATCTGACTAATATTCTAGTGCATGTTTTGACAGCGCTGGCTTTATACTGGCTGGTGAATATTCTTTTTAAAAACAATTTTCTCTCACTATTAACAGCCTTGTTTTTCCTTGTGCATCCCGTGCATACCGAAGCGGTCTGCTATATATCCGGCAGGGCAGACCTTTTGGTGAGTTTATTTATGCTGCTCTCTATTATTCTTTATATAAAACTGCTCGATGCAAGAAATCCGGTTTTTTATCTCCTGATGCTGGCAGGCTGCGTATTGGCGGTTTTCTCCAAAGAGAACAGCTTAATCCTGCCCGGACTATTATTGATTTATCATTATGCCTTTAGAAAGAAGGTTAAATTCAGCGCCTTTATACCGGCATTAATCATTACCTTCATTTATACCATATTAAGGTTAATCTTTTCTAAATCCGGCTCATTGGGTGCGGTGTCACAAAGTACTCCCATAGACAGGATACCGAGTTTCTTTTTCGCCATCACTAATTATATAAGGCTATTGTTCCTGCCCCTTAACC
>JBHPGP010000042.1:0-6405 GCA_042570305.1 Candidatus Omnitrophota bacterium
GCCGAAGGCTGTTCTTGCTTTAAAAAAACAAAAAGCTAGGACTTTTATAACTCGTTGTCCTAGCTTCTCTTATCTTTGGTTGCGGGGGCAAGATTTGAACTTGCGACCTGTAGGTTATGAGCCTACCGAGCTACCTGGCTGCTCCACCCCGCTATAGTCGTTATTTGCAACTTGATGCTTGTTACTAAATCTATTCTTCGGGTTCTATTTTGTAGAGAACCTCGCCCTTACGCACAACGCCCAGTTTATCGCGGATTATCTCCTCCCGGTAAACCGGGTCCTCCTGAACGCGCAAGATCTCATCTGAAAGGCGCAGGTTATCCAATGTAATCTGACTGATCTTTACTTCCAATTCGCTGTTACGCTCTTTTAATTCCTGCAATTTAGTATAGCCAGGCAAAAAGATGATTAAAATAACTACCAGTATTGCTAATATCCAGAATATCCTGCTGCGCAGATTTGCATTCATTTCAATGAGCCCACAACTTACGGAACACTAGTGCCCCTAGAAATTCGGAGAATTTCAGGGGTTAAGTCCCCGAAATCTTTCAGATTGCAGGGGAAACGTAAGTTGTTTGGGCGAATTGGCCGGCAAATTTCGCCTTGCTGCCTAACCCCTCTTCGATTCTGAGCAGTTCGTTATATTTACAAACCCTGTCCGTGCGCGACAAGGAGCCGGTCTTAATCTGACCGCAGCCCGCAGCCACAGCAAGATGAGCAATGGTCGTATCCTCAGTCTCTCCGGAACGGTGAGAGATTATTGAGTTGTATTTGTTGCGGGCAGCAATATCGATTGCCTCCAGCGTTTCGGAAAGCGTGCCGATCTGATTAAGTTTAATCAGAATGGCATTGGCCACACCCTGCTCTATGCCCTTCTTGAGTATTTTCGGGTTGGTAACAAAAATATCGTCTCCCACCAATTGGATTTTTTCAGCCAATCTTCTGGTTAATTCCTGCCAGCCTCCCCAGTCTAATTCGCCCAAACCGTCTTCAATGGAGACAACCGGATATTTATCTACCCAGCCTTCATAAAGCTCAATTAATTTTCCAGCCTCCAGGGCTTTACCCTCGAATTTATAAACCCCATCCTGATAAAACGAGCTGGCTGCGCAATCCAGGGCCAGACAGATATCCTTACCCGGCTTGTAACCGGCTAGTTTTATTGCCTCTAATATCAACTCCAGGGCTTCTTCATTATGGGACAGCTTCGGTGCAAAACCGCCCTCATCACCCACTGATGTATTCAAGCCCTTTGATTTCAGCAAAGATTTCAGGCGGTGAAAAACCTCAGCTGACCAGCGCAAGGCCTCAGCAAATTTGGGGGCACCGGAAGGAACAATCATAAATTCCTGAATATCCAGGTTATTATCAGCATGCATACCACCGTTTAAAATGTTCATTAAGGGAGTTGGCAGGAGCCCTGCCTTATCTTTTCCCAGGTATTCATACAGCGGTTGACCTTGGGAGATTGCCGCGCTCTTTGCCGCTGCCAGGGATACGGCCAGGATTGCATTGGCGCCTAAGCGGGATTTGTCCCCTGTACCGTCCAGGCTGATTAAGAGTTGGTCAATCTTTTCATAATCCGGGTCCGTGCCCTTAATCTTTGAGAAAATCTCTGTGTTCACATTATTTACCGCTTTCAGCACGCCTTTTCCCAGATACCTGGACTTATCCCCGTCCCGCAGCTCTAAAGCCTCTTTTTCTCCGGTAGAAGCGCCTGATGGCACTGCTGCCCTGCCGATAACCTGGTTATCCAGGATAACATCCGCCTCAAGCGTAGGATTGCCCCGCGAATCAAGAATCTCTCTTGCAATAACCTTAGTGATCTTAGGCATTTGCTTTCTCTGACTCCTTAGTTTAATAGACAGATTTTATCACAACTCTTTTCCAAGTCAAGCGAAATCCCCTTCGTAAATCCTATTGACTTTTCAAAACAGATATGCTATTGTCAAATGAATAAATAAGTTACGCAGTTTTTAGAGGGAGGTTTCTGATGAGATTACGTAAAGTCAAGCTATTCTTAAAATTCCACTGGATTAAAATTCTGATTTTCTCCGGGATTATCGCTGTATTTATCTCACTGATCATCTTCCTGCGACATGCAATTGCTGCCTGGAATTTATCTGAGCAGTATAGCAAAAGACAGATGCTTGCGCAGTATTCGGTATTTTTTTATGTTATCTTTGTCTCTCATCTGATCAGTATGCCTATATATACCTTCCTCTGGTATTGGATGATGTTCCGCGGCGGCCCGGCAAAAATGACCTCCATACTCGCCCGCAGGACAAAGGGCAAAGATATAGATATCCACTGGGATGATGTGATTGGCATGGAAGAAGCCAAGCAGGAAGCCCTGGAGGTAGTGCGATTAATCACAGACCGCGCCCAACTACAGCGCATAGGTGGAAAGATTTTAAGAGGGATGCTGATGATTGGCCCACCCGGGTGCGGTAAAACCTATCTTGCCAAGGCCATTGCTACCGAGGCGAACCTCCCCTTTATCTCTATGTCCGGCTCGGAATTCATAGAGATGTTTGTGGGGGTTGGCTCCAGCCGCGTAAGAAAGCTCTTCAAACAAGCCAGGCAACTGGCTTACTCAGAAGGAGGCTGCGTAGTTTTTATTGATGAACTTGATGCGGTAGGGGCACGTCGCTCTGTTGACCGCGGCTTTGGCGGACAGACAGAATCAAATACTACCTTAAATCAACTGCTCGTGGAAATGGATGGGCTAAAGGAAAAGGACTATAACATTGTGGTAATGGGCGCAACCAATGCCCCGGAATCATTCCTTGACCCGGCGCTTTTAAGGCCCGGCAGATTCGACCGAAAGATATATGTAGATACGCCCAACGTTGAAGAAAGAGAAAAGTTATTCAATTATTATTTAAAAGAGGTAAAATATGACCCGTCGCTGGAGCTTCCTCGCCTGGCAAGGATGACGGTGGGGCACAGCCCGGCAGATATCGCCAATCTCGTCAGGGAAGCAGCCCTGATTGCCATACGCAATAAACAAGAGCGCGTAGGTATGAAAGAAATCTCTGAGGCAATCGATAGAATTGAAATGGGTATAAAACACAAGGTTGTCTTCAACGAAGAGGAAAAAAAGAAAATTGCTTACCACGAGGCAGGGCACGCTATTGCCGCATATTTCTTACAGACTTCTCATGATGTATTTAAAGCCACGATTACTGCCCGAGGCGGGGCACTGGGCGTGGTAATTCCACACCCGCGCGAAGAGCTGCATATTCGCACCAGAGAAGAAATGCTAGGCCAAATAAAATCCTGTCTTGGCTCATATGCTGCTGAGAAATTAAAATTTGGCACAACCACAACCGGGGTATCTGACGACTTCAAAAAAGCAATGTCCTGGGCTCATCATATGGTCTGGAATTTCGGAATGGGTAAATCCGGCCTGATCGGAGATTACAGTATCCTGGAGAGCGGATTAGACCAGACAGGCGGATTCCGTTCCCTGCAAAGCTCCTCCTTTCTTTCTGAAAAAATAAAAGAGCAATTAAATCAGGAAACCCAGGATATCCTCCAGGAATGCCTTAAGGAGGTAGAAGAACTCCTCAAGAAAGAGTCAAAAGTCCTGGACAGATTTGCCGAGGAACTACTCGCCAAAGAAGAACTTAATTACGACGAGATTGAGGCAATCTTCCAAGAGTTCGGCCTCGAGCGTAAGCAACCAATAAAATAAGCATGCTGCCTTTGAGCCTACCGCGCATCAGAAATTCCAAGCCATTTTTTTTAATCTGCCTGTCTTGCTGGCTCGGCATTATCTTGATTGCCGGCTGCGCACCGGTCAAGGAAGAACCACTCTCTACCAAGAATGAGGCAGAAAGAAAATTTATCCAAATCTGTAAAGACGAATACAACTGGAACGTAACTACTAAATATGCCGGTAATACCCTCTGGGCATATATACCTTATGAACACGACATATTCCAGTTCAAAGTCAACAGATTCCCCCAAAGCCCTAAATTCTCTGTTGATTTCGCCGAGGGAGAATTCACTAAAGAGACCTTCCAGTTTCAATACCAGATTAGCAGGCTCCTGAAATCAGAGGAAAACAAGGGTTTTACCTACAGCCTTACCGATAAGGTCAGCGAAGATTTCCATTATTTATTAAATACGCTCAACAGGGTGTATTTTAACGCCGAATCCGAAGGGCAGCCGGAATTTTATGTTTTGGTATTGGCGGATATAGCCAACGGCGTAGAGGTTAAGTATACTATTTACGGGCTGGACCTTAAAATGGCCTTTAACAACGCCATTCCCGGAGAAGAATATTACAAAAGAATCTTACAGGATATACGGGGCAACCTTGCGATTATTCACGATAAGACCGGTCGCCACTTAACCTACGAAGAAATAACCCTGGGGGAATTCCTGACGAAACAAATCACACAACGCATCCGCTTCAGGTTTTCAGGCGGAGACTTCCAACTACAAGGTACAATCGAAGACGAGATTGTGGAAATAATCTCTTACTGCTTTGGCACCTATGACTTCCAGGATTATTTAATGGTGATTCTGGAGGATTTAGTAACCGGGGAGAAAACCATAAAATACCGCTCGAGCATTGAGGAAATTACTGATTTATAACCCGCCTGCCTTCCATTCTTAGTCTTCCCTCAACAAACAGCCTTACTGCTTCTGGATATATCTTGTGCTCAACCTTATGAATCTTTGACTCAAGAGACTCCATGGTATCTTTCGGGTCTCTCTTAACCGCTGCCTGCAAGATGATCGGGCCGTGGTCCATTTCCTCATCCACAAAGTGCACGGTAACGCCCGTAACCTTAACGCCGTAATCAAAGGCATCCTTTATGCCGTGTGCTCCCTTAAACGAAGGCAGAAGAGCCGGATGGATATTCAGGATTTTGAATTTAAAGGCCTGAATTAAATCCGGTCCTAAAATACGCATGAACCCCGCCAGGATAATCAAATCTATCCCTGCCTGATTCAAACGCTGGATAATCGCCTTTTCAAAATCGCTTTTACTGGCAAAATCATTACGCTTAATCAGAAAAACCTCAACCCCTGCACGCCTGGCCTTGGCGATTACAGGAGCCTTGGGATTATCGCAAACTAATAGAGAAATATCAGCTCCTGGTATTTTACCTTTCTTTGCCGCCCTGACTATGGCTGAAAAATTCGTTCCTCTTCCGGAAGCAAATATCGCTATATTCAATTCTGGCCTCCTGTCTTTGACATAATTATGCACTTCACAGTGCATATCTGTACGCATTCGCGTTAAGGCATGACACAAGTAACATAATTCATTTCCCCCATCCCGGCACACGTGTCTGCAAGTTTACCTGTGCGCACTAAGGTTCCGACCGCGCACGAGCAGCCACGAGACCACCAGGGAGGACCACAGCTACCGCACATGCCTGCATTTGGCCCACCAGACGCACAACTCACAGGGTATATTGGGCTTCCAGCACCTGGATTGCCTGCTGTACACGTAATCTCTATCCCCCATCCGGCATGACTTCCTGTACCTGCCACTCCGCCCACCCATTGAGAAGTAGTACTATTCCAATAATAAAGCGTCTCATTATCGGCTGAATAGGCAATCTGGCCTGGTTGGCCAGCAGGCCAAGTTGCGGGATCGCCTGTTTGCGGTTTAATTCTGATATCGCCGTCTCTATTCGGCAGGTCAGCAGTGGTTAACTGGTTATCTCCATCGGTATCTCCTACTGCTGACTTTTGAGATTGCAACTCGTCATAAACGCCGTGAGGGGAAGGATAATAAGTGGTAATGGTGACTTCTTCCTGAGCAAAACATGAAGAACTTATCATAATTCCGAATAAAACAAAAAATCCTAAGGCAAATATGCAAAAAAATTTATCTTTATGCATCAGGCACCTCCCTAAAATCTATTCTGGGTTTTCCCTTCAGACATAATTATACACTTTACAGGACAGACCGTTACGCATTCACCGCAGGAAGTACATTTATCATAATCTATTACTGCAAGGTTGTCAATAACGTGTATGGCATCAACCGAACAGGCCTTTTCACATTTACGGCAGGCAATACAGCCTACGGGACATACCCGGCGCGTATCAGCTCCTGTGTCATGAGAACTGCAGAGAACATGAACCTTGCTGACAACTTTAGCCAGGCTGAATAATTCCTTGGGACAGGCCTGAACGCACTTGCCGCAGGCAGTGCATTTCTGGACATCTACTACCGGCAAGCCCTCATCGGACATAGTGATCGCATCAAAAGGGCATATCCTGGCGCAGGTGCCAAACCCAAGGCAGCCGTATATACATTCCTTTTGCCCGCACATCACAAGATTGGCCGCTATACAATCTTCCAGGCCATTATATTGAAATCTGTCCTTCACCTTCTTGCCTGCGCCAGGATATGCCCTTTTGATGCGATCA
>JBHPGP010000043.1:0-5817 GCA_042570305.1 Candidatus Omnitrophota bacterium
TCTCGTGCTTATCCCGCGGATATTGTCAGCAATAGATATATTTGTACTTACCTCATTATGGGAAGGTCTTCCCGTATCTGTTTTAGAGGCGATGGCTGCTTCGCGACCGGTTTTAGCTACCGACACAGGAGGCATCTCCGAAGTAATCATCCAGGGTAAAACCGGCTTTTTAATTCCCTTAGGAGATATTAATCGAATGGCCGAAAGATTAATTGAGCTCTTAAAAAATGAAAATTTAAGAAAGCGGATCGGCCAGGAAGCAAGCGGCTTCTTAGGTGACCATTTCACCATTGAAAATATGTCCACAGGTACAGAAAATTTGTACGCAGATTTGATTAAAACAGCAGAGAGAAATGCCGATTAGCTATCTGTCCATAGTCCCTGCCGGTTTCTTGCTGGGAGCATTTTTAATTTCTTTATTTAAGAAATTTGCCGTAAAGTATCATATATTAATCTCTCCTCAAGGCATACCTTTAATTGGCGGATTGGGAATGGGTTTGTCCTTTGCGCTTGTTTGCCTGTTCATTTTTCTATTTTATGGAGATCTGTCAAGAGAATCGTTCGGTATCATTTTTGCTTCTTTGATAATGTTAATTTTTGGCATGATTGATGACCGCAGAGAATTTTCCATCACGGCGAAATTTCTTATCCAGATTATCGCCACTTCATTATTAGTCCTATTCGGCATCAGAACACAGATTATCTATATCGGAGCCCCGCTGAACTTAATCATCACCTTTATTTGGGTCTTGGCAATTACCAATGCATTTAATCATCTGGATGTGGTTGATGGGGTAGCTGCAGGCTGCGCAATAATTACTGCCTGCGCCTTTTTTGCAGTCGCTCTTGTAAACACAGATATCAAGATCGCTATTTTATCTTTATCATTGATTGCTGCTGCTTTTAGTTTCT
The DNA here is from genome assembly GCA_042570305.1 of Candidatus Omnitrophota bacterium. GTDB lineage: Bacteria > Omnitrophota > Gorgyraeia > Gygaellales > JAHJCI01 > JASFIK01. The sequence goes on from JBHPGP010000043.1 coordinate 913, forward strand.
TTATACATAATTTTCCTCCGGCAAAGATTTATATGGGCAATTCCGGAAGCCATTTCTTGGGGTTTGTTTTAGCTGCTATTGCCCTGAGCATAAGCTATGCCCCCATAGAAAGAAAGATTGCCCTACTTAGCCCCGTGTTGATATTGGGGTTTCCCATATTTGATACCGCGTTTCTTATCCTCATGCGATTAATCAAATCAAAATCAATTTTTAAAAAGAGCAATGACCATCTTGCTTTAAGGTTGCTCAGCCTGGGGCATTCCAAAAAGAAGGCCCTCTTCTTCATGCTCGCTCTAAGTCTATTCTTTTCACTTTCCGGAGTACTGCTCAGTCAATCCTCCAATGCCACAGGCACAATTATTATCCTATTGGTAGTTATAATGTGTTTATATGCAGCAAAGAAGATAGGCAGGGTTTCCATTTATGACTAGAAAAAAAATTCTTATCCTGGGTGCGGGCTTGGCCGGATTAAGTGCGGCCTGGCACCTGCAAAAAAGAGGCGGGGATTGCCAAATTTTTGAGAAGGAGTCTGAATTCGGAGGATTGTGCCGTTCCAAAAATATTAAGGGATTTACCTTTGATTACGACGGGCATTTATTACATTTTAAACACCGCTATGCCTTTAATTTCATCAGCAGTATTCTTAAGAACAATTTAGCAGAACATCGTAGAAACGCCTGGATTTATTCATTCGGTACTTATGTGCGCTATCCCTTTCAGGCCAATCTCTATGGTTTGCCGGCTTCAGTGGTCAAGGAATGTCTTTTAGGGTTTATCGGCGCATCGAGAAATGGCAAACCTCGAAAGAGAAAACCCCCAAATTTCTTAAACTGGATAAATCATTCGCTCGGCAAGGGAATAGCCAGGCATTTTATGATTCCCTACAATACAAAATTCTGGACCCGGAAACCCCAGCAATTAACCTGTGATTGGCTAGACGGTTTTATTCCCGTGCCATCCTTAAATCAGCTGCTCGAGGGGACAATAGAGGAAAGCCAAAGGCAATTCGGTTATAATGCCCGGTTCTGGTATCCCAGGAGAGGAGGGATCAACCAGCTTCCCTTAGCCTTGGCAAAACAGATTAACAATGTTCATACTGACTGCCCGGTTAAAGAGATCGACCTTGTTCGCAAGCGTATAAGATTTGCTTCGGGGCAAAGGGAACCATTTGATTATTTGATTTCTACAATTCCATTGCCAGAGTTATCTCATCTGATTAAGGGACTGTCGGAGCAGGCACATTCTTTATTTAAAAAGCTAAGATGGAATTCTATTTTTAACCTTAACCTCGGCATAAGTGGCAAGCTTGAGAATCCTTGGCATTGGGTATACTTTCCGGAAAAGGAATACAGTTTTTTCCGAGTCGGCTTCCATTCTAATTTTTCTTCACAACTTGCGCCAGCCAATAAATCTTCGCTATATGCAGAGGTGGCTTATTCGGAAAACAAGCCGATTGATAAAAGTAATATTATTGCGCGCATTAAGCAGGATTTGAAGAGGACAGGGGTGCTTATTCAGCCAGAGCGAATCTGTGCAGAGGACATAAATGATATAAAATACGGCTACCCTATTTATGATAAGAATTATCAGCATTCAAGAGAAGGAATTGTTAAATTTTTAGCTCAGAATAGCATTATACCTTGCGGTCGTTACGGCTCTTGGAGGTATATGTCAATGGGGGATGTGATATTAGACGGAAAACAGGTAGCCGAATCTCTAATTAAAATTGTTTAAGCAAAGAATAAAAAAATTACATTATTATCGGCACAGCCTTTGGGATATGGCAATCAGGCAGTTAAAGACCAAGTACTCAGGCAGCAAGCTCGGTATTTGGTGGGCTGTAATTACTCCCTTAATCTTAGCGTTTAGCATAAATTTTATTTTCGCCAAAATATTCAAGATTAATATCCAGAATTATACCCTTTTTGTGCTTTCGGCGATTATGCCCTTCATGTTCTTCTCTACTACTTTATCTGAAGCAACAAATTCATTTCTTGCCAGCTCCTCAATATTAAAACAGGGCATCTTTCCTCGCGAATTGATTCCTTTATCTTGCGTATTGGCAAATTTTCTCGCTTTCTTTATAGGGTTTTTGATCATTTTGCCTTTATTTCTTATATTTAAGGCAGCGGTAATACGAGTTATGCTCTTTTTGTTTTTCCCATTGATTCTTCAATTTATTTTTATAGTTGGCTTAAGCCTGATGTTTTCCAGCTGGAATGTGTTTTACAGAGACATATCTCATTTTTTAGCAATTGGACTAATGATCTGGTTTTGGATTACGCCCATATTCTATTCGCTTGAAATGCTTCCCTTTCCCTATCGCTGGATTTGTTTGTTGAATCCGATGAGTTACTATGTAAATTTATATCGACAGGTTTTATTTGAGGCAAGGGTTCCTTCGCTTTTGATCCTGGGCATATCTGCTTTAATTAGCCTGACCGCATTCTTTACGGGATATCATGTCTTCCTCAGGCAAGAACCAGAGTTATTGAAGAGGATATAGCATGAAAGCAATAGAGTTTATGGATGTTTGGGAAAAATACCGCGTTAAATTTATTCAGGACGGCAGGGTATCCTGGGAAGAGCTCTGGGCCCTGCAGGATATAGGACTTGCGGTAAACAAGGGCGAGGTTTTAGGAGTAATCGGCGAGAATGGCGCAGGCAAGACCACGCTTTTAAAGCTAATTGCGGGTACGCTTGTTCCTGATAGAGGGCAAGTGAATGTGCAGGGCAAACTATCTGCATTGATGGAATTGGGGGCAGGCTTTAACCCGGAATTCACGGGCAGGGAAAATATAATGATCAACTCCAGAATTTATGGGCTGGATGAACAATTGCTAGAGCAGCGGATGGGGCTGATTACAGAGTTTGCCGGTTTGGGTAAATTTATTGATGCTCCGGTAAAATATTATTCACAGGGAATGTTTATGCGACTGGCCTTTGCCTTGGCGATATATGTAGAGCCGGATATTCTTTTAATCGACGATATACTGGCGGTAGGAGATGAGGAGGCACAGCAGAAATGCGTAAAGAAAATATTTCAGTTAAAACAATCCGGTAAAACTATCGTTGTGGTTAGCCATAATATGAATATGATTGAACGATTATGTAATCAGGTAATTCATCTGGAGAAAGGCAGAATCGTCCACAGGGGATCCGCGCAGGAGGTGATTTCAAGATACCAGGAAGTAGTAGGGGATAAAAGCGGGATAAGCATATTAGAAAAGGATCAGTTGCGGGCAGTATTTAATAATGGGCGGATTATTCTTAGCTATGGCGGCACTACTCTGACGAAGGATATGGGAGGATATTTTGCTTTTTTTGTCCCTTCCCTTAATTCCTGGTCTTCTTCTCTTAATTTGAACTGGCGAATAAACAGCGATCGGCCCAATGCAATAATTGCTGAAGGGTTAAATCAAGGGGGGGCTATTGACCAAAAATGGGATATAAAAATAGAAAACAATGAGTTGCACTGGCAACTAGAATTAAAAGATCATTCTGCGAAGGATTCTCATATTGACTTGCTTTTGATCCCTGAATACAAAGGATGGGAAGGCTTGAAAGCGGAAGGAGAATTTGGTTCCTTTACTCATAAGTCTAACTGGCAAGAAGTAAATTTAGATAATTACCAGGATAATATAATAGGTGCAGTGATAAATTCTAGAGCAGGCAAGATACCATTTTTGACCTTGGAAGTTAAAAATAAAGATAACCAGTTGAAGCTCTTTAACACAGGATATAATCAAGGGGCTCGGGTTATTCAGTCTTATTTGATGAAAGGTAGCCACATTTCTATCATAATTAAGTTTTTTCCCGATGCCGAGATGTTTGAAAAATACATCCAACAATTCAGGGATAGAATCCTTCTTAAAGAACAACAAGAAAAAGCTGAACTGTGTGCATCTCGCACCATTTCCTCAGGCTACTTAAGGCTTTTTGCGGATCCAGAGGCTAAGGCTCTACGGCTTTACTATAAGGATAGGGAGATTACCAAATCTTCAGGCTTGCATACTCCCTTTTTGCTAGGTCAAGTATGGTATGACATTTACTCCTCTGAATGGCAGGCGAAAAAACAAAAGAACAGACTTATTCTTAATCTTTTCTGGGAACAGCTAGGATTTGCCTTAACCTGGATATTCTCAATTCGAGATAACTGCCTCGACTGGAAAATCAACTCTTACTCAAACCAGAGCTTTAAGTTAGAAACGCTTAAATTCAGTTTATCTATTGTACCAGATTACAAAACATTCTTCTGCGCTCACCAGCAAGGTGATTTTCCCGATCAATTTACTAATAATTGGCAGGATATGAATTTAGAAGAGCCTAAGGCAGAATTTTTTGGCGTAAGGAGAGCTTTGCAGTTCCCCGCCCTTATTTTTCAGAACAATCAGAATTTCTCTTGCTTTATTCAGAACAGCGACGCTCTTACTGCATGCCATACCTTACAGTTAAGTCTCCCTGGGCAATCCCTGAAGCAAAACAGGCACATTACCTTTTCTACTAAAATTACCGTTCTCGAAGACGAAGCCTTGATTAATGACTACATTAAAGAACAAAGAAAAAAGCTTCTCTACAAACAAGAAGAGGATAAGAGAAAGCTCTTGCTAAAACAAAAGGAGGAGTTAGCTCAACTACGCGCCTCCCTCTCAATCTCATCTGGCAAATTACATCTTTATGCAGATTTAGAGACTAAATCCTTAAGGCTTTACTTCAATAATAAAGAAATAACAAAAGGAAGCGGAATAAATATTTCGTTCTATGCCCTGAAGAAATGGTTTAATTTAATTGATGCCCAATGGCAGGTAAAAAAAATTTCTCAGAAGGAACTTATTTTAACCTTTTACTACAAGTCGGTTTCATTATTACAAGTTTTGATGTTGAGTTGCAGAGATAGAAATACCT
>JBHPGP010000044.1:0-5816 GCA_042570305.1 Candidatus Omnitrophota bacterium
ACTCAAGGCGGAGGCATTGCCTTTAATGCTGATAAGGATTTCTGGTATTTGAGCGGTTGCGGCTATCCCAAACAATGGGAAAACAGCGCAGACGGCATAGGCAGCATATATCTCGGTTCAGGCACGCTCCAGTCTAATGGCGGAGACATAATCTTAAAAGCCGGGGGAGATATCAATTCTGACGGGGCTTTGATTGACAGCGCAGGAGGCAACATCGAAGCAATTGCTGGCTTTGACTTTGCCTATGGGCCTCACGAAGATACCTATGAAATGAAAAAGGTCATTGTCGGGTACGAAAAGAAATGCTTTTTCTGTTTTTGTAAGTATGTACCGATATATGATTGGGTAGAGGAAAAAGTGGCTGATGGTGCTGAGGGCAATGATAATCCGTCAAGCGGCGGAGATATCAATCTTTATAATTCAGACGTCCTCGCTCAAGGCGGAAATATTTTGATGCGCGCAACCAACATCACAGCCATTAATAGCTTAATAGAGACAATAAGCAATCCTCATCCCTCAGTCAGTATCAGGCTATTGGCTGATAATCAGATTGAACTAGGCAGTAGCATGGTTCATGCCAAGACCGATCATCAGTGCGGCTTAACATCGGCCTTTATTGAACTCTATACCAAATACGGAGATATTTTGCTTCACGGCAGCGGCAGTGACGTGATTGCCGAAGTGGAGCATAGCGGTTTTGCTAAAGTAGAATTAAATGCCGGTGATGACATCAGCATCAATCACAGCCGCGTCAAAGCCCTTGTCGGAGACTGGGGCCATGCCGAGGTTGAGCTTGACGCCCGCGGAATCTGCTGGCGTAATGGCGACATCACTGTTGAGAGCAATAGCGAGATTTTAGCTAAAGTAGGCGAAGGCGAGAATTCAGCTTTAGTTGATTTTGATGCGGATGATGATATAGAAATATATAATAGCACAGTAAAGGCAGTTAATGACAGTTTGGGTAGGGCAAAGGTTAAATTTGTCGCAGGAGATAACATCAAGCTCGTCAGCAGCCTGGTAAAGGCATTGGCAAATAATGCCTGGTTGGGCTGTCTTTTTGGAGATCCTACAGCATTAGTTGATTTTTATACCTCTCACGGAGACATCAGCCTCTCTGGCAGCGGCAGCGACGTAATCGCAGAAGTGGAAAACAGCGGTTCTGCTAAAGCCAAATTCAATGCCGCAGGAGATATTTATATAAATGATAGCCGCGTAAAGGCAAAGGTCGGAGACTGGGGCCATGCAGAGGTGGAATTTGACGCCAGGGGCATTTGCCGTAATGACGGCGACATAATTCTCGATGATAGTGAAATCCTGGCTAAGGTTGGAGGCGGGGATAAAACAGCTTTGGTTGATTTAAACGCAGAAGATGATATTAGATTATTTAACAGCGATGTTAAGGCGCTCAATGAAACCTGCGGCCTGGCAAAGGTTCTTCTTCGGGCTCATGATGAAGTAGAGCTAGGCAGAAGCCTGGTTCGTGCACAGACAAATTTCGGAGAGAGCTTTGTCGAAATCCACACAGACCGCGGCGATATCACCCTTTGGGGTAGCGGAAGCGACGTCATTGCCGAGTCTGTATACGGTTATAAAGCCAAGGTTAAATTCAATGCGGGAGACGATATAGAACTTTATGACAGCAGCGTAAAAGCCAAGGCAGGCGGTATGTTCAGCCATGCAGAGGTGGAATTTGACGCCAGGGGCGGATGCCACAAAGACGGAGATATCATTCTTGATGACAGCGAAGTACTAGCTAAGGTCGGCGGCGGAGATAAGACGGCGGTTATTGACTTTGATGCTGACGACGACATTCGCCTGTTTAACAGTACGGTTAAGGCGCTGAATGAAACCTGGGGCCCTGCAACTATTCTTTTACGTGCTGATGATGAGATAGAGCTTGGCAGTAGTATTGTTCAGGCAAAAGCCAATCAATTCTGCGGATTAACCGCAGCCTTTGTCGAGCTGTATACCAAATACGGAGATATCCTGCTTTACGGCAGCGGCAGCGACGTAATCGCAGAAGTGGTAAATAGCGGTTTTGCCAAGGTGCATCTCAATGCCGGAGATGACATCAGCATCAATCACAGCCGCGTCAAAGCCCTTGTCGGAAACTGGGGCCATGCCGAGGTTGAGCTTGACGCACGTGGAATCTGCTGGCACAAGGGCGATATAACGGTTGAGAACGATAGTCAAGTCCTTGCCAAGGTCGGCAGCGGAGAGAATTCAGCTATAGTTGACCTTGATGCAGATGACGATATAAAGATAGAGAATAGTACAGTTGAGGCAATAAATAATACCTGCGGCTTAGCCAAGGTTTTACTTAATGCCGGTGATAACATTGTAATTGACCAGGATAGCGTGGTCAGCGCTTACACCAGCGGCGGATTAGCCGGTGTTTTAGCCTTAGCAGGCGGTGAAATAAACGCAGCCGGGTTAGTACAGGCAATCAGCAATTACGGTGTAGCGGGTGTGGCATTGCTGGCGCTAAGGGACATTTATGCGGGCAATGTGCAGGCCTCAGGGAATAGCATCGATGTGATTGCGGTTATAGAAGCCCTGCTTGGTTATTGCGTAGGCACAGGCATTGATATTGGCGCACAGTATCCTTATGCCAGCGGAATACTGCTTGGTTCTTTACTGGGTGATATCACCTTAGGCAATATTAGCGCAGATATGGTATTGGCAGCTGCCTTAGGCCTGGATGGCGAAGGTTCTATCTATGATGAAGGCGATGTATACGCGCACTATCTTGGGCTACTGGCAAGAAATGATATCGGAACAGCGCTAACCCCAATCAATACCGATGTGGATATATTAAGCGCCTTTTCATATGATGAAGGCAATATCTACATTAATGAGGCTAATGATATAGAGCTTGGGCTATACCTGCCGGTGTCCATGTGGGTACCTATGCCTACCGTAATAGAACCTACAGGATTTGCCTTAAGAGTTCTTAATGGCGGAGATTATGAATGGCGGCAGGTTCTAGCACTGGGAGCTTCAGTAGCAGCCAATGACGGTATAATCCACATCACCAGCGCAGGCAATATGGTGGTTAACTCGGTTGTCTCTCCCAGGGGAGGCGTTTTCCTGGAGAGCACCGAAGGTTCAATCTATGCCGGTAAGGGATGGTGTCCGGCTAACTTGTCTGGACAACAGCAAAATGGGTTATTCTTAATGGACGTCTCTGATACGCAATGGGGAACAATAGGAGAGATTAGTGATTTTGCAGCGTTGATGGCAGGGGTTCCTGATTTACCTCCCGGCCCGAACGTGATTGCAGGCGGATATTCCTATTTCTCCACACCGAACGGGACTATCGGGATAGGAAGCCAGGACCTTAGTTTAAGTGAATTAACGCTCGATAATTTCTACAACCCCGTACACGTGTGTATTCAGGTAATCGAAAATTCGCATTCCGCGCTTCCCGAGGGAGTTCCGGCTGACGCAGGGTTAACCATGAATATAGGCGGGACTACTGCCCCGGACTTTGCGATTAATACCGGTGACGGTAATGGCCCACTCGGAGTAAGCGGAGCAATTATGGGTATAGTCAGACCCGGGGTTACTGCAGTTACAGGTGTTTACCCCTCACCGGCACTCTACCCGACCGATCCCGATATCGCTACGCTATATCCTCCCGGATACGTATTTTATGAGGATACAGATTCAACCTGTTGTTCACCTTTATACGGACCCGAGGCCGCGAATATAGGTAATGCTTTGCAAATCTGGCCTGAGCCTCTTTTTGACATAGACCCTAAATACCTGGCTAATACCATAGCAAAGTACTTCAGGGCCTATTATGAGTTGCTTGACGGTTTCAGGGTGGTTTTTGTCGAACCGGCAAAGCCGACTGAGTTTTTCTCTTACCACCCCTTGACACCCACTGATTCTTCTGCCTTTGATGAGATTGCCCTGGATGTCGGAGCCTACGATTTTATCGCAGGCAATATTAAGCTCAAGAAGGCCTTGGCGCCGTATTTTGGGCAATAAAAAAACGGGGTCAGAATTATTTTTAGTTAAATAAACAAGCCCGGTATTACTTCATAAAACAGGAAGGCATAAAAGCCTTCCTGTTTTTTATTTTGCTATACAAGTTAATCGTAGTATAATAATAAAGAAATTAACCAAAGGGGGGCTTTTATGAGAAAACTAACCGTTATAATCGTGATTGCATTTTTATTTGCGGGTTCGGGCTGTGCAAGAGAAGAAAAGCCGGCCATCATAATCGGCGATATACGCATCAGCGCCAAGGATTTTGATTCTGCCTTCCGCGCCTCAATTTATGCCGGCGTAGCAGACGCCGCCACCAAGCGCGGAGATTTCCTGGAGACCTTCATCTCCAGAAAGCTTTTGCTCAAAGAGGCCGAAGAGCTGGGGCTGGATAGAGACGTTCGCTTTCTACAAAGCATACAGCTTTTTTGGGAACAGTCCCTTTTAAAGCTTACCCTTGCTAACAAAATAAAACAGCTGGCGGTCGGCGTCCAGGTTGATGAGCGCGAAATAGAGGAGTATTACCAAAGGCACAAAGAGGTTGATTACGCGGATAAGCCGCTGTCCGAGGTATACGAACAAATAAAAATGTCATTATTCAGGCAGAAGCAGAATCAGGCAGTCGAAGACTGGGTGGTTTCCCTGAGAAACAACACAAAAATAGACATAGACTACGGCCTTTTGGGCATCAAGGCAGGCGAATAGGAGGAGGCAAAGTATGAACAAAGCGCGCGATAAAAGAAAACAGTATTTTATTGATAAGGGTTTTCAGACAAGGTTTATCCTGAAATTCTGCGCAATCGTGATTATATCTTCTTTGCTTATCGCAGGACTGATGTTCCTGCTTTCGCAAAACTCAACTACCGTCGCCATCGAGAATACTCAGGTAGTGGTTAAGCGGACAGCCGATTTTATCCTGCCGGTAATGGCCGGAACCCTCTTGATTGCGGCGCTGCTTTCGGCAGCTGCCGTGATCGTGGTAACGTTACTCGCCTCTCATAAGATTGCCGGCCCGCTATTCAGGCTGAAAAAGGAAATAGATATCCTGAAAGACGCGGATTTAACCCGCAACTTCAGCATCCGCTCAAAGGACCAGCTTCAGGCATTAGCCAAAAGCCTGAAGGAAATGAGCGATTCCTTAAGGAACAAGCAGACGGAATTAAAAAACAAATGCGCTGTCTTGATCAGTTACCTGAAAGAAAATAATTTTACAGTACCGGCAGAGCATAAAGAAAAACTCTCCCAAATGCTGCGGGAAATTGAAGAAATGCTGGATTATTTCAAGGTTTAATGAACAGGTCCTTATTCAGAATACTATTCTGCGCAATTATCATTTTATCCGCAAATCCCTGCTTTGCTCAGGCAGAAAGCCTAAATCTTGTAGCCGAAAGTAAATACTTCTCTTTATACGGGGACTCGAGCCTTGACCTTAATTCCCTGCTGGAAAAGCTTGATTTCGATTATTCGCTTCATCCGGATATGGCCCTGGGGGGCTATGGCGCAGGAGAAGAAAGGAGCACATTGTCAAAAACACTGGATGCGCTGTATTTGGAAGTCTCTGATATTCTGGACATCCACATATACAGTTTCCATGCTGAGATTAGATTATTCGCGGACCAGGACTCGGTTAGTGCGCAATTCAGGGAATTTTTCAAAATGGATTTTAACGAAAGGTCTTTCTACCTGCCGGAAAAAAACGCCATATACGTATCATTTGGCGATTTAACGCCGGGAATGCTGGCCCATGAGATTGCCCATGCAATCATATGCAAATACTTTGTAGTTCCGCCTCCTGCCAGGGTTCAGGAAGTCCTTTGCGG
>JBHPGP010000045.1:0-5361 GCA_042570305.1 Candidatus Omnitrophota bacterium
CCGATGAGCAGAATATTATGCGCTCCTGCCGCAGCTATCTCCAGGGCCCTTTTGGCAAAAGACTGACCCTTCACATCAGCGAAATCCAATTCTTCTGCTGGAGCGGCATGCTCAAGGTCCTGGCTTAAATCTATGCGATGGCAGGTGATGGGGATATTGCCGCTGATAAAGCCGACTGCCTCAAGGAGCGTTCTAACTGGATAAACCTCAACCCCTCCTGCTATTGCTGCCTCGGCAGCATTATCAAGCGGAAGAACGAGTTTTTTACAAAGACTTTCTTAAACTCAGGGCAACCGGCAATGCTCCCTTTATGCCTCTTACCTTGCCGTCTAGAGAAAGTTCGCCCAGTAAGCAAAAATCTTCCAGATCCTGAGGGTTAAGCTGCCCTGAAGAGGCAAGGATTCCCAAAGCAATAGGCAGGTCAAAACAGGGACCTTCCTTTTTTATATCTGCCGGAGCAAGGTTAATGGTAACCCTTCCGTCAGGATAAGTATACCCGGAATTCTTGATCGCTGAATTTACCCGCTCCCGGCTTTCCCGTACCGCAGCATCAGGAAGCCCGACAATATTTATCCGCGGTAGTCCGGAACTAATGTCTACCTCAATTTCAACAGAATAAGCCTCGAGCCCGAAAATCGAAGCCGAATAGACCCTGGAGAGCATTTTGCCACCTCCTCGACTATAAATAGACGAAAGAGGCGCGGTAATCTCACAGGGATTTTTTGAAAGGAATTGCTGAGGTTGCTATTTTGTATCTCTCAGGGCGGGCTGGCAATAATAATTTATACATTCAACTTCTCTTTGGGGGCAAGCATAATCTTCAGCCGTGCAGGGATTGCTTTGCCAACAAAATTGTTCCCATTCTAAAATCCTCTCTTGCAGCTGAGCGGTATTCTTAGTATTGATTGCCCTACCGCAACCAAACTCGCAAGAAGGAAACCAAAGGCAATCCTCATCTTTTTGACAGTAAAGATAGTAAACAGAACCCATTTCGGTTTCTATCTGTTTATACCATCTCAAGCACGGTAATTTGGTTAATTTTCTGCGTATTTCTCTTAAGACTTTGGGCTTGTTATTAAAATAGGCCGGTTCCCGGCCTTTGAAGATTAAGATTATGCCTAATACAAATAACAATATGATAATAAAATTAACAAGCATTAACGCAATGTTTAGTTCCCTGGTTTTATCCTGCTTAAACTGCTCATTGACCCCGGGGCGGGTGAAGAGGATAAGAAAACCTAAAAGATAAACAATGGTCATGAGAAATAAAAGCAATTCTAAAATCGGATAATCTGGAAATACTGACTCGAATATTTTTATATGTGCACTCAAGGGATAGAGCATTTTAAATGCTTCCAGGAAAGGGCCTGTGATTTGCCTTACCGCTTGGGGAAACCAAACAGAGATTAAAAAATAGCTTACTGATATTAATAATAATATAACTGAATTAAGAGTAAGCAGCGCAACGCGGGCCCAATTTCTTAATTTGAGCAGATTATAGGAAAGAAAGATAATGGATAGACTATACAATATAGAGTATAAGTCTGCCTCTGGTGCGGATTCTATTATGTAGGATAGGGCTATGAGGAATCCGAAATAACCGAAGATAGTGACCCCGAGCGACCTTTTCTTATTCATTACCCCTGCCTTTCCTTACAATTATACCACCGCAATCTTAAAATGGTAAGGGTTTTAGGTAGACGAAAGCGACGGGTGGAATCTCACAGAGTTTTTAACAAAGCCTAGAGAGGCAGAGCGGAAGGGTTAGTTAATTTTCCTGCTTTAAATACTGCTTGATTGTATCCAGGATTTTATAGGTAGCGTCTTTATTGGGTATGGCACCGACGCGCAAGGCGATTTTCGTTGTCGCTTGTGACATCTGAAAGATATCGATCCAAATAGTCTTGCCGTCAATATATTTACCCTTGATTTGCGCAAGATCCCGTTTCTTGATTTCCTTGGTTATTACCAAATTGAACGACTGAAGAGCATATTTTGCAGCATGGAATGTCTTGTCAAGCGGAGCATCTAACTCCTGGACTAATTTTCCCGAAATCCAGCCTGCAGTTCCGGCTCCTCCGGCAACAGCGCCGCCGGCTACCAGAAGCGGTGCGCAACCACAGGCGTTAAGTAAAAAGGAAACTAAAAAAATCAATAGCATAAATTTCCTCAATATTTACCTCCCTTTATATTAAAAATTTAAGCTGGCGTCCCGGGTCTATTTAACCGGCGCTTTTATACATCGAGATAATATTCTGCAATCTGATTATCCGCGACATTGCCATAAAGTCAATTTTGTCAAGGCAGACTCCGCTCCTATACTTATTTGGCTCAACCATCCTTGACCAAACTACCTCTCCTTTGGTATAGAGGGGTTCTCCCCTGTCCGGTATTTGCAGCCATATTTCCAAGTGGGAACGGGAAGACAATTCCTCTTGCGTAAGCATCCCAATCCCGTTTGCGCTTATATCCCTGGTAAGCGCAGAGCCTTCTCTATTGGAATCTAAATCCAAGTAGCGTAAAGAAAACTTGACCTGGATTCTTTCATAAACTCTTCTGTCTCTAAATCCACTGTCTGGCATATTTAAAAAGCAGCCTGGCCCATTACCCTGGAACCGATAATAACCAACATCACTATGGCAATCAGGACTTTGGCAATGATCGAACCTACCCTCCCTAAAACTCCCCCGGCTCCGGCCTTAAGCGATTTTACTAAATCCTTTTGTATTGTTAATTCAACTAGGAATGCCCCCAAGAAAATCCCGAGAAAAACTCCCGGTATAAGCCCTATTGCAAAAAATAGCGACCCGGCTATTGCTCCTAAAATACCGCCTATAAGGGCGCCTGCCACAGCAGCATTAGAGGCGCCGAACTTTTTAGCTCCGATGATAATAAAGGCGTATTCCAGGACTTCTCCGAAAAGATAAAAAATGAATAAGAACACCAGGTGCCCTACTCCTAAAACCCTGAAATTAGTCATGGCAGCGTAGGCAAATGAACCAAGCATAATTATGAGGGTCCCGAAGGTTGTGAAAAAGATAGCCGCAAAACCGACCAGAAGAGAAATTACTAAAATTACTAGCGCTAATAACTCCATGGCTTATTAAAGCAAAATCTTGCTGACCATCTCTAACAATTCTCTGCCTGTAGTAGGCTTGGCCATTATATAGTGCCTGCCGGTTTTCTCTACTAAAGACTCTTCCTGCTTGGTGATAATTCCGGTAAGAAATATTATGGGGATGCGGTCGGTGGAGGGATCTTGTGAAAGAACGGCGGCAACCTCGCTTCCTTCCATATCTGGCAGGACCACATCCAGAACAATCAATCCTGGCTTAAAGCTCCTGGCCAGCTCAAGCGCCTTCTTGCCTTGACCGGCAGAAGCAACTTCATAACCAGCCCGTTTTAAAATATTGCTGATATGAGTCAGGGTTTCCTGCTCGTCGTCTACTACCAGTATTTTTTTAAGGTATTCGCCTGCCATTGAGTTTAAATTAACATTAATTATCTGGTATGTCAAGGGTGTTTTTATCATCCAAAAGTGAGCAATAAATTTAATAGACAAGGCTGATTAATTAATATAATATACCTGATTGTGGAAAATATAAGAGCGAAAATCGCCGGGTTGGCCGCTGACTATTTCCTATTTATGAGCCGGGCTTATCCGGTGATGAGCCTCTCCGACGAATTCTATTTTCTCCCCCGCTCTTCCGGGGCCTTGCGCTATCTGGACTGCCTGGATAGCCTCAACCGGGCAAAGATAAATGAGGATATCTCTTATCTGCGCGACCTCCTGCGGAATTTAGAAAAATTGGATACAAAGACAATGGGCCTGGAAACCTTAATCGACCATCGGCTTCTTGCTTTGAGTATACGCGGGTTCCTGCAGGAATTCCAACAAGTCAAAATCTGGCAACATGACCCTAATCTCTATCTTAAAATCGCTTGCCTGGGAATCGAACAGATTGTAAACAAACTGGCAATGATAAAAAAAGAAGTGCATAGGGAGCTCTCCTCCAGAATCAGGCAGATACCCCGGCTCTTACAGGAGGCAAAGGCAAACCTTAAGGCTGTTGAGCCTGCTTATCGTCAGGCCGCGGCTCAGACGACTGCCACAATCATCGATTACCTCAAGCAACACCTGCCCTTATTTTTAAAAGCGCGCGGCAGGGAGACGGAAAAATTGAAAACTTCGGTTGACAAAGCTATATATGCGCTGGAGGATTTTAAGCTCTTCCTTAAAAGAAAGGTCGAAAGCGAAAACCTGATTATAGACAGGGCGGCCCTTGAGGATTTACTGGTCAACAGCTTTTCTTATAAACGAAATCTCAAGGAAATTTTTGAGATTGCCTGCGAGGAATATCAAGGGATACTCAAGGAATTAAAGAAAACTTCCGCTCAGCTGCAAACACCCAAAAGCTGGCAGGGGATTCTTTGCGGTTATAAATTAAAGGCAAAAAACCATAGAGATTTGCTCGGTCTTTATTCCCGGGAAATCTCGGGTTTACGAGACTTCCTTATCAGAAGCAGGCTGGTAAGTATTCCCGGGATGCAGGGCGTCAAGGTAGAACGCACACCGCCTTATTTGTCTGCGCTCAGGGCTTCGGCCTCTTACAGCTGCAGCTTAACCAAAAGGAAAAGGGAATCGGCTCTTTTTTACGTGGGCATCGATAGCATTACGGAAAACATACACCAGGAATATATCTTTGTTTCTGCGCACGAGACCTACCCCGGGCATCACCTGCTGGATTCAATCAGGAGTAATCTAAAAAATCCTATCCGCAGACAAATCGAATCGCCTCTGTTTTATGAAGGCTGGGCTTCATATGCCGAAAACCTGATCGGAGAATTCGGATACATAAAGGACGCCAGGCAAAGACTGGTCGGGTTAAGAAGGCAGGCCTGGAGGGCGATCCGGGCAAAGCTGGATGCCGGCATCAGGATAAATAAGCTAAAAGCCGCTGATGCCGCAAATGAGCTATGCGGCCTTGGCTATAACCCCGGCAGGGTCAAATCAATGATCGGACACTATCTGCTTACCTATGGCTATCAGTTGTGTTATACTATCGGCAAATTCGAAATCGAAAGGCTAAGGAAAAGGTTCGTTCCCCGGATAGGGATAAGGAATTTTCATGACTGCCTGCTTGGAGCAGGAGAAATCCCTTTTGATTTAATCGAGAAAAGGATGGAGAAGTTATGCGGGAAGAATTCTTAGGATATCATTCGGAATGGAATCTTGGCAGTCCCGGAGGGTGGGATTATCAGCGTATGGCTCAGGAGAATGCCAGATTCGCCTGGCAGAGGATAAAAGAAAAATCAGGCATAAACATAGAATTGGATTTCTCCTCTCCTATTCTCAATCCT
>JBHPGP010000046.1:0-5247 GCA_042570305.1 Candidatus Omnitrophota bacterium
CATTGAGCCTCATTCTTGACAATCAGCGCACTCCCAGGAAACCAGCCTGTGATTCGCGTCAAAGAACAGATATGCCTTCTCCCCTGCAAACCAGTCTGCGCCCCGGGGCTTATATGCCCATTTCTCTCCTTGCGAGAGAGGCAGGATAACGACAGGTTCGCCAAAGGCCCTGATTGCGTAATTTCTGGAAACCCCCTCTTTAATCCTCCGCTCTTCTATATATTTTTTAATCTTTTGGAAGTTTTTTGTTTCCTGGCTGAGCTGCTGTTGCTTTAATTTGTCATTTGCCCCGAGGCTACGCAGCATCCTGAGGGTCTCTGCCTTCTGGCTGACCGAGGCGCAGCCTAATGCGTTTAAACAAAAGTAGGAGACCATTAAAACCAGCGTTATTCGGGGATTTATTATTCGCAACTTTTTATTGAGGCGTAATCGTAAATTATTTATTTTTGTGATTTGATTTTTCTTCTAAGTTTAATGCAGATTTAAGCAGGGTCAAAGCCTTTTCCAGGGATTCCCCCTTATCGTAGAAATTAAAAACACCGTAAAAATTAGTCTTCTTCTGGACATTTTTTTCTTTCTCGTAAGCGCTCATCATTACAACAGGCAAGGTACGGTTAAATTCACGGACTAATTTTAAAACCGTATATCCGTCCATGTTGGGCATAATGATGTCCAGGAAAACGATGTCCGGAGGGGTCTTTCTGATTACCCTCAACGCCTCCTCTCCGTTATGGATAACGTTGACTACATATTCTTTTGCCTTGAACCAGAAACACATGGATTCCGCAAAATCAGGTTCATCGTCGACTATGAGAATGTTCACCTTTTTATTCCTTCCCATGACTGGCTCCCCCTTTTATGGCTTTTATTTTTGTTCTATGCCCTTGCGCCGTCAACCTGCAAAATCTCCAGAAACGCCTTGACCACCTTTGGGTCAAATTGCTTGCCGGAACCATGCTTGATTATCTTAACCGCCTCTTTCCTTGAATATGCCTTGCGATAAGACCTATCCGAGGTAAGTGCCTGATACGCATCTACCACAGAAACAACCCGCGCGCCGAGCGGAATCTGCTCTTTGCCCAAGCCTTCAGGATAGCCCTTGGCATCCCATCTCTCGTGGTGGTAGAGTATAGAGGGGACTATGCCGCGTAAAAATTGAATCGGCTTGATAATGTCGGCGCCTATCTGCGTATGCCTCCTGATTTCTTTAAATTCTTTGGCATTCAGTTTTGTCTTTTTGCGTAAAGTCAATTTGCTTATACCTGCCTTGCCTAAATCATGAAGAATGTAGGCCTTTCTGATCTGCTCTATCTTTTCTTGGGGCATCCCAAGCAAACCGGCTACCTCGGCAGCATACTGAATGGTCTTCTCAACGTGTCTGCCGGTATAGCCGTCTTTTAGGGAGTTCAATTTTCCGAAAGCGGAAATCTCTTCCAACAGGCTGTTGTTAATCCTCTTGCTGAGTTTATCTATTTTATTTTTTATGGACAGCACGTCGGGACTTTGGCCTTCCTTTTCCGGCAGAACCACTTGCTCCTGCTTAATCACGGCAGAAGAATAAATCCTGTCGCCACCCTCTTCCTTGGCCTTTTTTAAAATCCGGTCAGTAAGCTTAATCAGGTCTATGCCCTTTCTCGCTTCGTCTTCCGGGAATGATGCGACCGCTCCGCTTAATTTAAGTCTTACTATGCTCCTTTTGTTTCCGAAATTATACCCCTTGACGGAGTTTAAGATTCTCTTGGCTAAAAGCATAACGTTAGGCCTGCCGACTCCCGGAGAAATAACGATAAATTCCTCTCCGCCGAAGCGCACGATAATATCGCTCCTGCGCAATTCCTTTTTTAACTGACCTGCCAGCTGGCGCAATATCAAGTCGCCGAATTGGTGGCCATAAACATCGTTTACTGATTTAAAATAATCTATATCCAGCATAATCACTGAAAGAGGGTAATCGTATCTTTGCGCGCGGTGAAATTCCGATTCTATAAAATCCTCCAGGTAGCGGTGGTTATAGAGGCCGGTACGCGAATCTTTCAGGGTTAGTTGTTTGAGCATCCTGTTTTTTTTGATCAACTCCCTCTCGGACCATTTACGCTCGGTTATGTCTTCGACGATTCCGTCGAAATAAACATTGCCATGCCTGTCCTCTTTCTTTACCGAAGTTATTGCACCCCAGAATTTCCTTCCCTTCAAGGTTACTAACCTTGACTCTTCATTCTTGGCAAAGCCGTGTTTCATCAGCTTCTCGCTGAACTGCTTACGTTTTTTCTGGTCCTGATAAAGTTCGCTTACCCTATGCGCCAATAAGTCCTGCTTTGACTTAGCCTCAAACATCAAAACCATCGCCGGGTTTGCCTCGAGAAAGTGCCCGTGAGGGCCGGGAGTATTGCGGTAAACCCCGACATTGATGTTATTCACCAAGTCTGCGTATTTTTGCTGGGACTGCAGGAATGCGGCTTCCGCACGCCTCTGCTCGGTAACGTCGGTGATGATAGCAACGCCCGATAACTTACCCTCAAATTTACCCAGAGGCACGGCAATCAGTTTGTAGGATTTCCCGTCTGTCCAGGTTACCTCGCGCTCTTCCGTGTGGCTTTCCTTAATCGCCTTTTTTATCGGGCAGTCTGTACAGAGCTTGCCCTTTTTCATATACCTTTGAAAACAGAACTTGTCTACCTTATCCTGGAACCTATCGGTCAGCCATTTATTTTGAAACAGCACCTTGCAATCCCTGCTGATAATGCATACCCCGTTTGGCAAGCCATTGATCACAGAATCCAGTTTCTGGATTTCGGATTTTATCCTTCCGTAAGTCCATTCCTTCTGCATCGCGAATAATTCGCGTTCTGCGATTTTGGTGCGCAATTCCAGTAATTCTTTTTCCAGTTGACCTTTTGTTTTAAGCCTGACCATCTCTTTATCTATTACTCCTACCTGCATAAATTAAACCACACCACTCTCTCTGTATAATACTGTATCTAAATATTATATCAATTATTCATTAGAAATAAAAGTTTTTTATTTGTAATGCCTTAGCTACCGGTAATGCAGCCTTTGTGAGTAATAGCGATGCGGGATTTCGAAATTTCATGGCAAAAAATTGCACAGGCTATGGTTACGTTGAACGAAAGGGCTGCTCCCTGCATCGGAATGCGTGCTCTCAAATCAATATGCTTGTCCACTCCGTAACGGATGCCCTTGCCTTCGGAACCCAGGATGAGCCCTAAAGGAAACGGTATTTCAACCCGGTTTATATTTTCGCTGTCATCCTGGGCGCAAGCCCCCATAATCCAATAACCGCGCTTTTTTGCCGAAATGATTGCATTGGAAAGGTTGGAAACCATTGATATAGCAATATGGTTCTCGCCTCCGGAAGCCACATGCAAAACCGTATCATTGACCGCGCAAGCCTTGAATTTGGGAATCACCAAGGCAAATCCGCCAAAACAGGCAGCAGTGCGAATAATCGCCCCCAGGTTCTGAGGGTCATATATCCTGTCCAGAAATATAAGTGTCAGCTTCCGGGACGGCTCGCAGTTTAATAAATCTTTAAAGGAGGGGCATTTGAAATTGCCCACTCTGGCGATTATCCCCTGAGTGTCTGGGGCAGGCTTGATTTTGCTCAATTGGTTGAAAGGCAGGCGTTGGCAAACGATATTATTCGTCTTTATTAACTGTTCTATTTGCGGAACGGAAAAATTATCGTGCAGATATACCTTTTCGATACTGGCGGGGTTTCTTTTCAGTCTCTCGAAAACTGAATTCCTGCCGTATAAAAACATTGAATTTTTACTCAATTTTTTCTGAATTTAATCGTTACGATAAGAACCGGATAAGCATAGTATTTTAAGTCAATATACGTATCAGCCCGTAAAATTCATTTATCGGCAACTCTTTCTTGCTGACCGCAAACTCCAGGTCCACTGCTTTAATCTCATCTGAAATCACTCCTACGGCCTTTTTTCGCTCTCCGCGCAGGAGGCAATCCACTGCTGCCTGGCCCAGGCGCGTAGCCAGGATCCTGTCGCCTGCCGTTGGATTCCCCCCTCTTTGCACATGGCCCAAGACAACCACCCGGGTCTCAAGGGAGGTTTTTTCGCTAATTCTCCGGGCAATCTCTGCAGCCTTGTTTGCGTGCACTCCTGGCAGGTCTACGCCTTCGGCAACAATAATAATCCAGCTGATTTTACCGCGCAGGTTGCCCTCGACCATATCATCGCACATTTCCTGAAGATTAAATCTTTTCTCCGGTATGAGCACGTCTTCTGCGCCTCCGCCCAACGCAACCTGCAGCGCGATATAGCCGCATTCCCTGCCCATTACCTCAACCAGGAATATCCTCTCCATGCTGGTGGCTGTATCCCGGATTTTGTCGATCGCGCCCAGGGCTGTATTCGTTGCCGTATCTGCTCCAATCGTAGAATCCGTACCGTTAATATCGTTGTCAATTGTACCCGGAACGCCGATACAGGGGATATTCCACTTCTCTTCCAGGGCAATGCCTCCCCGGTAAGTACCGTCCCCTCCGATTAAAACAAGGGCGTCGATACGGTTATCCTTTAGTGTTTTAACGGCCTGAGCTTGGCCATTTTTGGTCAGGAATTCATTGCAACGGGCGGTTTTCAGGATAGTTCCGCCGCGGTTAATAATATTGGATACCGAGCGGTGATTCATCTCTATCAGCTCATCATTAACCAGCCCGGCATAACCGCGGATAATCCCCATTACTTCCAGTTTATTATGAATTGCATAACGCACCACGCTTCTTACCGCGGCATTCATTCCAGGCCCATCGCCTCCAGAGGTTAACACGCCGATTCGTTTAAGATTCATTATCCCCTCAGTCCTCCTTTTTTGATATACTGCTCTGTATATTTGATAATTTTATTCATTAAGTCCACTACCGCGTGGGGATGATTGCCCACGGCGGTTTCCCCGGACAAAAGCAAGTAATCGGCATGCTCGAAAATCGCACCCGCCACGTCCGTAACCTCTGCGCGCGTAGGCATCAGTTCGGTAGTCATGCTATCGAGCATCTGGGTAGCTACAACTACGGGCTTGGCTTGCCGCAGGCATTTCTTAATCACCTCTTTCTGGATTACCGGTACCTGGTATATCGGCACACAGATGCCTAAATCACCGCGCGCAATGATAATTCCGTCAGCCTCGCTAATGATCGCATCTATATTATGCAGTGCCTGGCGGCTTTCGATCTTGGCAAAAATTTTACATGACGGGTGCCGCTCT
>JBHPGP010000047.1:0-5013 GCA_042570305.1 Candidatus Omnitrophota bacterium
AGAAAAACCCTCCCTGCGAAAATACAATGATTATCACCCCCTTTGACCTTACCCTTAAGGAAAGCAACCCGGGGCTGGGTTTGGAAATTGAAATAAACTATTTTCCTATTCCTGAAGATTCCTTTGCCTGCCTGGCGAGAATGTTTAAGTTAAAGAATATTTCCCGTTCTAAGATAAGCGTACAGCTATTAGACGGCTTGCCTCTGGTAGTACCGCGGGGTATTGGCCATCGCTTCCTCAAAGACATAAGCCGTACCGCAGAGGCATGGGCAAGGGCCGTGAGCGTGGGAAACTGCGCTGCCTTCTATAAGTTAGAGGTCGACCCCGGGGACAGGCCGGATGTTATCTTTATAGAAAAAGGCAACTTCTATGTCAGTTTCTCCAGGCCGATTGTTGACCCTGAATCAGTATTCGGGCCGCGCCTGAACCTTGATTATCCGTATTCGTTCCTGAAAGATAAAAATTTTAAATACCCTAAAAACCAAACCGCCGAAAGCAGGATGCCCAGCGCAATGAGCATGACAGAAATCGAGCTTAGGCCCGGTGAAGAAAAATGCCTGAACTCATTTTTCGGCAGCATCCGCAGCGCTGAATTATTGAAATTACGCCTGGCTGAGATTAAAAGCGCAACATACCTCCAGCAAAAAAGAAGGCTAAACCGGGAAATCATCCTGCGAATGCAAAGCGAAATCGCTACGCAGAGCAGCTCGCCTGAATTCAATTTTTATTGCGCGCAGACCTACCTGGACAACATTATCCGCGGCGGTTATCCGGTTATCTTTAACTCAGAGGGCAAGAAAAAACAGATATTCTATCTTTACATGCGCAAACACGGAGATTTGGAACGTGATTATAACCGCTTTCAGATCGAGCCAACTTATTTTTCCCAGGGAAACGGGAACTTCCGCGATATAGCGCAAAACCGCAGAAACGATATCTGGTTTGATCCTGATATTGAATCCGCTAACCTTAACACATTCCTTAACCTCATCCAGACAGACGGCTTCAATCCCTTGATTGTCAAAGGGCTGCAGTATCATCTCAAAGACAAGGCACGCTTTAAGAAAACCTGCGCCAGGATAATCAATGCACAAGACTTAAATAAGCTCCTCTCCTTCCTGGGTAAGCCCTTTACTCCGGGCAGCGTAATCTTCTTTATTGAGGAAAATGATCTTTCCCTGAAGGTGAGTAAGGATGAATTTCTCAACGCCCTGATGACTGATTCCGTCAAAGAAGAAGACGCGCAGCATAAGCAGCAAGACGACCACGGCAACGGAGGATTCTGGACCGACCACTGGACCTACTGCCTGGATCTGCTGGAGACCTATCTGGAGCTACATCCGGAAAAATTGCAGGGAATCCTTTTCAAGGAAAAGGATTTTAAATTTTATGACAACATCTATGTCGTGCGCCCGAGAAAAGAGAAATATAGAGTCTATGAAAAAAAGTTGCTGCAGCTGGATTCAGTCGCATTCAACGAAGATAAGGCCAAGATACAATCGCAAAGGCCAAACCAGATACACTGGACAAGGACAGCCGCCGGAAAGGGAGCAATTTATCAAACCACCTTAATCGCAAAACTCCTCTGTATATTGGCAAATAAGCTGTCCTCGCTTGACCCCTTTGGCTGCGGTATGGAAATGGAGGCCAATAAACCCAATTGGTACGATGCCTTAAATGGCCTGCCTGCGCTCTTTGGCTCATCCATTTGCGAAACCATGGAATTAAAGCGCTTGATTTACTTTTTGCAGCAAAGCCTTTCCCGGACAGGCGAGCAAAAAATCCTTGTCTTTGAAGAACTACATAACTTCATTATCTCATTGTCGCAACTGCTTAGAGCCCCAAGCAAGGCATTTATCTACTGGGATAAAAGCTACTCCCTGAAAGAAGAATACCGGAAAAAGACCCTTTTGGGCATAAGCGGCAGGGAAAGGGAATTGGACAGGCAGATGCTTCTGGATTTTCTCCGGCAGGCGCTAAAAAAGGTAGATGCCGGAATCAAGATGGCGTTTAATAAGGCTGAGAATTTATTCTGTGCCTATTTTATCAACCGCCTCGTTGAATATAAAATAAAAGACGGCATTGTCTACCCCCGCAAATTCCGGCAGATCAGGCTGCCCCTGTTCCTTGAGGCGCAGGTGCACGCACTTAAAATTTGCAAAGACGAATCAGCTGCGCGCAACATCTTCAGGGCTGTGAAGAAAAGCCAGTTGTACGACAGGAAATTAAAGATGTATAAGGTTACCGGAGATCTGCGGGAAATGCCTTTTGAGATCGGGCGCTGCCGCGCTTTCAGCCGCGGATGGCTGGAGAACGAGTCTGTCTGGATGCATATGGAGTATAAGTATCTTCTGGAAATCTTAGAAAACGGGCTCTATGAAGAATTCTATGCTGAACTCAAGAATACGCTTGTCTGCTTTCAGGCTCCAGCGCAGTACGGCCGCAGCATCCTGGAAAACTCCTCATTTATAGCCAGCTCTGTATTCCCTGACCAGAAGCTGTCAGGCACAGGCTTTGTTGCCCGCCTTTCAGGCTCAACCGCTGAATTCCTGCATATCTGGCGAATAATGCATACCGGGCAGAAACCCTTCTTCTTAAATAAAGAGGGTAAGTTGAACCTGTGCTTCTCTCCGGTGCTGGCAGGCTGGTTGTTTAATCGCGATGGCAAATACAGCTTCAATTTCCTAAGCTCGATAAAGGTAACTTACCATAACCCGAAAAGGAAAAACACCTTCGGAGAAAATTCTGCCTCAATCCGAAAGATCGTACTCGCAGGCAAAAAGGGAAAACCGGTTGAGCTGAATTCGGATACTATCCCTAATGCTTACGCAGAACAAATCCGCTCCCGCCTTATCTCGAAAATAGACATCTTCCTCTCCTAATTCCAGGACCGGTTCTTACGCCAATCGGAAACCGTCTCTTACGCCAATCGAAGAACTGTCCCCAAATAGCAAATTTTTGTTCGGGGAACAGGGATAAATTTTTACAAAAGGGGGACAGTTCTCTAAACATCTGGAGAACCGGTCCCTGAACAGATGGAGAACCGGTCCTGCTAAGCCAAGGGGCAAGTTTATAAATTGTGCAATTTACAAACTTGAAAACTTGTCAAACCTGTGTTATACTTAATATGACAATTAGGAAGACCTACTGATAAAGGCAAACTAGCGGTGACGCTGGGGCGTCCCGAAAGCTGCTATTAATTAAAGCGCATTTCGGGACCCCGAAAAGTAGCGAAAAGCTACATTCGGGGCAAAACCAAGGGTCCTCTAAAGAGGACAGCCTGGCTGCCAAAAAGGAAGATTTAAACCCTAAAGTTTGCTTTAGGGTTTTTGTTTTGCCCCGGCAAAAGCCTGCCGGGGTTTTTTACTAAAAGGCTATGAAAAAATCACTTAGTCATTCTTCAAAATTAGCTATGCAGAGGGTGGTTACCTTCTTGAACCGCGATGAAGTCGATTTCCTGGACAAGCTTGGCAAAGACGCGCTTTTTTCAACCGGCCTTAAACTTTCCCGGGCAAAGCTGATAGCCTGGTTTATTGATTTTATAGAAAGGCTGGAGATTAACGGCAAGGGCATAAAATCAGAGAACGATTTAGAAAAAAGAATTTCGCATAGCTTACAAACGCATAAATTAGTTTAATACGATATTCCCCACCGGCCACGGATGGAACTAAAGGAGGGCAGTAATGAGAAGCAGGTTGATGATTATCGCGGCATTGCTGATGCTTATTGCAGTACCCCTTGATAGCGTATCTGCCAGCGATAACATATCGCTCTCTATCTCCTGCACTATACCCGCAATACCGGGAGTAAACGCACCCCTCATCGAAGAAGAGGCAGCAACCGAAGCAGAAGCGGACGCCGCTATGCAAACTCCTGGTCTGACACAGGAAGATAACCTGCAGGAAATAGCAGGCGCAGAAAAGGATCAGTCCATCCTGATTGTCAGGACTATCTACAGCCGCTAAGATTCAATTATTTTATCTTTTTTAGGGGGATGCTAAAGTTATAACTTGTGCCCTCAAAGAGCTCAACATTCCTGAAGATAGGAACAGCAGGTAAGTATTCTGCAGGTAGGCTGTCCAGGTCCATAGTTACGGTACGCTCGCCAACTGAAAGTTTTCTAAAATAATACCTTCCGCTATCTGTAGTCTCGGCCGTACTGCCGTCATCCAGAATTAATATCACCCCTTTGATTCCATGGTCTTCCGAGCCGAATTTACCGTCACCGTTTGTATCATAAAAGACTACTCCGATAATCTCGGTGCGGCTGGTAATGCCGAAATCTGCCCTGCTTGACTGGTGATGGGAAATAGCCACCTCCTGAGTTGCGGGACCGGTTAAGAGGAATCCGTAAGGAATGGTTGAGGTATTGATATTTACATAGGCCTTTCTTGCCTTAACATTTTCAAAGAGGTAATACCCTTGCTCGTCGGTTATATCGGATTTGTTCTTGCCTAACCATATCTCCACTCCCTGCACCGGAATTTCCCCTATTTCCATTAATCCATCTCCGTTGATATCCTTGAATACATACCCTTCGACCGTGCCGATAGACTCCCAGCACACTCCCGTATCCCAGAGATAGCGCATGCCTGCATAAAAATTGGCCTCTATCCGCTTAGTTGTATCCGGGTTTTCGGCCCAGACATTCCTTACCCTCGCTGATAAAAATGCCTCGAGATCAGGCTTAGGGCGGTAGGAAAGCTCTGCGTATCCTTCGATATAGTCTTCTCCGGCAAGAAAACTGAAAGGTGAAGCTGCGTCCTCTTCATCGCGATACATTAAGCGCAGGGTTCCCCAGAGGGGGCTTTTAAAAATCTGCCCATGCCAATCCAGGCCGGTGTTTAAGGCATGGGAGGAAACACTCTCGCCGGTATATCTTGCGCTTATCCAGTTAACCTCCTTATTGATATAATAATACAGGTCTCCGATCAGGCTGAATCTTAGGCCAGAGGTCAGCTTATCGCTGATATAATTTCCGCTTGGAGAACTATAGTACTTGCTCTCCTGATG
>JBHPGP010000048.1:0-4979 GCA_042570305.1 Candidatus Omnitrophota bacterium
CTGGCCAGGTTACCATCCAGCCAACTACGCATACTTTCTTTTCTCGTTCGCTTAGAATATTCCACAGGGCTTTGGTTTTTCTAATATTACTGGTTGCAAGAACTGTATCGTAAGTGCCGGGGAGTTTTACATAATAATCGAGTATACCATGCTTGTCCGGACTTTTACCTGTAGCAATGCTTGTCCAAATAACAGGAGATACAGTTGGTTCGATCGTTTGAAGATCTGCCCAGCATCCCTCTTTTATAAATCTTTCAATGTTTAACATCTTGCCTTGCTCAACTAAGGGCAGGATAACGTCCCAGGTTGCTCCATCTAGGCCTATAAGAATTACTTTTAATTTATTGGGTCTGGTTTCGGCAAATGAATCAAGAACAAAGAAAACTATACTTGCGATAAGAAAGGATGCGGTAATAACTCTTAATCTTCTCATAAGCTCAAAATCGAATTAAGGATTATCCTGCTTAGCGGATTGCCCTCCGGAAGACAGATTCTTTTTAAGCTTCTCTAATCTTTGTTTTATCTTCGCCTCATAACCGATGTCTGTGGGTTCATAGTATTTAAGCTTCTTAGGGGTATAATCCTGTTTTACATGATGGCCTTTGTAATTATGCGGGTATTTGTAATCTTTGCCTCGGCCCAATTTTTCTGCTCCGGGATAAGAGGTGTCCTTAAGATGTTCGGGTACCTCCTGTAATCTATCTTTTTCCACTTCCTGGTATGCTTTATCAATCGCCAAATATGAGGCATTGGATTTGGGGGCGCAGGAAACATAGATTACTGCCTGAGCAAGGGGAATGCGCGCCTCAGGCATACCTACAAATTCAGAAATCTGCAGAGCTGCATTTGCCAGGACCAAAGCCAGAGGATCGGCATTACCCACATCCTCTGCTGCCAAGATACAAATGCGCCTGGCAATAAAACGGGGGTCTTCTCCGGCGTAGAGCATCTTTGCCATCCAGTATATGGCGCTGTCGGGATCAGAGCCGCGCATTGATTTAATAAAGGCAGAGGCGGTATCAAAGTGAGCATCGCCATCTCGGTCATAAAGCACTATTTTTTTCTGGATAGACTCCTGGGCATTCCTTAAATCAAAATGAACAAACCCGTCTTTTCCAGGCCCTGAGGTCAAGGCCCCGACCTCCAGTGCATTTAAGGCCCTGCGTGCATCTCCATCGCAGGTCTGGGCCAAAAAAGACAAGGCGTTTTTTTGCGCCTTAATCTTTAACTTGCCCAATCCCCGCTGCTTATCCTTGAGGGCAAAGTTTAATATTTTTAATATATCGTTCTTGCTTAGAGGCTTTAATTCCAGGACTAACGAGCGGGAAAGAAGAGGAGAAACTATCGAGAAAAAGGGGTTGTTGACGGTTGCTCCGATTAAAATCACATTAGCCTCTTCCACGTCAGGCATTAATACATCCTGCTGGGCTTTGTTAAAGCGGTGAATCTCATCAATAAATAAAATGGTTTTTTGGCTGGCGGCTGCCTTACGGTGCTTGGCCTGGGTAAGCTGATTCCTGAGCTCCTCGACATTAGAGGTAGTTGCGTTTAGCCAGACAAAATGGGATTTGGTTACCTTGGAGATACACCAGGCAAGAGAAGTCTTTCCGCTGCCCGGAGGCCCATAGAGGATGAGCGAGAAGAGACGCCCGGATTCTATCGCCCGCCTCAAGATACCCTCTTTCCCCAGGATATGCTCCTGGCCAGCGAATTCTTTTAAGGCCTCCGGCCTTAAACGCACAGCCAGCGGTTTATCTTTATTATTATCCTGCGGGCTTTCTCTAAATAAATCCGTGGACAAACTCTGATTTCTTTTCTGCGGTTTTGCGCTCATTCTTGGCTTGCGTAGTAAAAAAATCCCCGCTCTGTGCCGCCCGGCTCCTGATTGGATGAACCGTCTTTCTTTCAGGTGGGTGCCTCTTCTTATTGCCACAGCAATCAGAAAGTCTCAGCACCCTGATAGGTGATGTTGGCTCACCATCATGTAGCCGGTTACGAACACCGCAGGGATTTTCTAGTTTTCTCGAGGATGTAATTCAAGTATAGCATAAGCAATTTAAAAAATCAAGCAAGGCTATTAGGGGCCTATATCTTGGGAAGCGCCATCATGCTAAAAACCATCACGAATATGGCAACTGTTTCGATTACTCCCAGAACCATAATGTAGTTGCCGAAGCCCTTGCCAGTCTCAGCCAGCGCATCCGAAGCGCTTGCCGCTGCCTTGCCTTGCATATAGGCGCTTACGCCCATAGCCAATCCCGCGAGGAACCCGATAATCATCTGGTATATATAGGATGTTGAATCCGCCGGCAGATTGGCCTTGATAATCTGGCCCCTTAAAATCATTCCATAGATTGTCTGCGTCAGGGGAGCACCTACAAAGGCAATCAGGATAAAAGGCGCTTGCTTGTTCTGCGAGAATACCTTTTTCCATGCGCCGATTGCTGCCATGCCGGCTACGCCCGTGCCCAATGCCGAGCCTATAGCAGCAAGCGTCAAAGACAAATTCATATCGCCTAATCCCGCAATCATTGTTTCCTCCTTTGTCTATTAGTCCTTTTCTCTCAATGCTACCCGCTTAATCCCTATTCCTTAAATGGCTTGTATTCTATCCCTGACCACTGCATACCCAAATGCGAGGAAAACTCCAGCATATTCAGCCTGATGCCGTGAACGATTACCGCCATAAGCCCAAGAAGTATATTTAAGCCGTGACCTAAAAAGAGAATCAGCGCGGCAATAAAACCTCCCAGAATATCGTTGAAGCCGAACCTGAGAGCCAGATTGTTAAAGCTTGCTGCTACGGCTACCGTAGCATAGCCAACGGCAAATAATCTTAAATATGACACTATATCGGAAAATGAACTCATTATTCTTAATGGTAAATCCGTTAAAGTGATTCCTATCCCTTTTAAAAAATTTTTTTGCGGATGAGAAAAAAACAAGGTTAGCGTAATTCCGGAAAAAAACATCGTTGCCGTATGCCTGAATAATTCCTTCCCTAAAACAAGGCTGTCTGCCACAAAGAACAGCCCCCAAATAATCAATATCCATCCGGCTTGAGCCAGGGCCTTCAGGGAATTGAGCATTTTCAAAGCTGCGCTGGCGTGAGCTAAGGTTAAATGCACGGCACCGATAAGAAAGCATATATACATCATAAAGCCCTGGTTAATATCCATAAAACTGTTCACCCTGCTGATCACCATAGTTTTAAAAAAGGGAAGCCTGGCTATTCCTGCAACGCCAAACCAGGTTCCGCTGACAGCCCCCCAAATTACTGTCGCAAAACTTAAAACATACATCAGCATAAACGCTTCAGGCCTAATATCAGGTAGCTTCTTTCTAATAAAATAGGTAGCTATAAAAAACAACAGGCCGTATCCTGCGTCGCCGATAAGCAGGGCGAAGAACAAGCTAAAAAATAAGAGAAAGACAAGGCTTATATCCTGTTCGTTATAACCTGGCAACGTACCCATGAATTTAAATACCGGCTCTATAATTCTCAACCACGCGGGATTCTTTATCAGGGTGGGGACTTCCTCGAGATTATCAGGATCCTGAATAAGATATGCCCAGCCCTTGCTTTTGGCTAAGTTAACCAGCCTTGTAATTTCTCCTGCCGGCATAAAACCCTGCAGGCAGGAAATCTCGCCTTCCTGCTGCATGCCTGATTTTACCTTATTGAAGTCCAGTGACTTCTGAAGCTGTTCCGAAGAATTTAATAACACCTTTTTGAGTACTGTTTGCTCAGTTAATAAATTTTCCAGCGAGGATATTTTCTCTTCTGTTGCCTTGAGTTTTTTATTCAGTAGTTCTAATTCTTCATCGGGAGGCAAAATCTCCGGCAGGGCTATATTCTCCTTAGCCCCGAACGAAACAACTGCGATATAATAATTGTGCCCCTCGGCCTTGATAACCTCAACTATACTTCTCTTTCTTAAGAGCCTTAATTCCTTCCTGCTGCATTTATACAGCCTTATATATACGCCCTCTGCGGCAAGCTCTTTAAGGCTGTTTGGGGAAAGCTTCCCCCAATCTTTATACCAGGATATCTTACGCTTGATTTCTTCCCTCTCCCGCCGGCAATTTGCCCTTTCTTTATCCCAGGAAATTATCTGAGCAGCTAAAGAGAGCGCATCTTGCTCGTCTATGGACTTTTCTTCTCTGTGCGGCAATGGATAGCGGAATATTATCTGAAGAGCCTTGTCTATGCCTTCAATTTGTTCCAGAATAGAATCTATATCCGGGGAGGCAGGGGGGGCTATATATTTTATATGCACCAAACCCAGTCTCCTCAAATCCAGAAGAGAATCCTGCTTATATTTATCCAAAACCAGCAGGCTGATTTTTTTCATGCGCACAATCATACGCTCACCAGTTGCCTTCTCTGCTCTATTTTGGCCTTGGCAATCTTGCCCCTGACTACCCCGGCGGTTTGCAAATCTCCCAGATGAATCTGTATTACCCGGATATTCTCTCTTGCCTCGGGTATTTTGACATTTTCAAAAAGATTTACTCTCTGGGTGGTGATTCTTAATTCCTCCTGCAGGATAGCCTTTTGCTTCTTTAAGATCAGCTGCTGGGCTTTTTGTGTGATTATCTGCTCTAAGGCCTCTATTGCCTGGTCTACCCATAAGGGGGTAGTTAAATAATCGTAATCCTGCTTCTTGAAATCCAGGCTAACGAATAAAGGTATGTCAATCCCGGCGATATTGCCGGTATCCGTATTTATACTGCCAACCTTAATTAACTGTGCTAAATCTATTGTTTCGGCAAATACGTCGACCCACTGGTCAATTTCTTGCCGGAAATTTTCCAGCTGGCTGTCAAGCTGCTCAATCTGATTATCCACCTTGCCGATTTCAACCTGCAGCTGTTGTTTCTTCAGTTGTAGTATGGGAAGATAGCGCTCGAACCTCTTCAAGGAATCCCGCTGCATTTTTAATTCGTTCTTGGTAAGCCTTATTTTTGCCATAACC
>JBHPGP010000049.1:0-4709 GCA_042570305.1 Candidatus Omnitrophota bacterium
TGTTGAGTATATAAAGGCTAATCGTAAGGTGCGCGATGTCTTGATTTCCGGAGGAGATCCTCTGATGCTCGGTACAAATGCCTTGGAGGAATTAATCAAGAAAATCCGCAGCATTTCCCACGTGGAATTCTTAAGAATTGGCACGCGCCTGCCGGTGACCTTACCGCAGCGGATAACAGAAAATCTGATCCTGATGCTTAAGAAATACAGCCCCATCTGGATCAGTATTCATTTTAACCATCCCAAGGAGATTACCAGGCGTTGCCGGATCGCCTGTGATATGCTTTCAGATAGCGGTTTTCCCCTGGGGAGTCAGACCGTACTATTGAAGGGCATAAATGACCGTCCGTTTATTATGAAAAAACTTATGCACGAACTGTTGAAGATTCGCGTCCGCCCGTATTATATTTATCAGTGTGACCCGGTAAGGGGGACCCAGCATTTCCGTACTCCTGTTGCCGCAGGAATAAATATTATTGAAAAGCTGCGCGGGCATACAACTGGCTATGCAGTTCCTACCTATGTCATTGACGGTCCGGGCGGAGGAGGAAAGATTCCTGTCGACCCCAACTATTTACTCTCCCAGGCAAAGGGCAAATATGTCCTGCGCAATTACCGCGGTAAAATCTATACATACCTGGAATGAAAAATATCCGAGAGAAACTGGTATTCGGATTATTTACCGTTACAATCCTAGGCTTTCTTCTTTTTATTTTTACGCCGCTCGGATTTGCCTCCAATGATCAGGGATTCTCAAGCGAAAGGGAAAGGGTGATTAAGCAAGCATTGGACCGGATTGAACTGGCTATTGAGATTTGCTTTGTTACAGGGGGAGAGCAGTCTTTTGAACTTTTTAATGACTATGATATTGATGGAGACTTGGATTTAGTCTCCCGGTTAGAGTATCCTCATCGGGGGCCGATATTTATGCTTAAAGGCGAGGTTGGGTTTTTATCGCGATTCTTTGTTGGCGGAAAATATGGCAGGAGCGACTTCAGGAGAAGGGATTGTTCCGACGAAGACTGGAATATATTTGATCCGCTCTGGCCTAACGGAAGCGACGCCTTTGTTGATTATCAAATAACAAAACAAGCAAGTAAATCAAGAGTGGAATTTTTTGATTTCAATGTTTACTATCGCCTCCTAGACCTAAAGGAGGATGAGGGATACCAAGGGCAAGAGCGATTACCTTCTGAAGAAAGTCTTTTTAATTATCTTACGATAGAATCATTTTCTCTAGATATTTTTTCCGGCTATCAATATCATAAGGGGCGCTATAGGATGCTGGATCCGCTGAGAGAGTTTTTGCGGGAAGATGAGGGTACTTGGTATTATGCCGCAGGCCTTCCGGACAATATTGGCCTGAATTCATTTTATAAAGTCAGATACAAGGGGCCCAGGATTGGCGTAAGAGCGGAAGGTTCCAGGGGAAAGTTTACTTCAAGATTGAGGCTTGCATACGCCTGGCTAAAGACAAAGGCATACGGCTGGTGGAATTTGAGAGAATTGAGTTTTTGGCAGACAGGGGATAATGGCTATGGTATAGAAGCGGGATTAGAAGTAGCCTATGCATTGACCCCTTCTTTTTCTGCCGGGTTAGGGTATAACTATTTTTATTGTCATGAAGGCAGATTGGAGCTCTCTGCGGTTGAGTCAGGCGTTCCTTGGCCTGCAGGGGCTGAAGTCAGAAACGTTAACTCCAAGATTCACGGCCCGTCATTTATACTGAAATATACTTGGTAAGTTTTTCCCTTGACCACGATTACCTTCCCTAGTATAATATTTTTCAATTAACCTACCGCCATATCTCGAAAATCCGGGTTCAAATTTTAGAGTAAAATGGCCGCCCAGAATAAAAGATCAATCATTCTTTTAGGTCACGCCCACTCGGGGAAGACCTCGCTTTCTGAAGCGCTGCTTTCACGCTGCGCGGCAACTAACCGCAAGGGCAGTATCGCAGAAGGCAATACGGTCAGCGATTACAGTTGGGATGAGATTGAAAAAAGGCATTCGATTAACTCCAGCCTGCTTCATTGCAGTTACCAGGATATCGGTATACAAATAATTGATACTCCTGGTTATGCTGATTTTTTTGGCGAGGTGATAGCCGGCGTACGAGCAGTCGATAATGCAGTCATGGTAGTTGATGCTGCCAGCGGCGTTGAGGTGGGCACGGAAAAGGCCTGGGCACTTCTTGAAGAATTGAAACTGCCGAGGGTTATCTTTATTAACAAAACCGATAAGGAAGGCATTCAAACCGACAGGGTAGTTGCCGATATTAAATCAGCATTGTCCAAGAAGGCAGTTGTTTTAGGTGGGCAGTATTCCGAAGAACTGGTAGAATTGGTAGCCGAAAGCGATGATAAGCTTCTGGAAAAATATCTTTCCGAGGGAAAACTCAATCCCGAAGAGGTAACCGCCGGATTACGCCGGGCAGTGGTTGCGGCAAAGGTTTTCCCTGTAATCTTAGGTTCGGCAGCTAATGACAGCGGAGTTGATGAGCTGTTAGGAGCCATTAAGAATTATCTTTGTTCTCCGGAAGAAAGGCCTCCCCTGGAGGCCGAGGGCGAACTCAAGTTCAGTGCGGATACTCCGTTTGCGGCCTTTGTTTTTAAGAGTATTTTTGACCCTTATGTCGGCCAGTTGAGCTTACTGCGCATTTTCTCCGGCAAGCTTGCTGCCAGCAGCAGTTTCTATAACGTCAGCCAGAAGTTAACCGAGCGCTTTACTCAAATCTACATGTTACAGGGGAAGGAGCAGAGGTCAATAGAAGAGGCTGCCTTCGGAGACATAATCGCAATCCCGAAATTAAAGCAGACCCAGACAGGGGATTCGCTCGCAGAGCAGAAACATCCGGTTGTTTTTCAACCCATCTCATTCCCAGAGACAATGATCTCGGCTTCCGTAAAGCCGCATTCCAGGCAAGACGAAGAAAAGATTTCTCAGGCCCTGGCAAAACTTGTTGCCGAGGACCCCACCTTTAAGGTATCGCGCGAACAGCAGACCAAGGAGCTAATTATTTCCGGAATGGGAGATCAGCATCTGGATGTAATGATTAACCGCCTGAAAAAGCGATTTAATGTTCAGGTGGATTTAGGAACGCCCAAGGTTGCCTATAAAGAGACGATTACCAAGAATGCCAAGGTTCAGGGTAAATACAAGCGTCAATCAGGCGGACGCGGGCAATACGGAGACTGCTGGATTGAGGTAAATCCTCTTGAGCGGGGAAAGGAATTTGAATTCGTGGACAAGATTGTCGGCGGAGCCATCCCGCGCAATTTTATCCCCTCAGTAGAAAAGGGTGTCAGGCAGGCAATGGCTGAAGGGGTTTTGGCCGGATGCCAAATGGTTGACCTCCAGGTCGTCCTCTATGACGGCTCTTATCACGACGTGGACTCTTCGGATATGGCTTTTCAGATTGCCGGTTCAATGGCCTTAAGAAAGGCAGTGCTTGCCGCCGGGCCGGTTCTGCTTGAGCCGATAATGGATGTTGATGTAATTATCCCTGAAGAGTATTTGGGGTCAATTTCCGGAGACCTTAATTCCCGCCGCGGGCGGGTAATAGGAATGGAGGTAAAGGGAAGGAATCAGGTAGTCAAAGCCCATGTTCCGCTTGCCCAGATGTTTACCTATGCCAATGACCTGCGCTCGATTACCGGCGGCCGCGGTAGCTATACAATGAAGTTTTCCTGCTATGAGCAGGTCCCTGCCAAAATAGCCAATGAGATTGTCAGCAGGCATCAGGCACAGAAAAAAGAAGAGGAATCATAG
The DNA here is from genome assembly GCA_042570305.1 of Candidatus Omnitrophota bacterium. Taxonomy (GTDB): domain Bacteria; phylum Omnitrophota; class Gorgyraeia; order Gygaellales; family JAHJCI01; genus JASFIK01. The sequence goes on from JBHPGP010000049.1 coordinate 3,772, forward strand.
CCTTTCAGGAAATACCTTCCCAGCATAGATATGAAGATAGGAATTTTCGGACTTAATAATTTTTCTGCCGGTAAAGAGAATATTGTCGATGAGCGCCTGAATAAGCTTCGCGATCTGGCGCATTCTGCCAAGAGGGTTTATCTTCAGGTTGAGCTGGTTGTTGATAGGCAAAGACTCAGGGAGTGCGACGGGATAATCTCACCAAAGAATAACCAGGCGGATTTAATCCTCAGCGACCTGGAGTTTGTGGAGAAGCGGCTGGCTAATTGCCAGGATGAAAAAGAAAAAGGCTTGTTAAGCAGATTGAAAGGCCAATTGGAAAGCGAGCGGTTTATTTCTGAGTTGGAATTATCCGAAGAAGAAAATGCGCTGATTTCAGGTTATTCTCTCTTAAGCCTGAGGCCGGTTTTTCTCATAGAGGCGGCAGAATCAGAAGGTAAGGATAAAATTTTGTCCCTTGCCTACTCGCATTTTGGGTATATTTCTTTTTTTACCGCCAATGAAAAAGAGGCGCGAGCCTGGCCGATAAGAAAGGGCGTGACTGCATGGCAGGCATCGGGTTCTATACATTCCGATATCCAGAAAGGTTTTATCCGCGCAGAGGTGATTAGTTTCAACGACTTGGCTGCTGATGGAGGGATAAATCAGGCCAAGGCGAATAATCACCTTCGCCTGGAGAATAAAGAGTATATTGTTCAAGACGGAGATTTTATCAAATTCCGCTTTAATAAATAAGTGAGGGCATAAGTTATAAATCCGAACTGTCCCTCGCTTAAACAAGCTAAAATTCTCCCCTGAGGAATTCGTAGAATTCCTCAGGACTTAGTCCTCGGAATTTCGCAGAAATTCCAGAGGGTACGACAATTTTAGCTTAAGGCCTTCCCTTAAAAGGTATAGGTAAGGCCTATCCTTGAGGATAAGCTTCGGGATCAATTCGC
>JBHPGP010000050.1:0-4597 GCA_042570305.1 Candidatus Omnitrophota bacterium
CGGGCAAGGCTCGGGTAATGCTATCGGCGGCATAATATTTGAGTGGATGGATGAGTGGTGGAAGGCTTATGAGCCGGGCTTGCACGATTATAAACCCCTGTGGGCAGGTCCGTTCCCAGACGGCTTTATGCACGAGGAGTGGCTGGGTTTAGCCGGCCAGGGTGACGGTACGCAGAGTCCGTTCTTGCGGCAGTTACGCAAGGCATATTATATGTATAAAGAGATATGGAGGTAGAAAGGAGGGGAGGACCGAATATTAAAAATCCAATATCAAAAATTCTAAGAAAACTTTAATCTTGAATAAGGAGGTGTGGCAAATGAATAAGACATTTTTAATTACGGCTGCCGTGTGTTTGCTTTTTTGTTCCTTTAGTTTTGCCCAGGGGGGAGCCCCAGAGCAAGCCAAGAACTTTGCTGTTTACATTGATAAGGGCGCGCGTGAAAATCATTATATTCCTTCCGGACATATGGGTGATTACGGGGATATTCAAATGAATGACCAGTCTATGGATGAGCCGTTTTCCGGCAAGACTTGTATTGAGTTTGTTTATTCAGGCAATAAATCCCAAGGCCAGGGCTGGGCAGGTGTTTACTGGCTCTTTCCCGCTAATAACTGGGGGACCAAGAAGGGCGGCTTTGATTTAAGCGGCATGACTAAGCTTACCTTCTGGGCAAAAGGCAAGGAGGGCGGCGAGGTTATTCAGAAATTTGGAGTGGGCGGAATAGGGATGGGCAAAGATGTTCCTTATCCTGATTCCTCTATTGTGGAGAACGGCCCAATTGAATTAACCGATGCCTGGAAGCAATATACGATAAATCTGTCCGGCTGTGACCTTTCTTACATCAATGGAGGTTTTTTCTGGACAATTACCTCTGATTCTAATCTTGGTGGAGCCAGCTTTTATCTGGATGAGATAAAGTTTGAGCGAGACCTCGAAATAAAGCCCGTGTCAAAGACGGCAGAGGCAATGCCGTTTTATATTTACTCTGACAGGGGCTCGATTAGTAATCACTTTATCCCTTCCGGCTGGATGCCGGCAACCGGTACCCGGGACATAAAGTATAACCAGTCCTATAAGGAAAATCCTTATCTGGGGGATACTTGTATCGAGCTTTCCTACTATGATAACTCCGGTACCCGCTGGGCAGGTGTTTACTGGCAACAGCCAGCGAATAACTGGGGGAATCAGGATGCAGGGTTTGATTTATCCGCTGCCAGGAAATTAACCTTCTGGGCGCGCGGTAAAAAAGGCCAGGAGAGGATTGAGGAATTCAAGATTGGCGGGATAATGGGCGAATACTCTGATTCAGACCAGGCCAGTATCGGACCGGTGATCTTAAACAGCGAATGGACACAATACGAGATTGACCTGACCGGTAAGGATATGTCCTATATCATCGGGGGTTTTTGCTGGGCAACTAACATTGACGTTAACCCCGAAGGAGTTACCTTCTATCTGGATGAGATTAAGTACGAATAGGCCCTGCTCCGGATCTGGCAGCTCTAAATTGCAGACCAGTAATAAGAGGCAAGAGGCAAGAATACTCTTGCCTCTTATTGCTTGCCCGCTGCTTTTATTGATCGGATTTTTTATTGTGAGCATGGCTGGAAAACCGTCAAAGCCCAGTGTTTACATCTATAAGCACCAGGACGGTCAATACCAGTTGTTTGTCGAAGGTAAGCCCTATATCGTAAAAGGCGTATGCTACAACCCTGTCCCTATCGGCGAGAACCACGAGTATGATTTGTTCTCGGAACCAAACAAACCCTGGATAATTGACGGAAAGATGATGAAGGAGATGGGGATAAACACGGTACGCTTTTATGAAACAGGCAAAAACCCCAAGCAGGTAAAACAGGTTATCCGCGATTTATACCAGCTCTACGGCATTCGCAGTATATTGGGCGACTGGCTTTGTTTCTGGGACTACCCCTGCCCGCTTTACGGTGATGAGCGTTTCAGGGATAAGGTAAAGCAGAGGGTAGCGGAAATGGTTAACCTTTACAAAGACGAGGAAGGGGTGCTTTTCTGGGTTCTGGGCAATGAAAATAATTATTCATTCTCCGGCAGGGTTAATCCCTGGTCAAGCGAGGAAGTCGATAAGGAGCCCGACCCGGCAAAGCAGCATTACCTGCGTGCAAAGATATACTATTCATTTATCAACGAGTTGGCCCGCGAGATTCACAAGATCGATCCCAATCATCCAGTTGCCCTGGGTAACGGAGAGCTTCTCTGGCTTGATGTTGCCAACCAGGTGTGCGAGGACATTGATTTGGTCGCCTGCATTATTTATCGCGGCAAGAGTTTCGGCAGTCTCTTCGAGTCTCTAAAGAGTAATTTTGACCGACCAGTAGTACTTGCTGAATTCGGCGCAGATAGCTACGATGCCTACAGGCAGAGGGAAGACGACGATATGCAGGCGTATTTTTTAGAGATGCAATGGAGGCAGATTTACCAGAATTTATACGGCAATGAAGAGGGCACAGGAAATTGTCTGGGCGGCACGATCTTTGAGTGGACCGACGAATGGTGGAAGCACAATGAGTATGCGGCAGATTTCTGGTCTTTGCACGATACGGGTGCCGGCTGGTCTAACGGCTCCTATTATTTTGATATCCGCGCCGAGGATAATTTAAACATGAACGAGGAGTGGTTTGGCATTGTCTCTCTCTCCGAGGAATTGGAAAACGGAATAAATAAACGCACCCCTCGCAAGGCTTATTATGTATTGCGGGAATTCTGGAAGAATCCCAAGACCAAGCCGGAGTTTCAGTATCAAAAACCACAGGTTGTGGAATAAAGTCCTTGACTTGTATTTATTCTTAGGTAATATATATTTCAAAGAGGAAATATCATGCATATCAAAGCATTTAAAAACCGGGAATTAACGGAAAAGGAAAAACGTAGCGTCGACATCCTGGAGATGCTCAGGCGTTTTGGACCGATTAGCAGGCCGGAGATTTCCCAAAGGCTTGGGGTGAATATCGTTACCATTTCCAATTATATCGAAGACTTCATCAAAAACAAGCTGGTTATAGAAAAGGAGCTGGATATTTCCGAAGGGGGCAGGAGGCCGGTTCTGCTTGACCTTAATCCGAAAATAGCTTTTGCAATCGGCGTTGGATTGAACCTTACCAATATGGTAGGCCTGCTGGTTGATATAAAGGGTAATATTGTGCTCAAGACTCAGTTAAAAAGACCCGGCACTTCCGTAAAAGAGGTGCTGGAAACCGTTCTGGAGATAATCCGCGAAATCATCAGGCGTTCCAAAGAGTATACTTCTAAAATCGAAGGAATCGGCATAGGCATGGCTGGAATCGTCAATAAACAGGACGGCTCTATTCACTGGCCGGAGAAGATCAGCAGCCATAATTATACCTATGCCTCGGTGAATTTGCCGTTAAAAGACCTGATCGAGAAAGAATTCGGACTGCCGACCACTATCGAAAATGACGCGACAGCCGCCTGTTTTGGCGAGCAGTGGCTGGATTTGGAGCCGGGATTAAGGAACGTCCTCTATATGGTCTCCGGAGTAGGGTGCGGAATAATGATAAACGGCGAGATTTATACCGGCAGCAAGGGCTGTGCGGGAGAAGTTTCCATCCATAATTACAAACAGGATAATCTATTTAACTGTTCCCTGGGCAGTCGCTGTTTCCTGAAACGCTGGGAAATTGATTTGGGTATAGTCGAGGAAGTAAAGAACAGATTTTCGGTTAATCCGGAACATGCAGGAGAGCTTGGCAAACTGGTAAATAATAAAATAGAAGACATAGATTTGAAGAATGTTTTTCTTGCCGGACAGAGAGGGTGACGAACTCGCATTAGCCTCTGATACGGCAGCAGAGGCAATCTGAGGCGAGACTACAATCGGAGGCAAATCTACTGACCAGACCCCTGACTGCTGTGTAACATTAAGCTCCTGTTCCTTTACATATGCTTGCGCCGGGGGAGACGTCCTCTGTAATATCTCTTTTGCCTGCGCAATCTTCTCCCGGAAGCCTTCCTTATCCTCTTTTGCCTCTTTTAGCTTTGATGTCAAGCTAAGCTTTTCTTTTTCTAAATCCCCTATCTCTTGCTTTAATTTCTGATTTTCTTCCTTGAGGGATTGCAGGTTATCCTCAAGCTGAACATATACTTCTGCCTGCACCAGCAAATCCTCTCTTTCTTTCGTTACTGATTCATATTTTTGTTTGAGCTGGTCTTTCTCGTAAGATATGCGCTTGAGGTCCTCCTGGAGAACCGTTAATTTCTCCAGCAGGCCCCTGTTGTCTGCCGCTATAGCATCAAGCCTTGCGGACAGCTGCTTATTCTCCTGAATCAGTGTTTCTCTGGTCAGGTTGTATTCGCGTAATAACTTGGACTTGGAACTCTGTAAACCAAAAATAAGAAGGAGACTGGTTGCCAATAATAAAGCCAGGGCTAAAATAATAATTTTCAGTTTCCCTGTCATTAGAATTCCCCTCTTTTATGAACGGGCAAATACCTCGCGCACCACCAGGCTCGCTGCGCCCAAGGCCACGGCATTCTCTTTTAATTGCGAATAGACAATCTTTAAATCCTCGGTCATTTCCCGGAATGCCCACTCTTTTATT
>JBHPGP010000051.1:0-4136 GCA_042570305.1 Candidatus Omnitrophota bacterium
CTTTGTTTTTTGTTCAATTTGCTTAGATATTTCCCAAGCAACAAAATTACCTTCTTCAACTCCAAAAGCCGATAAAACAGCCCCTAAACCGGGATATGGACCTCTTAATCTCCACAATTCAGACATGCGCTCATCTATCCACCTGAGCTGTTTATCATAGCTTCGATTCAAAACAAGGCTGATTTTTCGTATAGAACTGGCTAAAGAAAGCAAGGCATCAATAGCGACATCATGAGTTACATGCTCCGAACCGTAAGAAAATTGTTCTCTATTTGACGCGGGAGCAACAAGAGAATCCAGCTCAATTGAGGGATCATTTTTAGACTTCTCAAGTAATTCTTGATAGGGAAGTATAAAGCCATCTAAATAACTGTTCCTAATTGAATGCTGTATTAAAGTATCCCATATTAAACATCTTCGTGCTTTTTTCTGACTATAATCGTATTCAACAGGAGAACCTTTGCCTAAAACTCTACCTACGCCGATAAGAATTCTATCATGCTGATCTGATAAGGGTATATGTTTAGCGTAAATAAAGCAAAGCGATTTGCCAGGTATAATAGCGCTAAAAAAAGCATCTAAGAAAACTCGCTGGTTTCGATAATCTTGTATCCAGCCGGTCTTAAATGGTAAAGTGGGTTCAAGATCGATATTGTAAGGCAGATTGTATGTTTTTGCTAAATCGGAACTCTGGTCCCTTTTGTTCTTCATCATCCAACGATAGGGGACCGCAGCGAATGAATAAGTCTTGATTTTTAAAGGCGTCTCCTTAAAATGCTTATAATCTTCATTGGTTAGGCTGTAAGGATGAATCATAGTTGTGTCAATTTCGTGTGGACACATGAAAGAAACACGCTCTTTGACGCAAGGCGGCAAATCGCCTTTATTAACTTTCCGCATTTCCTTGCCTGAAAGGGTTTCTTCTAAGCCTTCATTTTTTAATTCATTAATTCGAGCTAAAAAGATGCATGAGGCATTTTCTTTTGGTTTCTTGCAGACTGTTCCGTCCCAACCACTATCATGCCATGGAACGCGCACAGAAATATGTTTTATTTGCAGTTCTTTTTCCATAAAGCTTTCAGTATTTCCTCCCGACCAGCTCATCCAAGCTAACATCCAACGCATCGGCGATTTTTTTTAAGGTTTTTATAGTAGGATTGCCGTTTGCGCCGGATTCGATTTTTATAAGTGTGCTGTAGGTTATATCTGCTTTTTTTGCGAGTTCTTCTTGTGAAAGGCCGTGCTTTTTACGAAGTTTTTTGATGTTTGCGGAGAGCATTTTTCCCTTAACAAGTAGGAATATATTGCTAATATTATATTATTAAACAGGTAGGAATTTATTACTACCAGTGTGTTATTATTTTACTGCTAGCGAACACAAAAATCAAGGTAAAAAAAGATTAGTTAAGGGACCAGTTCCTGCCACTAACACCTCTTACCATCAGGAGTAAAGTAATATACTTTTTCAGGATTCAGGGTGATTGAGACTGAGTCCCGGGGTTTTGGTAAGGGGGTATCGCTTACCTTGGCGGTTATTTCTATTTCAGGGTTGATTCTGATGTGAGCGAAGCTGTCCTCGCCGATAGTCTCGGTAAAGACTACCTCTCCCCTGATTTGGCCTTGGGGTTCGAGTTTTGCTGCTGAGGCGCGGAAGCCAAGGATTATATCTTTATCCAGGGGCTTTTGGAGGGCGGGCTGGAATGGCAGCGCGTGGTGGATGATGTTCATTGGCGGGGTGCCGATAAATTCTGCCACGAACAGGTTCCGGGGGTTGTGAAAGAGGTCGTGCGGCGTTGATGTTTGTTGGATGCTGCCGCGGTTGAGGACTACTACCTGCTCGCCCAGGCACATTGCCTCAACCTGGTCATGGGTTACGTAGATGATGGTTTTGCGCAGGCGCTGGTGGAGTTTGATGAATTCGGCGCGCAGCTCAATGCGCAGGCGCGCGTCCAGGTTTGAGAGCGGCTCATCAAAAAGAAAAAGCGCCGGGTCCCTGACAATTGCCCTGCCGGTTGCCACGCGCTGCCTCTCGCCGCCCGAGAGTTGCCTGGGGAGCTTGTGTAGCTTGTCGTAGATGTTTAGGATTTTGGCTACACCGGTTACCTTCTTCTCTATTTGAAGCTGCCTTTCTCCTTTGATGCGCAGGCCAAAGGCAATGTTCTCAAAGGCTGAAAGATGCGGGTAGAGCGCATAGGTCTGGAATACCATTGCCATATTGCGCTTATGGGGCGGTTTGCCGGTGATGTCCTGGCTACCCAGGTAGATTTTTCCCTTTGTCGGTTCCTCTAGCCCCGCAATGATATCAAGCAGGGTTGATTTTCCTGAGCCTGAAGGCCCTAGTATCACGCAGAATGTGCCGTCTTTGATGCTGAGGTTTAAGTTTTGGAGCGCCTTTGTTTTTGCGTAGTCTTTTGAGATATTTTCGAGTCTGAGTTCAGGCATATGAGTTACCCCTTGATTGCGCCGGAGAGATAATCCGGCTTGATGTATTTTTGTAAGGCAAGGGTGAGTATCAGTACGGGAACTGTGATGATTACCGCATAGGTGGCTGAGGAAAAGATATCACCCCGCGAGATATAGTAATACATTTTAAGCGGCATTGTTGGTTCTGCCAGGCAAAGGTAGGATGCGTAGATAAATTCATCCCAGGAAAGCAAAAATGAGAATATGGCTGCCACACTTATCCCTCCCATTGAAAGCGGCATTACCACTTTTCTAAATGCCTGGAAAGGGCTGGCGCCGTCAATGCGCGCCTGCTTTTCCAGTTCCCGGGGAAAGCTTGAGAATACGCCCACCAGGATAAAGCAGCTGATGGGCAGGATCCTGATTAAGTGCGCAAGCACCAGCCCTAAGGTAGTGTCAAAAAGCCCGAGCTTGATAAAGCTGATGGAAACCGGCAGGGCAATGCTTACCTCAGGAATCATGCGGGTCATAAATATGGCGATGAGCAGGCCGTAGCGCAGCTTGTAGTTAAAGCGGGAAATCGCATACGCCGCTGGAATGGCTATGAGGAGGCCCGCGATGCTTACCAGGATTCCTGTGAGCAGGCTCTTTTTAAGCGGCGCGAGGAATGCGCTGCCTGAGCTAAATACGGCTTGGAAATGCTCCGGGGTAAAATTCCGGATCAGGTAAGGCGGCTTTTTGGCAAAGATATCTTGCGGCGCGCTGACTGACATCTTAAACATGATATAGAGCGGAAACACAACCAGCGCAACCAGGATAAAGGTAATCAAGAGCAGTATTAAGAATTTTGTGAGCTTCTTCATCCTACGGCTATCCCCTTCTTCCCTACTGCCTTAATGTAAAGCGCGACCGCCAGTAATATCATCACCAGCAATATCACGGAACTGGCAGCAGAGGCATAGGGATTGCTAAACTCCGTATATTCCAAATAGGCATAGGTGCCGATGACTTTCAGGTTCTGGCCCATGAGAATCAAGGGCAGGGCAAAAATCCTGAAGGCGTCTATGCCGCGGATGATTACTGCGGCGGTAATTGCCGGCATCAGCAATGGCAGGGTAATGCGCCTGAAGATGTGAAACGTGCCTGCGCCGTCAATGCGCGCTGCCTTATACAGGGATTTGTCTATTGACTGTAGGCCTGCTAAGAGTATCAGCATTACCAGAGGTGTTACCTTCCAGCAGTCAGCCAGGGTAAGCATAAAAAGCGAGTTAATCCCTCCCTGCATCCAGTTTATGGGTGAGCTGATGAGATTTAAGTCTGTGAGCATGCGGTTAATCCAGCCTGAGGTGGCAAAAAGATAACTCATCACCACGCCTACTACTGCGGTGGGGATTGCCAGGGGAAGAATGAATATCGGCCGCAGAAAACGGATGAGTTTCAGGTTCTTTGAGAGCAGCAATGCCAGGATGAGCCCTAAGCTGATTTCCAGGGCCAGGCTCACCCCCGCAATAATCAGGGTGTTCAGGAACGCCTGTTTAAACGCAGGCTGGGTGAATAAGTCTTGATAGTGCGTCAGTGTCAGCTGGGGCGCGGCTGTGGTTGTTGCGATTGATTGGAAGCTGAGGATGATCACGCGGATAATCGGGGTTAAGGTAAATATCGCAAGGAAGCTCGCCAACGGCAGCAGCAAAAGTATCTGGAAGCGGTGCTTTTTGATTGATTGGAATGGGTGC
>JBHPGP010000052.1:0-3862 GCA_042570305.1 Candidatus Omnitrophota bacterium
GTCAAACACGGAAAGGTGGGGGAATAACGTCTTTTGTTGTGCATCCGATATCCGTAGCTTTGCTGCTTGCTCGTTATACACAGGATGAAAATACACTAATCTCTGCAATTCTTCATGACGCTTTAGAAGATACATCGTATAGCCCGAAAGAAATAAAGAGGGAGTTTGGTTCAAGAGTTTTGACTATTGTGAGAGATGTATCAGATAAACTGCCGAACGATCCTTGGGCCAAGCGTAAAGAAGCATATATAAGACGTCTTAGAAAAATTTCTAAAGAAGCTTGTCTTATTGCCTGTGCGGACAAAATACATAATCTTCAGGCGCTTATTAACGGATATAAAAAATCAGGTGATGCTATTTGGAGTTACTTTAATGCTCCGAAGGAAGAAAAAATAGCTTTTTATGAAGCAGTATATAGAGAGGCTAGAAAGCGTTTTAAGCATCCAATTATTCGGGAATTGGGAAATAATTTGAGAGAAGCAAAGAAATGCTTATCTCTCGTTTAGTAAGTCAGAGAGATAGGGTCAGAATTAATTTAGTTGTGGCCTCATTAAAAAATAAATCTGACCCGAATTGGAACAGGAAGGAGATAAGAAAAGAGGATGCATTCAGCAAAAAGAAGGTTATCCGCTGCAAGAATCCGAAGAACAGAGAAAAAAATTGCCTATTTCTCCATGGAGATAGGCATTCACCCGAAAATCCGCACCTATAGCGGAGGATTGGGTATTTTGGCCGGGGATACGGTAAAATCCTGTGCGGATTTAAATGTCCCTTTAGTTGCAATTTCCCTTCTCTACAAAAAGGGGTACTTTTATCAAAAGCTGGATGAGCAGGGCAACCAGCAGGAGCTGCCTAATGAATGGAATCCCAAAGAGTTTCTCAAGCTGCTTAAAAAGAAAGTATCGGTAACCATAGAGAACAGGACAGTTCTAATCCAGGCCTGGCTGTATGAAGTAAGCGGGGTGGGCGAACACCGCGTGCCGGTGATCTTTCTGGATACTGATATAGAGCAGAATAGCGAAAACGACCGCAGCCTTACGCATTATCTTTATGGCGGAGACGAAAGATACAGGTTCGCTCAGGAAATAGTCCTGGGAATCGGCGGGGTAAGGATGCTTAAAGAATTGGGTTGTCACCGCATCAGCAGATATCATATGAATGAGGGCCATGCCAGCCTCCTGACTCTTGAGCTCCTGAACCAGAGAAAGAGAGAGCAGGAGCCGGTCTGGGATACTGACGCAATAAGAAGGATGTGCGTATTTACCACGCATACCCCTGTGCCGGCAGGGCATGACCAGTTCTCCTATGATTTGGTATGGAGGATGCTTGGTGAATTTATCCCCATGGATTTCTTAAAAACCGTTGGCGGAGAGAATATGCTGAATATGACCATGCTTGCCTTAAACCTGAGCCATTACGTAAACGGGGTTGCTAAAAAACACGGTAAGGTTTCCCGCGAGATGTTTCCCGGTTATCACGTTGATTCCATAACCAACGGGGTTCATTCTACTACCTGGACATGCGATAGTTTCAAAAAACTTTATGACGAATATATCCCCGGATGGTTAAGCGACTTCTTCAGTCTGAGGTATGCCCTAAGCATCCCCAATGATGCAATATGGAACACCCACCAGCAAGCAAAGAAAGTGCTCGTAGACTATGTAAACGCGCATATTAATGCGGGAATGGATTATGATACATTAACCATTGGCTTTGCGCGCAGAGCCACTGCCTACAAAAGAGCGGACTTGGTCTTCTTTGACATCAATAGATTAATACATATTGCGCAGAATGTCGGTAAGCTGCAATTTATCTTTGCAGGCAAGGCGCACCCCCATGACCAGACAGGCAAAGAGCTGATAAAAAGGATATTTTCCGCAGCAGGCCAGCTCAAGGAAAACATTAAAATAGTCTATCTCGAGAATTACGATATTGATCTGGCTAAGATTTTTATTCCCGGGGTTGATTTGTGGCTGAATACCCCCAGAAAGCCAAAAGAGGCCTCAGGCACTTCAGGGATGAAGGCAGCGCATAACGGAGTGCCCAGCCTGAGCATTCTGGATGGCTGGTGGATAGAGGGGTGTATCGAAGGCCTTACCGGATGGTCAATCGGCTCAGCGCTGGATGCAGAGAATATTGACGAAAGGGATGCGCGCTCTTTATATGAAAAGCTGGAAAAGATAATTGTCCCTACATTCTACAATAACCGCCAATTATGGATTGATATCATGCGCTACTCTATAGCGATTAATGCCTCGTTTTTCAATACCCACCGCATGGTCCAGCAGTATGTCCTGAATGCGTATTTATACTAAAAACAAAAAAACGCTTCCGCAATAAATTCCTACCCTTAAACAGCAGTAAAAATAAATTTCCCGACGATAAATCCGCTAATCTATTGACAAAAATATTTTTTTGTATATAATCTTCTCTTCGTGTGAGTGAATAATAATTTTGCATTTATAAATTTTCAACAAGGGCGCTGCGATGAAAAAGATAAAAATTTGCTGGCTATGCAGGATTTTCGGTCACCGTTTTAGAAAGGTTAAGCACTTAAATAAAATGGTTGTACGCAGAGGAAGAGTTATTTACCGCTGCACCCGATGCTTCGAACCCCAGGTAGCAAGAGTTGAGAATTAAAAACATATCCGTAGCATCCCAGACATAAAAACAGATACTTCAAAAGAATGCCTAATAAAAAAATACCTTGACAGCCACACAAATGTGTGGTATATAGACTATCTGAGGTGATGAGAGATGAAAGAACTAACGCCCAAGCAGAAGAAGGTGCTGGCATTTATCCGGGAAAAAATCCGTGATAATATGCCGCCAACAATAAGGGAGATAGCTATGCACATGGGATTTAAGTCTACGGGAACAGTCAGGGATTATCTGACAGCCCTGGAAAAGAAGGGATATTTAAAGCGCGAAAGCGGCCTGTCGCGGTCAATTGAGTTATTAAGGGATACCTTGAGTAAGATTCCTATCCTGGGAACTATTCCTGCAGGAGGCCCGGATTTAGCCTATGAGAATATTGAGGGCTATGTTGAGCTGGATGATTTACTGGCCGGCCAGTCAAACCTGTTTGCCCTGAAGGTAAAAGGTGACAGCATGGTTGACGCAGGAATCCTGGATGGGGATATCGCGATTATCAAGAAACAATCAAGCGCTTATAAGGGTGATGTGGTAGCAGCGCTATTAGGCGATGAGGCAACGCTAAAGAGATTAAGATATTCAGGCAGTACCGCGTATCTGGAGCCGGCTAATAAGAATTATGCACCGATTTTTGAGGATTTTGCTATAATAGGGAAGCTGGTTACTATTGTCAGAAAGTACTAAAAGGAGAATACATGAAAGGGCTAATCTATTTACTCCTGATAATCCTGGTGAGCGGCTGTGCGACTACTGCAAAATATGATACAAAATTAAATACCTGGATCGGAGTAAGCGAAGATACGCTGATTGCTTCCTGGGGCGTTCCGGACCTGGTATATGATATGAGTGACGGTAAAAAGGCCATTGCATATGTGCATAAAGATACTATTCGAACAGGCGGTTCATACAGGGTGCCGGAAACGACTGTCCACTCCGGTAAAATAGGAAATAAGCCCTACAGCGGAACATCTACTCAATATGTCACAGAAATAGCACCATTTGAGAAGTATAAATTATATTGCAAGACAAGTTTTATAATAGACAGCAGCGGGAAAGTCGAAAGCTGGCATCATGACGGAAATAACTGTGTTTCACATTAAGCTTGCAAATGAAAAAGATAAAGAGGATTAATAATCTGCTTAAAGTTATAATAATTGCTGTTGTGGCGGTGCTTGCCTATCAATATGTGATTCGCTATGTAAACGAG
>JBHPGP010000053.1:0-3532 GCA_042570305.1 Candidatus Omnitrophota bacterium
TCCCTATGCTATTGATCAAATCCAAACAGATAAGCCTTCTGCACTAAATTTATCATCTCGATAACGTGTTCTGGCTAAATGACTAATAAGTGTAAAAAGTTTCAAATCCGAAAGAAAATCTAAAGCTTTTGGATTTGGGAGAAGCGAATCCATATCTTTTGTAAATCTTTTGTATAGATTCAGAAAGATAAGCCTTTTCTCTTCATCTTCAAGAATCTCAACAGCTTTTTCTATATTCTCATCAAGCTCACAAACTTGGTTTTCTGTAAAGAAATCAACGAGCGCTTTTTGACTAAAACGTAAATTTTGAAGCTCAACCTCTTTCTTTATTAACACCCTTTCAATATCTACAACATCGCGATCAGAATAATTTGCAAGTGCTTCTTTTAGATGATTAGCGATGCCAACATAGTCCACTACATACCCACATGTCTTATTTTTAGCAACACGGTTTACCCTAGCAATCGCCTGTAATAGACTGTGATCAACAACCTTACGGTCTAAATACATAACTTGTTCCACAGGGGCGTCAAATCCCAAAAGAAGCATATTTTGCACAACAATAAAACCGACATCTCCAACTAGTCCATTTTTTTCTTCGCCGAACCGTAATTTAAAACGCGTTACAACATTTTTGTGAAACGAGCCTTGATTATACGGTTTATATTCAGGGGGGTCATTTTGCGCTTCAGCAAATACTGTTTCTATCTTCATTTCTTTCAAAATCCCTAAATCGACTAGAGTATTTGGATTATTTTCAAAATATTTAATTTTCTCAACCAATACTTTATCTAATGCATGTTTATACCGGAGAGCTGCTTCGCGTGAGACCGCTACTACCTGCGCTTTAAATTTATTCGGGAAAACGTTCTTTAGGTAATGCTCCATCATATCCCGCGCCTTGCCTTCAATAACCTCTTTTGCTTCCAAATAAGCTTGCCGTGTGTATCTTCCTAATATCATGGCTCTTTCACTCTCAGGCACATCAGCAAAAACATCTATAAATTTTTTATCTAACTCTTCTGGCTTTACCACTTCAGCGTTATGAGTTCTGCCTTCATAAATAATTTTCACTGTAACTTCGTCTTGAACCGCCTGTTCCATCGAATATTTATCAATATAGTCGCCAAAGGTCATTTCGGCACGCTCGGTAGGTGTTCCAGAAAAAGCAACTTTAACAGCATTAGGCATCGCCTGCTCAAGATTTGCACCTAAAATTTTAAAATATCCAATGTGTGCCTCATCTATTAATAACAATATATTAGATGAGGTATTAAGAACTGGAAATCTTTGCTCAATCTCTGGTTCTCGAAACTTATGCACCATTGCTAACACAAGATTACCGATATCTTCTTTGATTGCTAGTTTTAACTCGCGAATGCTATTTGGATTCGTAACGGTGTATCCAAGACTTGCAAAAAGTTGATCTGTCTGTGTCTCAAGTTGAAGTCTATTAGTAACAAATATAATTTTATGTCCTCCAAATTCTGATATTTTTTTCAATTTCCTGGCTACGAAAAGCATAGTTAGCGACTTACCAGATCCTTGTGTATGCCAAATAATACCGCCCCTCTCTAACTTTGATCTTCTTTTTTTAAGTTGTTTAATGATCTTATGAACCGATCTGAATTGCTGATAACGCGGAGCTACCTTGATAGTACCTATTTCTAACTCCTGGAAAACGACAAAGTTATAAATAATATCTAATAAATGCTCCTTAGTGAGCATCCCTTGGATAAGTAAATGTTGACTACTCGGAGGTTCTTCTGGCTTATCTGTTTGGATTTGATCAATAGCATAGGGATATGGGTCCTTCCATTCATTAAAGTGCTCTAATTCTCCAGTAATAGTAGAGTATTTAGCGCGGGTGCGGTAAGTAGAGACAACCATTTGATTATAATAAAAGAGTTTTTCGCTTCCCTCTTCTTTATCTCCGCGTCTACACATATAGCGCATAAGTTGCTTAACACCTTCAACCATTGGTTCAGCTATTTGTGGAGATTTACACTCAACTACTACTAGCGGAAGACCGTTTACGAATAGAACAATATCTGGAATAATATGCTTCATGCCTCCAGGTAGTGTTACTTTATATTGCGATATTGCTAAAAACCGGTTTTTCTCAGGATGTTCAAAGTCGATTAATTTAACATTTGGATTTAACTGTCCGGTTTGGCGATTTTTATCTACGACGATTTGTTCCAAAAGCTGTTCCAGAAACTGCCTATTGGCTTCAATGAGATTTGTGCCAGGTTGAACTGCAGCAATACGGCGAAGTACATCCCGAATTTGATCATCCTCCATCCACGAATTTATTTGCTTCAAACCGGAATAAAATTCCTGCTCAATCACTACCGAATGAAAATCCTCACGAAGAGTGACTTCGGGCGCATCATCCCGTCCAGCGCGAATAATACTCCATCCTAACCGTTCGAGTTGATTCAAAAACGGCTCTTCTACATAGTTTTTTTCGTTCCACGCGTATTGATTCATCCAGATTCCCCTATTAAATGATTCACGCGCACAATGCCGGAGAGTAAGTCTTCCATTAGGCCTGACTTAAGAGCTAAGAGTTTTTGTTTATAGACTTCTTCTTTTTCAATTGCGTCATCAGATGAAGTAAGAGTAGAGGTTATGCGCAACTGTTCTGTTTTATTCATCTTTAATATTTTCATAGTTTTTAGATCAGTTTTACTAATTTTGGGCTGCCCACTCCCACCAATAACATTTTTTATTCCTTTTGCACCATGTTCTGACTTCAAAAAATAAAACAGATATACCTTATCACATTGGTCATTAGCTTTTAGTATTAGCATATTAGGCGCAATAGTGGCTGGCTTTGCAGACTGCGGCATAATCCACACTTCACCAGCATATGCACCTATATTTGCTATTAATGTATCATTTGGGGTCAAAAAAGATTTTTTCAGAAATCCATAGCTCTTTTCATCTACATATGTTTGCTTCTTGTGCCCTAAGCCAAGTCTCAGATCAAATAATCTTACGTAATATGCAAAACTCTCAGTTTCAAACACGTTAACATTTTCTCTAAGAGATGCAAAACTACCATTCGCAACATAGTCAGTCATTATTTCTAAATAGTCAGTTATTGGCCTAACCTCCCACTCTTCAGGAATCATACCCAGCGGGGAATCCTTAAAGCGATGGGTTGATTCGCTGCGAATCTGGCCTCGTTCATCAATGCCATAGCGAAAGAGATCCTGCATCATTCCTTGTTTGATTTTATTTAGCTTCTCAATTTTAGCAGTAGTTTTATCTATTGCCTCGTCACAAGCACGAAGAATTTCAGCAATCTTTAATTGTTCATTTAAATCAATCGGGAGTAAAACATTTATTTCGCCTAGTTCCTCCTTGGTCAATCCCGTTATTACTCCACCCTGTGACCGTTTTCTCATCAAATCAAAAAGATTATCAACCTGAAGCTCTATATATTCTCTTGAATATGAAGAACCTACAGTTAAAGCTGCAACGCCTCTACCAAGACAATACTGCCTATCTGCCACATTTAAAT
>JBHPGP010000054.1:0-3520 GCA_042570305.1 Candidatus Omnitrophota bacterium
GGTAAGGAAACTGGACGAATGCGTTGGTGAAGAGGTCAAAAAATCGCTCAAGACAGCTCCGGAAAGGGTGGTCCTTCTGGAGAATTTAAGATTTCATCCCGAGGAAGAGAAAAACGACGCTGATTTTGCAGGAAAACTGGCAAGCCTGGGCGATATTTTTGTAAACGACGCATTCGGTACAGCCCATCGCGCCCACGCCTCGACAGAAGGAATAACCCATTATTTGAAATCGGCAGCCGGATTCCTGCTGGAAAAAGAAATTCAGTACCTGGGAAGTGCCTTAAGCAATCCCGGTCACCCCTTTATAGTTATCCTCGGAGGAGCAAAGGTCTCGGATAAAATCGGGGTGATTGAAAACTTGCTGCCGAAATGCGACTGTCTGATAATAGGCGGAGGAATGGCTTATACCTTTCTCTGCGCTTCGGGAAAGAAAATCGGCAATTCAAAACTTGAAAAGGATAAGCTCGAGTTGGCAAAGGAGATTCTCGCAAAATCCAGGCAGTCCGGGAAAAAGATTGTTTTACCCGTAGATAATCTCGTGGTTGATAGTTTGGAGTCAGGAGACAAGGGGGTAGTCGCGGGAGAGGAAGTTCCCGAAGGCAAGATTGCGGTTGATATCGGGCCAAAGACAATAGAATTATTCAAAGCAAACCTGAAAGGGGCAAAGACAGTAGTCTGGAACGGGCCTTTGGGAATTTTTGAGACTGAAGCATATGCTGCGGGAACAAGGCAGGTTGCGCTCTTTCTGGCTGGCCTAGGCGCCACTACGATCATAGGCGGAGGAGATACTGCTGCGGCAATTGCAAAGTTTGGGCTGGAAGATAAAATGACGCATATCTCTACCGGCGGAGGGGCCTCTTTAGAATTTATGGAAGGTAAGGCTTTACCGGGCATTGCAGCATTAACCGATAAATAAGATGAGGCGTTTAATCATTGCGGGTAATTGGAAGATGTATAAGGATATACCGCAGGCTATTGAGCTGGCCAATGGCTTATTCAGGGAGTTGAATAATCTGGATAGCCTGGATATCGTAATTTGCCCGGTTTTTACGGCGCTGTCTTCGGTATCCGATGTAATCACAGATTCCAACATACAATTGGGAGCGCAGGATGCCTATTGGCAGGACGAAGGAGCCTTCACGGGAGAAGTATCCTGCCTGATGTTAAAGGATGCGGGATGTAAATTCGTAATTATAGGGCATTCGGAGAGGCGGCAGTATTTTTCCGAAACCAATGAGAGTGTAAATAAAAAACTCAAGGCAGCACTCAAGACAGGCTTAATCCCCATAATTTGTGTGGGAGAAACGCTCTCTCAGCGCGAGAATAATAAGACTTTCACGGTGATCCAGGAACAGATTCAACAGGGGCTTGAGGGTTTGCCTGCTCAGGAGATAAAGGGGTTGGTGATAGCTTACGAACCGGTCTGGGCAATCGGTACGGGCAAGAACGCTACTGCAGTCCAGGCAGAAGAAGTGCATAAGCATATTCGCCAGCTCTTAGCAGGAATGTATAGCAATGACGTAGCCGCGAGTATCCGTATTCAATACGGCGGCAGCGTTAAGCCGGAGAATATCGAAGAGCTTATTTTAAAGCCTGACATAGACGGAGCATTGGTGGGAGGCGCCAGCCTCAAGATAGACTCTTTTAGCCAAATCGTGAAGGTTTGCGCAAAAGTAAAAAAAGACTAAAGCGGAGATAAAATGTACGGATTAATATTAGCGGCGCATGTTTTAGTGGCGATTTTACTGATTGTTGTGATTCTTATTCAGCGTGGACGCGGAGGCGGTCTGGTTGAGTCTTTTTCCGGAGTAGAATCGATGTTCGGTACAAGGACAAGCCAGTTTTTAACCCGCGCAACCGCTATATTCGCCACCGTCTTTTTATTTACTTCAATTACACTGGCGCTTCTGGCTGCCGGCCAGGGCCGTTCGCTGATTGGGCAAGAAGATATCTCTTCTGTACAGGGCGAGTCTCCTTCAGCCGTTATGCCGGATGAGCCTGCGGCAACGCAGGAAGCCGAGTTACCTGCCCAAGATGCCGGATCGCTGGTTGGGCAAGCCGCAGAAGAAGCAAAACCTGCTCAGCCGGCAGTTGAACCTGAGCCGCCTGTAGGTCAGCAGAGCCCTGCTGTAGAAAACGAAGTCCAGTAAAACAAGATAAACCAATCTTATGTTGTGCAAAATCCTGCGAAGAAAACTATCGCTCAGCGCGATAGTTTTTTTAATGCTTAGTCAATGTGTTTTCGCTGCAGAGCATGGAGATGCTTTGGTTACCGGCTCAATCGGTGATGCGCGTACGCTTGTGCCGATACTGGCTTCTGATTCGGGCTCAGGCGACATAGTGGGAATGTTATTTAACGGATTAGTTAAATACGACCCGGACTTGAATCTCACGGGAGATTTGGCAGAGAGCTGGGAGGTCAGGAATAATTGCCGGGTAATCATCTTTCATCTGAGAAAGAACGTGCGCTGGCATGACGGACATCCGTTTACCGCCAGAGACGTGGAATTTACCTTTCAAAAACTCATTGACCCCAATGTACGCACCCCTTACAGCGGAGACTTCGAAAGGGTAAAGTCACTTGAGGTTCTTGATGATTACACGGTTAAAGTTACTTATAAAGAGCCGTTTGCTCCGGGTATTTCTTCCTGGGGAATGCCGATAATGCCCAAGCACATACTGGAGAACGAAGACTTAAACAATACCAGGTTCAGCCTTAATCCGGTGGGGACAGGGCCGTATAAATTCAAATCCTGGAGGAGACAGGAAAAGATCGAACTGGTTGCCAACCCCGCATATTTTGAACACCGGCCGTATATCGACCGGTATATTTCCCGGGTGATTCCTGACCAGGCAACCCTGTTTTTGGAACTTCAGGCGCAGGGAGTGGATTTTACCGGCCTATCGCCCTTACAATACGCACGCCAGACAGGCAGCGAATTTTTTAAAAAGAATTATCGCAAGTTTCGCATAACCGGGAGGTCCTACACGTATTTAGGCTATAATTTAGAAGACGATAAATTTAAGGACGTGCGCGTACGCAGGGCGCTGAATTACGCGGTTGATAAGAACGAGATTATTGAGATTGTGTTTTTGGGTATCGGCAGGGTATGCTCCGGACCCTTCCTGCCGGAATCCTGGGCCTTTAATCCTCAAATAGAACCATATCCTTACGACCCAGCAAAGGCAAAAGAGTTATTTAGGCAAGCCGGGTGGCAGGACAATAATCAGGACGGGTGGCTGGATAAGAACGGTGAAATTTTTGAGTTCACCATAATTACCAATCAGGGCAATGAGGAAAGAAGGAAAACAGCAGAAATCATTCAAAGGAGGCTGGCTGCAATCGGCATAAGAGTAAAAATCAGAATCCTGGAATGGACCGTATTCCTCTCCGAATTCATTGATAAGCAGGCTGTCCACTTCCTCATTCTTGTATCCGATAAAATTAAATTCTCCCTCGCGCGTCTTGGAGGAATGCCAGATATCAAAGTTATCCGGGTCAAGGCCCAGCCCCCAGCCC
>JBHPGP010000055.1:0-3518 GCA_042570305.1 Candidatus Omnitrophota bacterium
GTGACAACAAAGGACGTAGATAAAGTCGTATCCTTGATTCAGACATTCGAACCTACCGGTATCTGTGCCAGGGACTTGAAGGAATGCCTGATGCTGCAGCTTAAGGCAAAGGGCAAAGCTGACTCTCTATCTTGCCGTATAGTTGAAAAACATCTGCCTGACCTGGCAAGAAACAGATTAAAGGTGATTGCCAAGGCCCTGAAGGCTCCTCTTGAGCAGATAAAAAAAGCATCAAAGGAAATATCCTGTTTAGAGCCGAAACCCGGAAGGCTCTTTATTCAGTCGGAAACCAGGCGCGTCCTGCCGCGCGCTCCTGATATTTTACTGGAGAAGATAGATGACGAGTATGAAATAGTGATAAATAGCGGTGAATTACCCAAGCTGAGGATAAGCGCTCAATATAAAAAATTATTAAGCCGTAAGGATACACCTGAGGAAACCAGGAAATATCTCAAGGAAAAAATCAATTCCGCGCTCTGGTTGATTAAGGCAGTAGCTCAAAGGCAGGATACGATTCGCCGTATCGCAGAATGTATTATCGAGATACAGGGCGGCTTCTTTGAACAAGGGCAGGAAGAAAAGCTTAAACCCCTGACCCTTCAGGAGGTTGCCGGGCGGGTAGGCAGAAATGAATCAACGGTAAGCAGGGTGGTAAACAACAAATATATCCGCACGCCTTTCGGCATTTTTAAATTAAATTATTTCTTTAGCGGCTCATATCAGACAGAACAAGGAGAAGAAATATCTTCGGAGGCGATTAAATCCAGGATGATCTCCTTAGTTGACGAGGAAGACTGCCGCCATCCGTTAAGCGACGATAAAATCGTCAAGCTCTTCAAGGCCCAGGGCATCACAATCGCCAGGCGCACAATAGCCAAATACAGGGAAGAATTAAAAATCCCCCCCTCACACCTTCGAAAAGAATAATACAAAAATGGGGTCAGAATTATTTTTCTACAAAAATAATTCTGACCCCATTTCCAGAGCCCATTTCTACTAGAATTTGCGGAGGTCTTGCAGGGTTGTCTCAGTCAAATTAATCAAACGGCGCAGGGTCTCTATTTTGGCGGGTGTGAATTTAACGGAAGGGCGGTTTGTACTGATATTCAGCACTCCCAGAGGCTCTTTCATCAAGCTAAGCGGGGCTATGAAAGAAGACTTTATCTGTGGCCGCCTTAAGAGCGGCTTAATCCGCACATCAATTGTTTTTTTGTCGATCAGGAAAGAACGGTTTTCCTTGATTGCCAGGCCGGCAATGCCTTCTCCGATTTTAAGCCGCGCCTTATTTATAATATCTTTTGAAAGCCCTTTGGCTATTTTGATATATAACTCCCCGGTTTCCTCATCCAGCAGCATAACCGAGCCGCATTCAGCTTGCAGAGTATCGGAGGAAACATCCAGGAGCGTGCTTAAAATCTTATCCATATAAAACCTGTGCACTACCTTGCCTAACTTGGGCAGGGGAATGATGCGCTCCAGCTTAAACCTGTTATAACCCAATTGTATCAGGTAAGAGGAAATATCATTAATCAACTCGATTACAGAACGGATGCCGGTAAAAGTAAAAAGCTTTACTTCGCTTAAACAATCAAGCAGCTTCTCCGGTTCTACCTTAAGCTCCCTTGCCTTCTGCCTGTATGCTTCGGTTTTCCACCGGTGGCCCAGTAAAACCGGGCCAACCAATAAGTAAGCAACTGTCTGCTTCTCAAAAGTGAGCACCGGGATACAGAAATTATGTAAACCCAAATGGCATTCAAAGCCCTCTTTCCATTTTCCCTGCTTGCCTGGGCTGTCCAGAGAAGGAGGAAGGCATCTGTTGCACCTGGCAACGCCGGCGGAGGAATCAGCCATAATCTCCGCGCAGATTCTGGAGATATTGCTGGCTTTGGTAATCAAATTCCCATTCCTGTCCACGGTACGTATACCAACGCCAATAACCTCGGCAAAATGGTCCTGCATCTTCTGCCATTGGCCGATATCCACTAAATCCTTTAAGAGCGGGTTTATTTTATCGTTTGGCATGCGTTTTAATCCTGCTGTTTTCCTCTCTCGGAATCCAGGAGCCCGTATTTCTTCATCTTATTATACAGAGTGGTGCGGTTTATCCCCAGGTTCTCGGCTGCCTTTTTTCTGTTCCAGTTGGCCTGTTGGAGCGCACAGCGGATAATCTCGCGCTCAGGGGTCTGGAGTGCCTCCTTAAGCAGCTTGGCTTTTTTTGTTCCGTTGTCAATGGAATCTTCCTGCTCTGGCGCGTGCTTGGCATCATGCAGGTATTCCGGGAAATCATCTCTGTCAATAATCTCGCCCTTGGAGAGAATAACTGCCCGCTCAATGATATTTTCCAGTTCCCGGATATTGCCCGGCCAGTCGTATTCGGCCAGGCAATCCATTGCCTCCTGGGAAACGCCGCTTATTTTCTTCTTCACCCGCTGATTGCTGCGCGCCAGAAAATCCTCTACCAATAGTGCGATATCGTCTTTCCTTTCCCTCAAAGGGGGAATCTGTATTGAGATAACATTCAGGCGGTAATATAAATCTTCCCTGAAGGCCCCGCTCTTGATTGCCTGCTTTAAATCCCGGTTGGTAGCAGCAATAACCCTGACATCAACCTTGATGGTTCTGGTATCCCCTACCCGCTCGAATTCTCCGCTCTGCAATACCCTTAATAATTTTACCTGCAGGCTGGGCGCAAAGGTATCTATTTCATCCAGGAAAATGGTTCCTCCGTTAGCCAGCTGAAACCTGCCCTCGCGGTCTTTGATTGCGCTGGTAAAGGAACCTTTGATATGTCCGAATAACTCGCTTTCCAATAATGTCTCGGGCAATGCCCCGCAGCTTACTTCTATAAACGGCTTATCCTTGCGGGATATATCGCTTTCGTGTATAGCCTGCGCAACCAGCCTTTTCCCGGTACCGCTTTCTCCGTGGATTAAAACCGTGGCATTGGTATTGGCGATAGTCTCGATTAAGGTATAAATCTTTTGCATCTGCGTATTCTGGCCGGTCAAATTATGAAAGCGGCTGCGGGTAGTATCGGCGAGCTTCTGCCGTAGAAACCTATTTTCTTCCAGGAGTTTTTGCTGGTCAATTATCCTCTGGATAACCAGCTTGATTTCGCTGTCCAGGATCGGCTTGGTAATATAATCGAATGCGCCCTCCCTCATTGCCTCAACCGCATTATCGATAGTACCGTATCCTGTCACCAGCACTACTGCTATCTCTTTATTCCTGCCGCGTATTGCCTTGAGCAGACTCAAGCCGTCCATCCCGGGCATCTTTAAATCCGTAATCACAATGGCAGGCGCCTGCCTTCCGATTATATCCAGGGCCTTGGATCCATCTTCGGCAGTATCCACGTGGTAGCCCTCGTATTTAAGAATCTCGAATAAGGACTTGCGGGTTAATGGTTCGTCATCAACAATTAAAATATGCGTGTCATCCATTTTATTCTTCTATAGGTATGCTCACCGTAAAGGTAGTGCCCTTGCCTGGCTGGCTGGAAAGCAATATACAGCCTT
>JBHPGP010000056.1:0-3300 GCA_042570305.1 Candidatus Omnitrophota bacterium
CTGAGGATTTTTTTCAAACTAAGAATATCCTTCTTGTCTCTGACGAATGACTGGGCAACATAATCCAATTTATGCTCTATCGCAAACCCTATGTCGTGCCTGTCCTTTTGCGTCAGGGGGCTGAAGTCAAACTCTATGTCCGGGATATTTATTCCCTTTCTCCTTTGCAGGATGCCGCCTATGACCACTTCGGTCTTGACGCATTTCTTGCCGGACTCTTTTATCTTCAGGATTATCTTGCCGTCGTCGATGTAGATCAGCCTGCCACTGGTAAATTTTTTAAGCCCGCCCTTATAGTCAAAATGGACATTTTGTTTTCCAGCCTGCCCCTCGTCCTGCGTCAGGTAAAGTACCTGCCTTGCCTTAAGCAGCAGCGGATTTTTTAATTCCCCGATACGAATCCTGAAGCCCTCCAAATCCTGCATTATTTTTATTGCCCTTCTTAACTTATGGTTAAGCGCCCTTATCAGATTAACCCTTTTCAGATGTTCTTTCCAGTCGGAATGAGAAAAATTCAGCCTCACCACATCCAATCCGGCAATAATCATCTTCTTTAGTATAGTCGGATTGTCCGTAGACGGACCAAGGGTTGCGATTATTTTTGTTTTTACCATATAAATACCTAAAAGGACGTCTTTGGAATCACTAAAGACGCCCTTTCAAATACGAGCTGCTATTACGTTTACATTATTTAAGGCGTGCTTTTATGATTTTCTGCTCGGTAAGCGGCCTGTCTCCGGTTCCGGTAGCAATATTTTCTATTTTACTGACTACCTCATAGCCCGAGATAACCTCTCCGAAGATTGTATGACGCATATTCAGCCAGGGGGTTGCTGCAGTAGTAATGAAAAACTGGCTACCGTTAGTGTTGGGACCGGAATTAGCCATAGCGAGCAAGCCCGGCCTGTCAAACTGGACATCCGGCCTTACTTCGTCATTGAAAGGCTTACCCCAGATTGAAGAACCACCTCTTCCGGTTCCGGTAGGATCTCCGCCCTGAATCATAAAATTCTTTATTACCCGGTGAAAAATTATTCCGTCGTAGTAACCCTGCTTGACCAGGCCGGAAAAATTTTCACAAGCCTTAGGCGCTACTGCCGGCATAAGCTTAATCTCTATTTCTCCCTCGCTGGTTACAAGTACTACTACCGGCGCTTCCTGGGCTTTGAGATTACCAGCAAACATGACCATCAATAAGGAAAGTAGAATTTTTTCCATCATGAATTCTTCTCCGCGATTTCTCCTGCTACGGGTAATTTAAAACTTTCGCCCTGGTAGGCCTTTATCATTAATACAATCCAGAGGATAAAGCTGGTAACCCATACCAAAGGCAGTAAAACCCAGCCGACCAATGGTATAATCGGGAGAATAATGTTCAACACGAAGAAGAAACCAAAAGTCACTATTGACTGCATTGCGTGAAAACGCACGAACTTATTCTCCTTCTCTATAAGGTAAAAGATAATCCCCGTAATGAACCCGAACAGGTAGCTTAAAAGACCAGCTACGTTAGGCTGTATGCCTGTAGAGGTCTTGCCTAAATCCAAACCCTTATTTTTCATACGCACCTCCCTTTTTATTATATCTTAAATACGCCTTTTTTAAAGCGAAAAAAGCCTTCTCACCAAGAAGCCCATAGCGAAACTGATAAGTGCCACACCCAGGCTTATGCCTGTCATCTCCAGGAATCTTTTTTTAAAGTCGAGGTTCCTGGATACGGAAATATAAAAGGTAAAGAGAAATACTATCAAGATGGCATTTATTACCACAAAAAAAAGTGAAAAAAATACGTTTTCTAACAGGAAATAAGGCAGGATTAAAAAAATGACGGTAAGGACATAGGCGATGCCGGTATAGATGCTTGCCTTAAGCGGGCTCTTTCCCTCGTCCTCCTGCCTGGTAGACAGGTATTCGGAAGCAGCCATGGAAAGGGAAGCTGAGATTCCCGTAATCAGGCCTACGACAGCAACCAGCCTTGAGTTCCTTAAGGCGAGGGTAAAGCCTGCCAAGGCGCCTGTCAATTCTACCAGGGCGTCGTTGAGGCCAAGAACAATGGAGCCTACGTACTTAAGGCGCTCCTCTCTAATCAGTCCGATTAATTCCTGTTCGTGGCGTTCTTCGTCGTTGATTATTTCTTCTACGCGCGGGTGCAGCTCTTTGAATTGAGCATAATTCTCCTGCGCTGAACCTTCCCCCCTTTCCATAAGCTTTATGCCGAAGTTAAGACCCAGCAGCCGCGCAATTAGAAAGTAAAAGAAAACCTGCATCCTGCTGGCAGGAACATCTTCTCCGCTTAAGCCTTTCCAGAATTCATAGTGCCGGAATTCTTCGGCAGAGACATTTTCCAACACTATCCTTGCGGCCTCATCTTTTGTTACCGAGGCGAGTCTTTGATAAATCAAATGCTCGGTAATCTCACTTTTTTGAACCTTGAGGATTTTTCTTTTTTGGTTACCGCTTATCATTATTCGTTCCTTGCTGCCGTGATAAAAGAGGCAATGGCAACCTTATCCTCTTTCCCTATATGCGTAAAGGATATGCCCAGGCGTTGCTCGTATCCTTCCTGCGAGGCGTAGCGCACCTCACCCATTATCCCCATCGAGCGCATTTGTTTGTCCTTTTCAGCCTGAAGATTAATTAAGGTAAAGCTCATTGCCAGAATGGTTGCTAAGGGTATCTCGTATTGCGTAAGAATGGCCATCCCCTCCGGGCTTAAGTCCAGCATCAAGGCGCTAACCTCCTTATTACCGATCCACATCCGCACCTTGATGGGCTCGTGCACTTGATATGTAAGGATAAACCTCACCGCTATCCTTACTGACCTTCTGCGCTCAGGACCGCTGTATGCTGAAGGCATAATTATTCTTTCTTTAATAGCAGGCGAATGCCTAAGATTATCAGAAAGCCGCAGACAAGCAGAGCAGAGATTGACTTTGGTCCGGTTATATCATTTACCGGCTTTCCGACTAAGATATCGAATACCGAAACAAAAATACACCCTGCAAGTCCGGCTAAAATTAAAACTGCCCCTCTTTTTAGTTTCATTTTCCCTCCCGAAATTGTCAACCGCTTAATTATATCATTAATTCAGGAGATACGGAATACAAAAATCAGTCCAAATAAATTACCTGCTGCCCTTGAAAATCAAAATAAATATGTTATACTTAACTGAATCTTAGTTAAATTAGTAAAAACGGCCACGGATCGAAAGATCTGTGGTTTTGTTTTGTCAATCTATCCTCAAACTATGCCACAAGACACGCCAAGCAAAAAAGAAAATATCCTCAATGATTTCCTCAA
>JBHPGP010000057.1:0-3183 GCA_042570305.1 Candidatus Omnitrophota bacterium
TCTTTTAAGAGCGCCAGTGGTGTCGCAGAGGTCACGCTGTCAGGATAACTAAAAGGCTTGCTGAATGTAACCATGAATCTGGGCCAGGCAATCAAAAGGAATGCCCTCCCCGCCAATGCAGGGTTGAATATGTTTTTGCCCAAACCGCCGAAAGCCTGCTTGACCACTGCAATGGCAAAGAAACTGCCCACGCACGCCATCCAGATGGGCAGGCCCGAGGGAAGGTTATAGGCAAGCAGGAGCCCGGTAAGACAAGCGCTGCCGTCGGTTACAGTTATCTTTTGCCTGCGCAGAAGTTGTATAATCGCTTCGCTAGACACTGCGGTAACTATACAGGCAATAATTATCCACAATGCCCTAGTACCAAAAATAAATACACCGGCTATCCCGCTGGGCAGGAGGCTGATAAAAACAATCCACATAATCCGGGAAATAGATTCTCCCTTATGTATATGGGGGGATACCGATAACAATTTATTGTTCATGCTCGAGTACCTCCAATGCCCTTTGCCTGATTGATTCAATCACTGCGCCGGATGAAATTGTCGCTCCGGTAACCGTATCAAACTGCTGATTAACATTCTTCTTCTTAAACTGTTGCAGAAATTCCTCTTCCTCTATACGCGAACCAATTCCCGGAGTCTCTCTCTGCTCCAAAATACCTACCTGAATAATCCTGCCCTGTGGATCCAAAGAGACCACTGTGCTTATGTCACTGGAATAGCCATAAACGCTGGCAATAAAAACATAGGCAATCAGACTGCCTTCGGCGTCCTTTGCCTTATAAAAAGTCAGCCCCTCTTCTTCGACCTTCTCTATTTGCGCAGGAACCAGAGGCAGAACCTCTTCAATTGCTCTTTGCTCTTCTTCCTGGCGCTGCTGGATAATCCGCGGCTCGGCAACATCAAAGATAAAAGCCAGGAGGCCGGCGGAAACTGAACAGATTAAGAAAAGTACGATGCTGAATCTGGTAATCTCTTTCATTTGGCCTCCTGCTTAGCCATCTTTATGGATTGCACCAGGTTCCTTTTTGCCGGGCATAGATAAGCGCACAAACCGCATTCAATGCAGTCCAAAGGAGAATAGGCCTTTGCCAATTCCCAGTTTTTGCGCTCCGCTGCCAGGCTGATCATGCAGGGCTGGATGTTCACCGGGCAATTACGCACACACTCTCCGCAACGGATACAATTTTCCTCTCTATAAAATCGCACTGCCTTACTACTCAGGAGCACAACTGTTCCGCTGGTTTTAATTATGGGTGCATTTGTAGAATACTGGGTAATCCCCATCATCGGACCGCCGATGATGATTTTTTCCGGATGCATCGCAAGCGGCGTGCAAAAATCAACCAGCTCACCGATAGCAGTGCCGATACGCACTAACAGGTTCTTTGGGCTGTCCAGGCAATCTCCGGTTAAGGTAACCACTCGTTCATAAAGAGGCTTACTCTTGTAAACTGCTTCATATATCGCCAATACCGTACCTACATTATGCACCAGGACTCCGACATCAAAGGGGAGTTTACCTGAAGGAATTTCTTTATGAAGAATATTTTTGATTAATTGTTTTTCGCCGCCCTGCGGGTATTGCGATTTCAAGACCCGCAACTGATAAAGCGAAGATGCGCAAACGCCGGATTTACGCATCAGCAGCAGCTCGTTTCTGAAGACGGCAATCGCATCTGGCTTATTGTCCTCGATAGCTATATATACCTTCTGAATCTTTAAAGAGCGCGTAATCAGCATAATGCCCTTGATGATTTCCCCCGCCTTCTCAAGCATTATGCGATGGTCGCCGGTGGCATACGGCTCACACTCGGCTCCGTTTAAAATAAGGGTATCTACCGGCTTAGGCGGTGTCAACTTTACATGGGAGGGAAAACCCGCTCCCCCCATGCCAACGATGCCTGCCTGACGCACAATAGCGCGCAACTCATCAGGGGTAAGCCTTTCTATTTCCTCTGCTTGGCGTAAACGGCTGGCTGCCGGCGTATCCATACCGTCATTCTCAATAACTATTGTATTACCTGTCCCAAGCGTGGGGTGCGGCCAGTTCTTAATCGCTGTCACCTTGCCGGAAACTGAAGAATGCACAGGGCTTGATACGACAGCCTCGCAGTCGGCTATTGCCTGACCCAGCAAAACCCGCTCTCCTGCCTTAACTAAAGGCAAGGCCGGTTTGCCTATGTGCTGAACTAAAGGGATAAAAACTTGCTTTGGCGCAGGTAAAATCTCTACGCTGCGATGTTCGGTGCGGGTTTTATTCTCCTCTAATTTAACCATGGAATCTTACGATGAAAAATGAGGTTGAGCACTCCTAAAACAACAAATGAGCAAGCCACGAATATAAGTATGGCGCCGGGAGGAATCCACTTTGCCAGGAAGCTGCTTAAAAACATAAACAGGAAAAAACCGAGGTGCAAAAGGACCTCCAGGGAAGTAAAGACCCTGCCCATCATCTCGTTCTGGCTGCTGTTATGGATTAAGGTTGTGCAGGAGATTACGATTGGCGCAGCAACCATGCCTAAAACTACAGCAAGGCTTGCGGCAAATATGAAATGAGGATAATAGGTTAAGCCTGAAACAAAAACAATCAGGGTCAGGCCGGTAAGAACCAGGGAGAAAAATATCACCTTAAAATGAGAAAGGCGGCCTCCGAAACGGCCGTAGATTAACGAACCCATAAAAAGCCCGGCTCCCAGAAACATAATCATAAAACCCAGGTCCCTGGTTACGGACTGAAGCGCATTCTGTACAAAAACAATCATTACCACATAGATTGCGCCCAATGCCCCGCCCAGGTAAAACATGATTAAACCGGTTAATCTCACTTCCCTCTGCTTAATAAAATAAACTATGCCCTCTTTTATCTCCTGGATTACCGATTTTCTGATTACCTCCACAATCTCTTTACTAAATTCCTTTAGCCTGAAATGAACCGGCTTTCTCTTCCTGATGGCAAAGATAAGCGTGCCTGAGACAAAGAAACCGGCAGCATTTAAACAAAAACCTCCCTTTGCCCCTAACCATTCTACCAGCAGCCCTCCGATACCGAAACCAAGGACCGCCGCGATCATTGCGGTAGTATTAATCAGGGAATTTGCCATAAGCAGGCTTTCCTGCTCCACCAGGTCAGGAACGATTGAGAGTTTTGCCGGAATGAAAAACCTGCCCACGCAAAAGA
>JBHPGP010000058.1:0-3088 GCA_042570305.1 Candidatus Omnitrophota bacterium
TGCGGGTTCAGTAGAGGCAGCGGCTTGCGCTATGTCAGCGCAAGAACTCTGTAAGTAGCCGTTTTCGTCAATGTGGCTGATAATTAATTCGGCTATTTTATAAAGCCTTTTATCCAGAGGCTGCATTCCAAGTTGGCTGAGCAGATGATCCTGCAGGCTGGGCCCCTTTGTAATCAGGGTTTCCCGAAAGGCTTGTTTTTTTTCGTTTTCCTCGGAGTTATAAAGCGCATTGGCAAGATTTTCGGAATCCGCTTTGTATTCCTCCCTGCGCTCCAGTAATTTACTTAATTTTTCTTCCGTCAAGGTTGCCTTGGGGTCTGGTTCTCCGCTGCTCTCCAGGGCCGGATTCTCCTCAATCTGCTGCTGGAGGTAATCCTTTAACTCTAATAAAGGCAGTTGCAATATATGGATAGACTGCCTCATCTGGGGAGTGAGGGCCATCTTCTGAAATAATTTTTGCGCTAGCTTCATTTTCATTTGATTGAATCTCCTTGAGTATTTACCTTGCGCGAATATTATAAAACTATTCAACAGGATAGGCAAGGAATTTGATATTCACGGTCAGCAGGTTTTTCTATTGACCTTTTTTATTTTAATGTTATAATTAGAAAAATTAGCGAGGACATAAGTTATCTGCTCATTGAGGAGAAGACATGGCGGAATGGATAGGTATAGGAAAACGGGGGCGCCGGTGTTACGGGTTTGACGAGGTAGCTTTGGTTCCCGGTTCCCGGACAATCAACCCCAAAGAGGTAAACGTCAGCGTTAAGATTTGCGGCTACAGTTTTGCCGTGCCCGTACTGGCAGCGGCCATGGACGGCGTGGTTGATGTGCGTTTTGCAATCGAGATGTCAAAGGCAGGCGGTATTGCCGTATTGAATCTAGACGGAGTGCAGACACGCTATGAAAATGCCGATGCGGTATTAAAAGAGATTTCCAAAGCAAATCCCCAGAAGGCAACCAGCCTTGTACAGTCGGTTTACAACAAGCCAATTAAAGAAAAATTAATCGCTAAAAGGATTGAGCAAATAAAATCCAAAAAGGCAACTGCCGTTGTCAGCTGTATTCCGGCGCACGCTGAGAAATTCAACCGGATTGCTTACGAGAACAAGGCAGATATTTTTGTCGTGCAATCTACCGTTACCACCACAAGGCACATTTCCCGGGAATACAAGACACTGGATTTATTTAAGTTTTGTAAACAGAGCAAAATTCCGGTTATCCTGGGTAATTGCGTTACCTATGCAACCACCCTGGAACTCATGGAAACCGGATGCAGCGGCCTGTTGATCGGAGTTGGTCCGGGAGCAGCCTGCACCACACGGGGAGTATTGGGCATCGGGGTTCCCCAGGTAACCAGTACTGTCGATGCTGCGGCAGCGCGGGATTTTTATTATAAGAGAACAGGCAGGTATATTTCCATTATTACCGACGGAGGCATGAACCGCGGAGGGGATATCTGCAAGGCCTTTGCCTGCGGAGCAGATGCGGTAATGGTCGGCTCTGCATTTGCACGGGCAAAGGAGGCTCCGGGCAGGGGTTATCATTGGGGCATGGCGACTTCGCATGAGAATTTACCTCGTGGTACGCGGATTTATGTCGGTACAACCGGGACATTGAATGAGATACTTTTTGGCCCGGCAAGAGTAGATGACGGCTCGCAGAACCTGGTGGGGGCCCTGCGCACATCGATGGGCTCTCTGGGGGCGGGGAATATCAAAGAGATGCATGACGTGGAAATCATCATCGCGCCCTCTATTCAGACCGAAGGAAAGATATTCCAGGTAGCCCAGCGCGTGGGGATGGGGAAATAACCTATGACTAAAAACACAGTTTTAATCCTTGATTTCGGCTCTCCGTATACCAGACTGATTGCACAGAGGATCAGAGAAAACCACGTATTCTGCCGCATAGTCCCTTACAACATTTCAGCCAAAGAGATAAAATTACAAAAACCCAAAGGCCTTATCCTTTCCGGAAGGTCGGCCAGGGCGTATAACAAAAAACCGCCATTACCCGAAAAGGCCATCTTTAAGCTGAAAATCCCTATTCTGGGAATTGATTACGGAATGCAGGCAATAGTGAAGATTCTCGGCGGTAGGGTAAAATCAGCCAAGATACCGGAATTCCAGAGGTGCGAGCTGTTTATTGATTCCAGCGGCACCCTGTTTTGGCAGATCCCCAGCAACATCACCAGCTGGATGAATTCTTCGGATTGCATCAAGAAGCTACCCGCAGGATTCAAGAAAACAGCCCATACGCAGACTAATCCCATTGCAGCCATTTCCTGCCAGGGGAAAAAGATTTTCGGCGTAGGTTTTCATCCCGAGGTTGTTTCAACGCAGCGCGGAAGCCAGATACTCAGCAATTTCCTTTATAAAATCTGCGGCTGTATCGGCTCCTGGACAATGGACGCCTTTATCCGCGAGACAATCGCAGGCATCAAGAAAACAGTCGGCAAAAGTAAAGTAGTTATGAATATCACGCCTACCCTGAATTCCTTTGTTACGGCTATCTTAATCAATAAGGCTATCGGGAAAAGATTAAAGTGTATTTTTATTGATAACGGTTTATTGCGCAAGGACGAGAAAAAGCAGATAAAAAAGGCATTTGAGCACCACAGCAGCCTGAATTTATCATATATTGACAGGAGCAAGCGTTTCTTCCAGGTTCTCAAAGGCCTGACTCATCCCGAAGAGAAGAGGAATGCCGCCAGGAGCCAGTTCCTTAAAATATTCCAGGAAGAGGTAAAGAGGGTAAGGGGTACGGAGTTCTTGGCGCAGGCAATGCTTTATCCCGACGTTGGTAAACCGCCTTCCCGCCAGCCGGGAATAGAGGATGTATTCAAGGAATCACGGATAAGGCTGAAGCCTTTGCAGCCGCTGAGGGATTTGTTTAAGGATGAAGTCAAGGTGGTTGCCAAGGAAATGAATCTGCCGGACAACATAATCTTCAGGCAGCCCTTCCCGGATACGGGACTGGTATCGCGCATTATCGGAGAGGTTAGCCCCCAGCGTTTAAAAATCCTGCGCGAGGCACAGAACTGCCTGGTAGAAGAAATCAAGACCGCAGGCATCTACGAACAGTT
>JBHPGP010000059.1:0-3030 GCA_042570305.1 Candidatus Omnitrophota bacterium
TCTTTACACCGGGGCTGATACCAAGAGAAACATCACTGAGCTGATCACATTTTACCTTTACGGCGATGCAGGGGAGTCATTTTACAGTGCTTACGAGCAATTTAAGCAATTATATCCAGGAGAAATTGCCAAAGTAGACAGTATCCTCTGGATATTTACCTATACTGATAACCAGGGTAACGTATTTCACTTAGACTTATCTAACGGCGTTCAAGGCAATGACAGGCTTATTCTGTTTACTCGCGCATACGGCATCCTCTATAACGAAGCAGGCATGATCAGAGACAACAATCTCAATGGCATAGGAGGAGAGATTGCCGATTATATCTTAAGTATGCGTTTCTATGCCTTGGTTTATGATTTCCAAGTTGCATTTAATAACTTAAGCGCTGAGCAGAAGAATATGGTGCAGACGGCCATATTCTCAAGAGTATTTCCTGGCTTGAATATGCTTGACGGCAGCATCACTATTTCGGAACTCAAAATCCTTGGCGAGCCCGCACTCGGCATCCTTAGTGACGGAAGGGGTGCCTTAAGAGATTCAGCGCAGGCAACCATAGAATTCTTTGTTGCCGCAGCTGAATTTAAAGAGGCTTATGACAGATTAGATGCTACCCAGAAAGAACAGGTGGATTACATTTTATCTTTCTTTATCCATCCTACTTATGGCACGCCACTTAATCTTAGTGACGATATCCAGGTCCCGGACTTATTCATATTAGGTTATCAAAAATACGGCATTCTTTATAAGAACGGACAGGTACGCGGTAACTGGGATAAGGCGATGGAGTTTTATCTTGCAGTTTACGCAATCAAGGAGGCTTACGATAAATTAGATGACATTCAAAAGGCCAGTGCCGACCCCATATTTGCCAGTTTTCTCTATGAGTATCATCTTGGAGGTGTATTTGCGCAGAATACTCCTACAGGGCTTTTAGCCAGCCATATGGGTGATTTTTATACAGAGGACGTTGCATTTACCTATGACCAGGCACTGATGGCACTTGTTTTCTTGATTGCCCAAGATTTTGATTCTGCAAGGGCGATACTGGATTTCTATTACAATGATTTTAATGCCAATGATTATTTCTACGGATTTGCCAATGCCTATCATGTGGGCAGCGGCGAGATTACCGAGGAAAGATGTGACGCTGGCGCAAATGCCTGGATAGGAAGACTGATGTTGCAGTATATGGAGCTTACAGGAGATATGCGATACATGCCTGTTGTGGAGGCAATCGCCGACTGGTTAACAGCGCGGCAAAATGAGGATGGAGGAATAAAGGCGTTTCCTTCAGCCAATTATTTATCTACCGAGCATAATATCAGTGCATATACTTTCTTTAATATGCTATATCAGGTGACCGACAACGACAAATATAGAGAAACCAGAGATGAAATCTTGCAGTGGATACAGACTTATGGCTGGAATCCGGGCTTGGGTTATTTTAACCGCGGTTATCTGATTGATTTTGGAGCAGTTGATAACGAATTTGCTACTGATGTGCAAGCCCTGGCAATCACGGAATTAGGCCCTGCTATACTCGCGGCAATGGGCGTAGATGTGTCGGCGTTAATCAGCACAATAGAGGCAAATGCCCAAGTTACAGTTACCTATACCAGGCCGGATGGTGTAGAGGTAGAGGTTACCGGCTTTGATTTCGGTAACCCTCAAGCCCTGGGAAGGCCGGCAATGATAGGCCCTGAATGGACAGAGCAGATGATTAGTGCATACAGGATGTTTGGCGATAATGCAAAGGCAGATTTCTATACTGCAGAATTAGAAAAGATGCAGTATCAAGGGACGCTGCCTTATGCAACCGCAGAGGCTATGCCTACAGGGCATGGCTGGAATACGCCTAACGGAAAGGCGTCACTTTCAAGCATCGCTTATTACATTATTGTCCAATCCGGTGATTACCCTGCCACATTAGCGTTAGAAGGACAGTATGATATATCCACGATTATCGGGCTTCAACAGCAGGTTGAGGTGCCAATCATGCCTCTTAACCTCGGTGATGGCTTACAGATTTATGAACTAAGCATCTTAGGAAATGAGCAATACGGCATCCTCTATGATGCAAATGGTGATTTAAGGAATGCAGAAGACGTGATTAACGATTTTCTGGCAGCATCTGTAATGTATCAGGCAATCTTGGCTGATCCGGATGCCGTGGCTGCATTTGAGTATTTGTCAGAGACAAGCCTGAATGGACAAACAGTTTTCTATCTGATTTATGATGTAAATGGCAACAGGCAGCGTCAATGGAATGACCCTGTAGGAACTATCGAATATCTTAAGGCAGCCGAGGCAATGCACAGAGCAGTCTCTGCTGACCCAGAGGCTGTGGCGGCATTTGAGAAGATATCAGGTGTTAAATTTACCAAGCAGACAGTTTCCTATCTCATCTATGACAAAGACGGTAAGAAGCAGCCTTACTGGGACAATCCTGCGGCAGCAATTGCTTATCTTAAGTCAGCTGCCAATCCACCGCCTTCGGGAGGAGGAGGCGGAGGGCTTACTCCAGCTGCCAGCGATATGCTTAAGGCAATAAGGGCTAATCCAAAGGCCTTAGAGGCTTTTAAGTTTCTTACTGGCCAGAACTTAAACACCGAGAATGTCTACACCTTACTCTATGATAGGCAAGGTAAAAAGCATCTTTTCTGGAATAACCCTGACGCT
This sequence comes from Candidatus Omnitrophota bacterium, assembly GCA_042570305.1. GTDB lineage: Bacteria > Omnitrophota > Gorgyraeia > Gygaellales > JAHJCI01 > JASFIK01. The sequence goes on from JBHPGP010000059.1 coordinate 2,684, forward strand.
ACCATTGAAGGCCTGATTGCCGCAGCTGAAATGAAAAAGGCCCTGCAGGAGAGTCCCGAAGCCAGAGAGGCATTCAAGGCCCTCACCGGCGTAACCATACCGGAAGAAGGCAAGCTGAATAGAGAGCAGATTGAAGCCCTCTACACCTTAATCTACAAAGCACTCGAAGAAGGCCAGACAGCAGAAGATGTTGAAATGCAGCCTTCCTGGAAAAACGCATATAAGATTATTGAAAGCCTGGATGAAGCTGATGAGGAGGTCATCAAAGGCTTGTTGAAGGCCGCTGCTGAGCAAACCATCGAAGGCCTGATTTTCGCAGCCCCGATGTATGAGGCATTAATGGCTGA
>JBHPGP010000060.1:0-2764 GCA_042570305.1 Candidatus Omnitrophota bacterium
GGGCTGAAAGAAAAAGAGGAAATCTCCGAGGACTTTGAAGCAGCCGATGTCGGCAATTTTATGCATTCCCTTTTACGGGATTTTTATTCTCAATTTTTAAATAAAAGAGTCAGGCTAGACGCAGAGACAGGCGGGTATCTATTCGAATTAAAAGAGAAAAAGATCAAGGAATTCTTTCCTCAGGATACGGGAGAACTGTTTTTATTAAGTAGAATAATTGATTATAAATTAAAGAACTTCTTAAAACAGGAGGCCGCAAGAAAGGAAAAAATAAAGATACTTTATCTGGAGCAGGAATTGCCTGTGGAGCCTGGAAAAATAACAATCGATACGATAAGCGGCCCGGTATCCCTGAGGGGAAAGCTTGACCGCGTGGATGAGCGTATTCTGGGGAAAATCCGGAAGATTGTTATTCTGGATTATAAAACCGGAGTTTACAGACTGCCTAGAAAAGGCGTCTACGAAGATTCTCTTGTCAGCCGGCAGGAGATAAAAAAGGCAATCGGCTCCTTTCAGTTACCTATTTATATATACCTTTTCTCCCAATCCTCTGATATCGCTCCCCAGGCAGGGCTAGAGGCAAGCTTTTATTCTCTGCGCGATATAAAAGAGGAGTTTTTATTCGGGCAAGGGCATCCCGGTAATCTGTCAGCGCTATATCTGGAGGCGATGAAAGGAATTCTCGCTGAAATTATGAGCCCTGATTGTGCCTTTGTGCGTGACGATTCCGACGAGCATTATTGCCGCTGGTGCCATTTCTCTGCTCTCTGTAAAAGGCAATAATAAATATTCAGGGACACCCTCCCGATTAGCAAAAAGGGTGTCCCCCGATTGGATAAAAGGATGTCCCTGTTTGGAGAGTTAAGAAAGCAAATTGATGAGGCGATTACCTACGGCTGCTTTGAATCAGCAGCCAGCCTTACACAGCAAGGACTCGCGCTAGCCAGGGCAAAAGGCATTTTGGGTGAGATAGAGTATTTTCAGGGTCAGATGGAAATTTTAAAGGGGAATCATTATGAGGCAATAGGGCATTTTGACCAGGCGATTAAACATAACCCGCAAGACGGGGCTGCATTTAATGACCGGGCATTATGCATGGTGGAATTAGGTATTATTGAGGAAGCCTTTTACTATTTTGACCAGGGCATCCTGGCTGAACCGGATTATGCTACGGTTTATCATAACAAGGGCTGGTTATTGAATAAGCTTGGCCGGCACAGGGAGGCAATAGAATACTTTAATAAGGCGCTGAAGATTGAGCCTGAGCGCGCAGTAACCTACGAGAATTTAGCAAGTGTCCAGGCTAACCTGCGCGATTATCAGGGAGCCTTAGCCAGTTATAGGAAGGCAATTGGCTTGCTAAAGTCCGGTTATTCTGATATAAAGGAGCAAATAACTATACAGATGAAGGCACTGGAGGCAAAAGTAAATGGACCTGGACAAGAAGTGGAATGAGGCCCTTGCCAAAACAGAGATTATCCGGGTAAGAATTCCCTATCTCTCGGCGTTTGATGCCACGAGTATCACCTATATCTTTTTAGCAGAGTCAGCGGTCAATCTGGGAGACACCCTTGTGCGCCGGGGCAAGATCCTCATACAGCGTCCGGCAATTATCCTGCCTGCAGATATGCCTCAATTTGAAGGGTTCGACTTTGAAAAGGAATATAAGATTAATGCCGAAATGGTAAGGATGTTTCTCTTGGTAAGAGGAGTCTCTTTCCCCTCCTTAAGATATGAACACGAGGTTTCGCTGCTCGATATCTATGAAGGTTCGCTAAAAAAAGCAAAGGCGCATTTTGAAGAGAACCTGCAGAGGGCCGAGGATGTTCAGACCGGCCTGGTTATCGGCACAGAGGAAACCTGGCAGTTTTCCCTGCTGATATATGTAGGATTACTCATCGGCAAGTCCATGCCGTCTGATTTAAGAAAACTTTGGGAGAGATTTAAGGATAAACCACGTTAGGAATATTACTTTTCAGCGGAAAATTTTTATGCTCATACGAATCCCCCTTTATATATTAGTATTTCTGTTATTTGCCTTTTTTTATTTCAGGCATTTTGAGAGAAGAGGGATTTATTATCCGACCAAAGAAATAACCTTCACTCCCGCGGAAGCCGGGATGCAATACGAGGATATTTTCTTTAAAACCCAAGACAGCCTGCAATTAAACGGATGGTTTATTCCCGCTGACAAGCCGCGCGCAACGCTGCTCTTCTGCCATGGCAATGCCGGTAATATCGGACACCGTGTTGAGATTGCCAGGATTTTCAACCAGCTCAATCTGAATGTCTTTATTTTTGATTACCGCGGTTACGGCAGGAGCCAGGGGGTTCCGTCTGAGCAGGGGCTACATGAAGATGCCCGCTCGGCATTTTATTACTTACTCAGCAGGGATGATATTGACAGGCAAGCAATTATTATTTACGGTAAATCAATCGGAGCAAACGTAGCAGTCCAGCTGGCTTCCAAAACCAAGGCAGCCGCGCTTATTGCAGAGAGCGGGTTTACCTCTGCCTATGATATGGCAAGGAAATTATTCCCTTATCTTCCCGTGAAGTGGATGATCACGGTTCAATTTAATGCCCTGGCAGCGATAAAGGATATCGCGACACCTAAGTTCGTTATTCATAGCAGGGATGACGAGATTGTGCCTTTTTGGATGGGCAGAAAGTTGTTTGAGTCTGCGCCAGAGCCAAAGGAGTTTTACGAGATGCGGGGTACGCACAACCAGGCGATTTTTACTGCCGGTCAGGAGTACAGCCT
>JBHPGP010000061.1:0-2678 GCA_042570305.1 Candidatus Omnitrophota bacterium
AACCAAACTCCGAATGCTATAATGTCTATCCCGGGAGTCAGACGTTGAGGGATAAGCTTCATCGTCAAGAGGGAATCAGCCCAGACCACCAGTTAAGGTCCCTAAGAATAGGCTAAGTGGTAAAGGAAGTAAAGTTGCTTAGACAGCCAGGATGTTGGCTCAGAGGCAGCCACCATTTAAAGAGTGCGTAACAGCTCACTGGTCGAGCGATTTTGCGCCGAAAATGATCGGGGCTCAAGCCTATTACCGAAACTGTGGGTTTTCCAGGGGTAACACCCTGGCAAGCGGTAGGGGAGCATTGTCCAGTTGGTTGAAGCTGTACCGTAAGGAGCAGTGGACACTGGACAAGGGATAATGTCGGTATGAGTAGCGAAAACGCCTGCGAGAAACAGGCGCACCGAAAGTCTAAGGTTTCCTGGGGAAGGTTAATCCGCCCAGGGTTAGTCGTGCCTAAGCTGAGGCCAAATGGCGTAGGCGATGGACAATCCGTTAATATTCGGATACTGACTAACTGACGTTTGTACTTTTTGCGTGACGCAGCAGGCCTAGGCCGGCGCAGTGTTGGACGTCTGCGTTCTTTCTTAAGGAATTAAGAGAGGGGACCCTGAGGTTTCCGATGGGGAAGTGTTCTAAGGCCATACTGCCAAGAAAATCGCAAAGAGGAGTTGGTTAGCCACACGTACCGTAATCCGACACAGGTAGACCTCCAAAATATGGTAAGGTGCTCGAGATAACCCTCGTTAAGGAACTCGGCAATCTAGCCGCGTAAGTTCGCAATAAGCGGTGCCTTTGGCTGAAAGGCCAAAGGTCTCAGTAAAGTGGCCCGGGTGACTGTTTAGTAAAAACACAGCACTCTGCAAACTCGAAAGAGAAAGTATAGGGTGTGACACCTGCCCGGTGCTGGAAGGTTAAGGCAATGGGTTAGTTGGCCGCAAGGCCGACGAAGCCTTGAACCGAAGCCCCAGTAAACGGCGGCTGTAACTATAACAGTCCTAAGGTAGCGAAATTCCTTGTGGGGTAAGTTCCCACGCGCACGAATGGTGTAACAACTTGGGCGCTGTCTCAACGAGGGACTCGGCGAAATTGTAGTGGCGGTGAAGATGCCGTCTACCCGCACCAAGACGAAAAGACCCCGGAACCTTTACTGTAACCTGTTATTGGATTTTGGTCCAATATGTGTAGTATAGGTGGGAGGCTTTGAAGCCCCGGCGCTAGCCAGGGCAGAGCCGCAATGTGAAATACCACCCTTATTGTACTAAGGTTCTAATCCTGACCTCTGAATCGAGGCGGGAAACAGTGGCAGGCGGGCAGTTTAACTGGGGCGGTTCCCTTCCAAAAGATAACGAAGGGGCCCAAAGGTTGGCTCAAGGCGGTTGGCAATCGCCTGTGGAGTGTAAACGCATAAGCCAGCTTAACTGCGAGTCCGACAGGACGAGCAGATACGAAAGTAGGGGTTAGTGATCCGGTGGTAGAATGTGGAATTGCCATCGCTCAACGGATAATAGGTACTCCGGGGATAACAGGCTTATAGCGCTCGAGAGTTCATATCGACAGCGCTGTTTGGCACCTCGATGTCGGCTCACCCTATCCTGGGGCTGGATAAGGTCCCAAGGGTCCGGCTGTTCGCCGGTTAAAAGGGTACGCGAGCTGGGTTTAGAACGTCGTGAGACAGTTCGGTCTCTATCTGGTGTGGGCGCAAGGATACATGAAGGGGAGTTCTTCACAGTACGAGAGGACCTGGAGAAACGAACCTCTGGTGTTCCAGTTGTCCTGCCAAGGGCAAAGGCTGGGTAGCTATGTTCGGAAGGGATAAGCGCTGAAAGCATCTAAGTGCTAAGCCCACCTCAAGATTATGTGTCCCTCCTTGTCGCAAGACAGGGTGAAGGCAGGTTGAAGACTACGACCTTGATAGGCGCGAAGTGTAAGGCCCGTAAGGGTTTTAGCTAACGCGTACTAATTGCCAATCGGCTTGACCTATTATATAAATTTGTCTGTCTTTGTAGATTCCCAGCGACTTTACTGAGGGGGAAACACCCGTTCCCATTCCGAATACGGTAGTTAAGCTCCTCAAGGCCGATGGTACTACGTTCGCGAGGACGCGGGAGAGTAGGTAGTTGCTGGGTTATTTTAAAAAGGGGACAGGCCTTTTTAAAGGACTTGTCCCCTTTTCTTTAGTGCCTGCAGGTCCTACCGCGACAGCAATGGTCAGGTATTAAATAATAAATAAGGTGAACCGGAGTTATCGCGCGCTCAAAGAATGCCGGTTTATTTTTTGAGTAGGGGCGAGTATTATTTATTTTTACGGCTTTTTGAGGATTGCTGATGAAGAAAATCCTGTTGATTAGTTTTGAATACCCCGTCGGCAAGAACTATTGCGGCGGCGTTGGCCAGGTTGTCAAGCAATGCAGGGATGCCTTGCTTGAATTGGGCTATGAAGTCTATGTGCTCATAACCGCTGAGTTTTTCAAAAAACACCCCGTAAAATTACTGCTTCCTGATAATTGCCTTGTGCGTTACCCGAATTTCTGGACGTTTCTCAAGCACCATGATTGGCACAGCTTCAGTTATATAATCCAGCATTTTGTAAACTGGACAAAGGATTTGAGGAAGCTAAAAAATCACAAGGGCAGCCGTCCTAAAATAATTTATCACTTTCACAGCATCTTGAGGAGAGAGAA
>JBHPGP010000062.1:0-2124 GCA_042570305.1 Candidatus Omnitrophota bacterium
GGAGTTCAGGACTCTCTTAAGCGGGGAATTTGACTGCTGCAATGCCATTTTGAGCATTAACGCTGGCGCTGGTGGTACGGAGGCCTGTGATTGGGTAGCAATGCTCTTGCGTATGTACAGCCGCTGGGCAGAAAAAAAGGGTTACAAATCAAAGACTACGGACTTGCTTCCCGGAGAAGAAGCCGGAATTAAAAACGTTACCCTTTTGATTGAGGGCGAGTATGCCTACGGCTATATTAAATCCGAAAGGGGGGTGCATAGACTGGTGCGCATTTCGCCTTTTGATGCAAACAAGCGCAGGCACACCTCTTTTGCCTCGGTAGACGTGATTCCGGAAGCGCAGGAAGAGGTTAAGCTGAAGCTGGAAGATAAAGATTTGCATATCGACACATATCGCGCTTCAGGTCCGGGCGGGCAGCACATGCAGAAATCCGATTCGGCAGTCAGGATCACTCACCTGCCTACCGGCATTATCGTGCAGTGCCAGAACGAGCGTTCGCAGCATCAGAATAAACAGACAGCCTTAAAGATCCTGAAGGCGCGCATCTACCAGTTGGAAAGGCAGAAGAAAGATGAGGAGTTAAGCCGTAAGCTCGGCGGACAAAAACAGAAGATTGAATGGGGCAGCCAGATACGCTCTTATGTAATGCATCCCTATAGCATGGTAAAGGACCACCGTACTAATTACGAAAGAGGAAACGTCGGCGCGGTAATGGACGGAGAGATTGACGGGTTTATAGAGGAGTATCTAAAAAGCCAAGTTAAAAATCAATAAACCAGGAAGATAGATGTTTACCTTTATAAAAAAATCAATTTTGGCTAGTAAACAAAAGTTTCTCAGGCGCAGATACCCTGATGTAAATATAGTTTTGCATCCGGATATGCCAGTATCTTCGGTAAATAAGATGGTTGAATTGGCCCTTTTTGTTAATAGGGTGAATAAACTTGAGCCAGAGATAAAGGGACTGAGCGATTCCCAGCTGCGCGGCAAAACCGAAGAATTTTCCCGGCATATTTTGACTAAATCCAGGGAGCACGAACAAGAAATCAGGGAATTGCAGGAGCGGCTTTTATCCGTGGCAATTCCTGAAGAGAAAGAGATAGTCAGGCAGAGGCTGAAACTCGCGCGCAATAAGATATTTGCCGGTATACTCGCCGAGGCCTTTGCGGTAGTTCGCGAGACAGCCCAGCGCACTATCGGGATGAGGCACTTTGATGTCCAGATTGCCGGAGGGGTAGTGTTGCACGAAGGCAAAATTGCCGAAATGGCAACCGGAGAAGGCAAGACACTGGTTGCGACATTGCCGGCCTATCTCAATGCGCTGCTCAGGCAAGGCGTGCACATAGTTACGGTAAACGATTATCTTGCCAGGCGCGATGCCGAATGGATGGGGCCGGTATATGAATTTCTTGGGCTTAGCGTGGGGATTATCCAGCATAACCTGGATGACCAGGCAAGGAAAAAGGCCTATGCCTGCGACATCACCTACGGCACTAACAATGAGTTCGGCTTTGATTATCTGCGCGACAACATGAAATATTCCCGTGAGGATTTGGTACAGCGCCCATTTTTCTACGCTATTGTCGACGAAGTTGATTCCATCCTCATTGACGAAGCGCGTACACCACTGATCATCTCAGGGCCAACAGAGGAGTCGACAGAGAAGTATTACACAGCCGAAAAGATAGCCCGTTCACTCAAGGGCCGCAGGATTACCAAAGAGGAAGTGGGGGAAGCTAAATATAAGGCCGAGGATTTATCAAAGGGATTTGATTATGTGTCAACCGAGAAGGACAAAACCATAGCCCTTACCGAAGAGGGGGAACTAAAGGGCGCCCGTGCCTTTGGCGTAGCAGACATGCACAGCATGGATACGCGCGAGCATCGCCACCATACCATTGCTGCGTTGCGTGCCAGAGAATTTTTTACTAAAGATGTAGATTATGTGGTTAAGGACGGACAGGTGATTATTGTCGATGAGTTCACCGGCAGGCTTATGCCGGGCAGGCGCTGGTCAGACGGCCTGCATCAGGCAGTAGAGGCAAAAGAGGGGCTGAAAATAGAGCGAGAGAATCAGACCCTGGCAACGGTCACCCTGCAGAATTATTTCCGCATGTATGAGA
>JBHPGP010000063.1:0-2114 GCA_042570305.1 Candidatus Omnitrophota bacterium
TTCCCGCACACCAGGCTACCACCGAGGTTTTGGAGATTATTCCGCAGGTCGGCAGAACAGGCGTGATTACTCCTGTTGCCCGTCTCAAGGCCGTTGAATGTGGCGGGGTAACGATTCAACACGCGACACTGCATAATTTCGATGAGATTAAACGCCTGGGCATTAAAGCAGGTGACCGGATTTTACTTGAAAGAGCCGGTGATGTTATCCCCAAGGTGATCAAGGTGGTACAAAGCAAAGGCAGGCAGGTTTTCAAAATACCGCCGCATTGTCCCGTGTGTTCCGGAAAGGTCGTGAAGGAAGAGGACGTTGCCTATCGCTGCATAAATCCCTCTTGCCCGGCGCAGCTGGAAAGAGGCCTGCTGCATTTTGCATCCAGAGGGGCAATGGATATAGAGGGAATGGGTGAGTCGGTTGTTGCGCAATTGGTGAAAAAAGGACTGCTCCGTGATTTCTCGGACATCTACAGCTTAAAAAAAGAGCAATTGTTAGGATTGGAGCTGTTTAAGGACAAGAAAGCTGATAATTTATTAGCCGCAATCCAAAACAGTAAAAGGCAGCCCCTCTCCAGGCTGATTTTTGCCCTGGGAATAAGGCATGTCGGAGAAAAGGCGGCATATATCCTGGCGCAGAGATTTCAAATGCTGGATAGGCTGATGAAGGCAAAAGAATCAGATTTAGTTTCGATTTATGAAGTGGGAGAAGTTATGGCAGAGAGTATCGTTAATTTTTTCAGCAGCAAATCCACCAGACAGCTTATTGAGGATTTAAAAAATGCCGGCCTAAATACAAAAGAAACTATTGCACAAACAAGAAAATCTCCGTTTTCAGGCAAAGGTGTTGTTTTTACCGGAGAATTAAGTGATTTTTCACGCACGCAGGCAGAGGGGCTGGTGCGTCAATTAGGCGGCAATGCCGGTTCCAGCGTAAGTAAGCATACGGATTTTATAGTTGTCGGCAGGAGTCCCGGCTCCAAATACGCCAAGGCAAAGCAGTTAGGGCTAAAGATTATCGATGAAGCACAATTCTCCCGCCTAATAAAAGATTTTCTATAATAAGCGGGATCCCGCCCGCTTGTAGTAAAAACTATTGCTGCGGGGAAGGAGATGACCAAATGAATAACCGTAGATTGAGCACTTGTAAGCAGCGAATGAGGGATATGACTTTATATCTTACTTGCTGTCTGATGATTTTCAGTCTGCTTGGTTGCGAGGCGTTTGTCAAAAAATTTACCCGAAAAACCAAGAAGCAGGAAGAAAAAGAGATTCCTGTGCTGGTGCCGGAAGATTATTCGCTTTCGGATATCCCTCCCAGGGAGCGCTATGAACGGTATTTTCTCTTCTGGCAATCATGGCAGGATGAGCTTATAAACGTATTGAATGAGTCAGCCAGCAACAAGAAGATCAGGTCTTGTTTGCAAGAGGCAATCAAGAATTTAGAGGAGCTGAAGCCGTTTTTATTTGAAGAGAAGCAGAAGGAGCTCGATTTCTATTTAGAGAAACTGCGTCAATTGGACGACGAGATAAGCCGGGATGTATACGGCATAAGATCGGCTAATTATAAAAACAGGGCAGAGAGCCTGAAAAGGAATATCCTGAGCAAATTCTCGTATACTAACGTTAAAAATCATTTCAGATGATACTGGAAACTGTCTGCGTCGGCGCCTATTATAATCTGGCCAATTGCTATATCCTGGCGCAGGATAAGAGCAATCAGGCGATTATTATCGACCCGGGAGATGAGCCGGAGAAAATCAAGATGGCATTGTCCCGGCGCAAATTAAATCCGGCTTTTATTATCAATACCCACGGGCATATTGACCACATTGGCGCAGATTCTTACTTTAGCGTCCCTATATATATTCACAAGGGGGATCGGGAGTTCTTGAGCAATCCTGATTTAAACCTTTCCGGTTTACTGGGCACACCCTTAAGTATTGAGTCTCCTTTGGTGCGTATGCTTGAAGACGGGCAAGAGCTGGATTTAGCAGGTATTAAATTACGTGTTTTACATACCCCTGGACATACACCCGGAGGGATTTGTCTTCTTTTAGAGCAACCAGGGGAGAACCTTCTCTTTTCCGGAGATACCCTGTTTTGCCAGGGGGTTGGGCG
>JBHPGP010000064.1:0-2107 GCA_042570305.1 Candidatus Omnitrophota bacterium
GGCATTATTCTTTGCTGGTGGCGGAGATACTAAAACAACGCGATTATGGTATAGTTTTTCTTTGGGCCTTACTTGATTCACAATGACGCTTTTAATGCCTAAGCGAAATAATGTAAATATTGTTTTTCTCACTCGCGTGATTCTTTCATTATGATCAACCCCATTTTCATCTATATATAAATCAAGATTCTTAGGAAAAAGGAATTTAATTCTATATTCTTGTAAATGTTTTGCTAATTCCGAAGGTAACATTATTATAAAAGAAGATACATTGGTGACTTCTAAAATGTAATCTTTATTCCTTTTTATAAATGTAATCGTTTCGTTGAAATCATCTTTGGTTTCTCCAGGAAAACCTACAATAATATTTATACTTGTAGTTATCCCTGCTTTATATGTGCGGCGGATTACTTGCTCTGCTTCAAATGAATTGTAAAATTTATTCATTTTTTTAAGGATTCGATCGGAGCCGCTCTCCAATCCATAGCATATGAAGGTGCATCCGGATCTTCGCATTTTATTCAACAGCTCATAACTCATATCTTTTCGTACCATCGCATAACTTGTCCATGTGATATTAAGCTTGGATTGAATGATGAGTTCGCAGAGCGCTGCTAACTGCTTAAGATTTCCGTTACAAATCAAATCATTAAAATCGAAGTGGCTTATTTTGTTAATTTCTACGTGGTACTTAATTTCTTCTAGAATTTTTTCTGGTGACCTATACCGATAATTTCCGCATATTAAATAATCTATGCAAAAAGTACAGCGACCAATGCAGCCACGGCTAGTAAGCATTGGAATTCGTTTTTCCGTATAACTATTTAAATCAAAATCTGAGAACGTAGGGAAAGTAAGGCAAGCAATATTTTTTGTATAATACGGCGTTGCCGGCTTAAAGAAATCTTCTTTTTGGTAAATTACCCCCTCTATCCCCCGGAAGTCTTTAATTCCCCTCTTAAGGATATTTTCTAATACTTGCTCTCCTTCCCCAATCACAAAAGCATCTATTGCCAGAATATCCTCTTCAGATAACAGGCTGCTTCTGTCATGTTCATAGAAACAGCCTGTTCCGCCAAAAATAATTGTTTTTTCTTTATCTTTCTTTTTTATTAGAGCAGCAATTTTAGCTGCAAGACAAATACTGGCAGTATTCACTGAAAAACCAATTATTGGACTATCCAGAGATACAATTTCGTTTACAAGGTCATTGATTTCTGTCTTAAACATCTCTGACATCCTTTTAGAAATCTCTTTGAAATGCATAAAGTACAAATTATAGACTTCCCAAAAAATACGCTTGTTTTCACCGGCGGCCTGAAAAAGCCTTAGATTAAAATCGATAACTTTAACGGAAAAATTCCGCGACTTAAGATACTCTGCTATATAAGCTATGCCTAGCGGTGGTTTTTCTACCCCCCAAGGGGGAGCCATGATAAGTATCATGTCGTAAGATGTATTCATGAGTTATCGATCTTTAGCCTTCCGTAAAAATAATTATACGTACCAGGAGAGTAATGCTTTTTATCTATCTTATAACATTTTAATATGCGGCTATGAAAAAGCGATGACGTATTCAATGCGCTCATTAAATACTCATTATTATTAAATTTACAAGCCAGCGATATGGCAGGAAGTTTGCTGTTGACTGATTCGGCTCTAACAGTCTTCACCCTGCTTAACTCCTTCTCGAACAAATTTACCCAGTTCTCATTGAATGCGCCGGGAAAATTACCTGCAGAGCCATCTTCGGCTGACCACCTGTCATACTCGCTTCTTAACATAACATTAAACTGTTGCTCGCCTTCAATCATGGTCTTTTCTATAACTTCCATTTCAATTTTTAAGTTAACCTCTGTTTCTTCTTCAAGATCAATTTCCCATGTCAGGACTATAGGCAGAAACTGCCACCTGCCTTTCATCATTAGCTTCCGATTGTTTATTTTTGTTATCCGCCAATTAGCGTGTTCGGAATCCTGCCAAAAACCCGCAGCAAACATAGAAGCATACAACCCAAATCCGCTAGTTAATTCTAAGCCTTCCCATAATAAATGGCCTTTGCCTTGGTCAAAATAAAAAGTCGCTTTTTTATTTCTTACCATATAAT
>JBHPGP010000065.1:0-2072 GCA_042570305.1 Candidatus Omnitrophota bacterium
CAGCCCTGTACCTGGACGCCGGTTCCCGGAGCAAGCGGCATTAGCGGCGACTGGGATGACCCTTACCGTACCTGGCAGTGGGTAGGCGTTACTGACCTGATTTCCAATAACGCTGACTTCCGCGTATCAGATGCTGCTCAGGATGATAAGGTATATTATACCTCTGAGGATGGCGCCACAGGCGTAGCCGCCCATATCATGAAGGGGCAATTAAATATGCAGGCTCATACCTCAAGCTTATATCACATTGACGATGACGTGCCGATATCCTGGACCAAGAACGGAAGTATCGGCAACCTGGTTATAGAATATTCTGCCAAGGGCGACTTTACTGATACATTAACCATTAACGGCAACTATCCCTGCGGCGTGGCAGATGCGCCAACCGTACATACCTATGATGCAGGAGCAGGAGCTCACTGGAAGGCGCCTGCCAAGGTCTCGGAGAACTTTGAAGTCCGCGTAAGGACCAAGACACCGGCAGAAGGCGGGACCATGCCAACAGAATGCCAGTTGGAAAGCTACAGCCCATCGGCTTTTAAGGTGCGCCCGTTTATCAGCGCAATCGGTTCTCCTTTAGGAGGAGCTAACTGGTATGCCGGCGATACCACCAGGAAGATTACCTGGACTGCCAGGAGCGGGCAGAAGACCGACGGTAGCTGGCCTCCGGTAAAGATAGATTATAAGACCTCAGTTACCTCATATGATCTGATTGACCCTACTGCCACAGGCCTTGACTGTTTTAACGGCACCGGCTCTTCTGTTGGCAATGAATTCACCTGGCCGCTTGTGCCTGATGAAAAGGACTTTGGCGTATTGATTATGATCAGCTTTACGGATTATCCCGGCGAGGGAGAAGAATACGCGATGCCGGCAAGTTTTAACATCAAGCCCAAGATTACACTGGGCGGAGAAATCCAGGCGGGCGATAAATTCCCGGCATTCTCCAGTCAATCGCCGATTATGACCTTTACCACCACCGGAAGCACGATTACTTCTGCCAAGGTCTACTATGACTTAAACAGCGGCGTTGGCTTAAACGGCACCGAAGAGAAGACACCCGGAAGCGATGATTTTCCATTCCTCTTTGCTACCATTGATACCTCAACCGGTAACGGACCGTTTAACGTGAACTGGGCAAGCCTGCCTGATATCGACGGTAACCTGCGTATCAGGGTGGCTGATGCTGATGAAGAAAGCTACGAGCAGATAGTATTTGCCGATACCCCTGATTTTGCCACCATTGCCAGCATCTCGCTGATTCAGCCTATGGGCGACATCACCTGGCTGGCAAAATCAACCACTAATGAGGTAAGGTTTAACTGGACAGGAAGCGACTTAGGTGTAGTCAACATCTATTATGACAGCAACAACGGAGACGGTCCTGACGGTATCCCTGATAACGGTGATGAGTGGGGCGGGCCGCCGCTTCCGGTTGCCATCGGCAGCGTAGATTTATCCGATACAGGCGTATTAACCACCGGCACTGCAAACTATCTCTGGAATCCTATGCCAAGCGCGGTGACCAACAACGGCGTGATTAAACTGGAACTTGAAGGCCAGGAGGATGACGTCAAGGATGATAATAACACCACCTTCAGGGTAGGCGCACAATTCGACATCACTGACCCGGAGAGCGGCTCACACGTGGTCAAGGTAGGAGAGGACTACTATATCCTCTGGAATAACTTCGGGATTACCGGCGTGCAGCAGGTAGCCCTTTACTACACCAAAGACAATACTGACCTGCCGCTTACCTGGGAGCCGATTGTTACTGACACTGCCAACGACGGATCATATAAGTGGGATAAAGCTGTTATCCCCGGAGACATAGATACACTGGATAACGCCAACCACCAGATTAAGATCGTACAGAATCTGCCCTTTAATGACAATGTCAATGTAGTTGATTACTCTGATGATGAGTTCCCCATCCTGGGCAGGATTGAGGTTACCTCTCCTGATACCGGAGACCAATGGGGACTGATGACTACCCCGGATATCAAATTCAAGCTATTCGGAGAGCTGCAGACAGTGGATATCTACTATTACTATGACTATGTCGGAGACCC
>JBHPGP010000066.1:0-2062 GCA_042570305.1 Candidatus Omnitrophota bacterium
GGAGAGGTATAAAGGCCTACTCTATAACCCGCCTCCCGCAATACATAGGCAATAAAAGCGCAGGTAGAGCCTTTGCCTTTTGTTCCGGCAATATGGATACAGGCTAAACCTTTCTGGGGATTATCTATTGCCGTAAGGAATGCCTTTACGCGCTCTAATCTCAGGGATTGATTATAAGAATAGGCAAGGCTCTTTTCGTAGTCAATAAATGAATCGAGGTATTTAATTACCTCTGGGTAGGATATCATCTGGAGTTAAGCCCGTTAACCTGTTTATCTACGGTGAAACGGGCCCTAAGCGACTTAATGCTTGAAATGCCTCCTGCCGGTTGTAGCCATGGCAATCTTGTATTTATTACAGGCTTTGATGATTTCCTCGTCGGAAATTGAGCCTCCGGGTTGAATAATTGCCGTAACACCGGCGCGCGCGGCCTGAACAATCGCATCTGGCTTTGGGAAAAAGGCATCTGAGGCAAGGCAGGAATTGAGACTCTGCTTTCCAGCTTTTCTTTTGGCAATAATTACCGAATCTACCCTGGACATCTGGCCAGCCCCTATGCCCACAGTCCGCGTCCCCTTGGCAAGCACAATGGCATTAGACTTAACATGCTTGACCACCTTCCAGGCAAAGATGAGGCTATCCAATTGATTCTTGGTTGGTTTTTTCTTGGTAACAACCTTGAGCCCCTCCAGTTCATCCAAGTTGATATCTTTATCCTGGACTAACAACCCTGCGCTTATCCTCTTTATGTCGAATTCATTCACCGGTTCTAAATCCGTCAATTCTAACAGCCGCAGGTTCTTTTTTTTCTTCAGCAGGCTTAATGCTCCGTCTTCAAATCCGGGAGCAATAATGCACTCGATAAATCCGCTGTGCAAAAGCAGCTTTGCGGTTTCTAAATTTACCTTCCTGTTTAAGCCTACAATACTGCCGAAGGCAGACAGGCTGTCGCATTTCCAGGCATTCAAGAATGCCTGCTTGAGGCTTTTATCCTGCGCTGCTCCGCAGGGATTAGTGTGCTTGGTAACTACTGCTGCCGGCTGCCTGAATTCGCAAACCAGTTCCCAGGTACTGTTTAAGTCCAGAATATTGTTAAAAGAGAGTTCCTTGCCGTGCAGTTGCCTTAAATTGATCAGGCCACCGCGAGCCTGCGCTTCTCTATAGAAGGCTGCTCTTTGATGAGAATTCTCTCCGTAGCGCAATTCCTGTAATTTAGTAAATTCCAAGTGTAATTGTGCAGGAAATTCTACGCCTTGCTGCGGAGCCTGCCTTTGCTGATGATTGCTTAAATAACCGTTAATTGCCGCGTCGTAATGCGCGGTTAGGCTGAATACCTCAGCCGCCAGCTCCTCGCATGTCCGGGTGCTGACAGCCCCGTTATTGCGTTTGAGTTCTGCTGATATCTGCGCATATTGTCCGGGGCTGGATATAACAGCTACGGATTGGTGGTTTTTGGCTGCAGAACGCAGCATTGATGGGCCGCCGATATCAATATTCTCAATCGCCTCACTGCGGCTCGTACCCGGCCTGGCAACTGTTTTCTCAAAGGGATAGAGATTTACCACCACCATATCGATTAGGCCGATATTGTGCTTACCCAAAGTCTCTCTATGCGCAGTATTGCTGCGCAAAGCCAGCAGCCCTGCGTGAATCTTGGGATGCAGGGTCTTCACCCTGCCGTCCAGCATCTCCGGAAAACCGGTGTAATCGGAAACATCCATTACGGGTATATTGTTTTCCTTAAGCAACTTGGCTGTGCCTCCGGTGGAAAGAATCTCAACGCCCAGCTTAGACAATCCGCCGGCGAAATCCACAATCCCTGTTTTATCGGACACGCTAATTAAGGCGCGCTTAATCTTAATCATTTAATCCTCCTTCAATGAGCAGATAACTTATGTCCTTCGACTACGCTCAGGACATAATCCTGAGTGAAATCGAAGGATTATGGAGTTACCAAGTAACGACATAAGTTATAGCGTCCATCGTTTTACCTGTCTGTCAGCGTCTGCGAATTGATCCCGAAGCTTATCCTCAAGGATAGGCCTTACCTATACCTTTTAAG